>JBEKPL010000033.1:0-26038 GCA_049520815.1 Candidatus Limnocylindrales bacterium
ACCGTGGCCATCTGCGGCCGCGTGTTCGGGTTGACGATCGTCGCAATCAGGTTGCCACCGAAAGCCGGCCGGATCTGGTAGAGCAGATCTTTGTAGGTCTTGTCTTCCTTCTTGACGTAGTAGTCGCCGATCTGCAGGTCGGTGCAGTCGGCCGTCAGCCCGCAGCGGAGGGCGCTGGCCACTCGCGGCGCGAAGTCCCGGCCGTTGGGTGTGCCGCCGATCAGGAAGATCTCCGGCCGGCGCTTGCTCGCCTCGGCGATCGCCACACGGGCGTAGGGGAGCGTGCGGTATAGGGCCAGTTCCGGGTGGTCGGCCAGCAGGACGCGGTCGGCGCCGTGGTGGATCGCTTCCTGAGCCAGGGCGTCGGCGTCGTACCCGCATAGCAGGCCGACGACCTCGTAGCCCAGCTGGTCGGCCAGCTCGCGGGCCTTGCCGGTCAGCTCGAGACTCACGTCGGCGATGTGGTCGTCGGTGTGCTCGATGAATACCCAGATGCTCTTCTGCTCTGCCATCTCGCGCCTACCCGACGATGTATTCATGGACCAGCTCGGCCACCATCGCCGCGATAGCCTCGGGCGTGGGCGCGATGGTCTTGCTCTCGGTGCTCTCCAGGACCACGAAGTTGATCTTGTGGACCTGCGTCGGCGAGCCCGCCAGCCCGATGCTCCCCTCCGTCGCGCCTACGTCCTCGGCCGTCCAGACGGGGATCTTCAGGTTGTGAGCGGCGAGGAAGGTTTCGAGGGCGGCGTCGGTCTCGAACTCGGGCCACTGCCCGCGGATCGCGGCGTACTCGCCCGGGGCCGCTGAGAGCTTGCGCTCCATCTGGCGGCGGACCGAGGCGGGCCGGGGCGTGTTGGCCGAGCCAACGACGGTGAGCAGGCAGGGGAGCGTGCAGCGCACGATCTCGGAGCCTGAGTCGAGGGCCCGCTGGGCGGTGATCTTGCCGTCGGCGATGTCGATGACGGACTCGGCGTAGGTGATCTGCGGGATGCCGAGCTTCTCGGCCGTCTGCGGGCCGACCTGGGCGGTGTCGCCGTCGATGGCCTGGCGGCCGGCCAGGACGAGATCGAAGTGGTCCAGCTTCTGAATCGCGAGCTGCAGGGCGTAGGACGTGGCCAGAGTGTCGGCGCCGGCGAACTTGCGGTCGGTCAGCAGCACCACCTTGTCCGCGCCTCGGAAGAGGGACTCGCGCAGGATGCTGGCTGCCTTGGGTGGCCCCATGGTGATGACGGTTACGGTGCCGCCGTGGCCCTCTTTGATCTGGAGGGCCATCTCGAGGGCGTTGAGGTCTTCCGGGTTGAAGATGGCCGGCAGGGCATTGCGGTTCATGGTGCCGTCCTTGGTCATCACCTCACCGCTGAGGTGATGCGTGTCGGGCACCTGCTTGACCAGGACAACGCTGTGGATCGGTCTGGGTTCGGTCATCCAAGTCTCCGGAGACCGCCCGGCAACGCCTGGCGGATTGGTGTCATGGTTCCCGGGTTCGGGTGGCTCCCGGGTGGCGGGGAACCGATGGGGGACGCGGGCGCGGTTCCGGTGAAGGATACCCGGCCGAAGGGTCGTTCGTGGCCCCGTGCGACGGGGCACGCGGGCGCTACGAAAGGCGGCCTTGGAGGGCGGCGCTAGACTAGCGGCAGCGAAGGCTGCGCCCAGCTGCGAGCGCGCGGCTCGGGGCGGCGCAGCCCGGTCTCGGTGCTGCGCACCAGGAGGGCGTTCGGATGGCCGCGACGTCTAAGCCCCGGCTCAAGATCACCTACGCCACGCTGCGCAACGACAACGAGCAGCTGCACGCCTCCTACGACGCCGGCCTGGCGACCGCGAGAGGCGAGCTGGGCGTCACCCACGGGCTCTTCATCAACGGCGAGTGGCGAGCCGCCACGGAGACCTTCGACAAACGCTCTCCGATCGATGGTGCGCTGGTCGGCCGTTTCGCCAAGGGGACGCGCCAGGACGTGCGCGACGCCATCGCCGCGGCCCGCGCCGCTGCCCCAGGTTGGGCCCGCACGCCGTGGCCGGAGCGGATCGCGATCATGCGCCGCATGGCGGACCTGATCAGCGAGCGGCAGATGGAGCTGGCGGCGCTGATGGCCATCGAGGTGGGAAAGAACCGCCTCGAGGCGCTCGGCGATGTCGAGGAGACGGCCGACCTGATCCGCTACTACTGCGACCAGCTCGAGGCCGGCGAAGGCTTCGACCACGCCATGGGCAACCTCGGCGATGAGACCGTCCACACCCGATCGGTGCTCAAGCCGCACGGCGTCTGGGCGGTCATCAGCCCGTTCAACTTCCCTATGGCCCTCTCCGGCGGACCTTCCGGTGGGGCGCTGGTTGCCGGCAACGCCGTCGTCTACAAGCCCTCCAGCGACGCCCCGCTGTGCGGCGTGAAGCTCGCCGAGATCGCGGATCTCGCGGGTCTGCCGCGCGGCGTCTTCAACATGGTCAGCGGGCCGGGCGCTGTCGTCGGCGCCGAGCTCCAGGAGAACGAAGGGATCGACGGCCTGCTCTTCACCGGCTCGTTCGAGGTCGGCTTCAATCATGTCTTCAAGGAGTTCAGCCGGCGCTTCCCCAAGCCCGTCATCGTCGAGATGGGCGGCAAGAACCCGGCCATCGTCAGCGCGCGAGCGGACCTCGAAGAGGCGGCCGAGGGTGTGATGCGCTCTGCCTTCGGCTACGGTGGCCAGAAGTGCTCGGCCTGCAGCCGGGTCTACGTCGAGGCCCCGGTCTACGAGGCGTTCCTCGAGCAGCTCATAGCCAAGACGAAGGCGATCACCATCGGCGACCCGACCGACCGCAAGAACTGGCTCGGGCCGCTCGTCAACGCCAAGGCCCTGGCCAAGTACGAGGCCGCGGTAGCCGAAGCCCGCCGCGATGGACGGATCCTCTATGGCGGTGAGTGGCTGAGCGGCCCCGCCTACCCCAGCGATTTGTACGTGGCCCCGACGATCGTCGTCGACCTCCCGCCCGAGCACCACATCTGGCGCGACGAGCTGTTCGTCCCGCTCATCGCGGTGGCGCCGTTCGAGTCGCTGGACGAGGCCCTGGAGCGCGCCAACGACACGATCTACGGCCTGACAGCCGGCCTCTACAGCGACGATCCAGAGGAGATCGAGCGCTTCAAGGAGACGATCGAAGCCGGCGTCATCTACATCAACCGCCGCGCCGGCGCCACGACGGGGGCCTGGCCGGGCATCCAGCCGTTCGGTGGCTGGAAGGGCTCGGGCACGACCGGCAAGGCCTCCGGCGGCCTCTACTACGTACAGCAGTTCATGCGCGAGCAGTCGCAGACGCTGGTCGATTGAAAGGGTCAGGGCCGCCCCCAGCGGACCTGCCGGGCGGACCCGCGCTCGACCCGTACCGCTACCAGGGAGGCGAGACATGGCGTTCAACGAAGACATAGTCAAGCGGGCGAAGGCCAACACCTACTTCCGCGAGGTCCTCGCGACTGGACCGAACAGCCAGGTCGTCGTGATGAGCATCCCACCGGGCGGCGAGATCGGCAGTGAGGTCCACCCCGATGTGGACCAGGTGCTGGTCTTCGTCCAGGGCGAAGGGCAGGCGATCCTGAACGGCGAACGGAGCGCCGTCTCCGTCGATCGACTCGTGCACGTCCCCGCCGGAACGCGCCACAACTTCGTGAACACAGGCTCGACCGACTTGCGGCTGTACACGATCTATGCCCCGCCCGAGCACGCCCCCGGCACGATCCACAAGACCAAGGCCGAGGCGGACGCGGCACACGAGGCGGAGCACGGGACCTGAGCCGTCGGGCGCTCCTCGGCTATACTGAGCGGACTATCCAGCCTGCATAAAGGCTATCCGCTCTTGCGCTCCTGCGGCCTCCGGGCCCGGCGCGATGTCCAGTCGAGGTGCACCGTGACCCAGGCTCCTGGCAAGCTCGCCCAGGCTCCCGCCGTTCCCCACGTCGTCACCGAGCTACCCGGCCCCAAGGCGCGCGCGCACGTCGAGTTCGACGGCAAGTGGACCTCGCCCAGCCTGCCGCGCGCCTACCCGATCGTGCCGGTCCGAGGCGAGGGCTGCACCATCGAGGACATCGACGGCAACCTCTTCCTCGACTTCAACGCCGGCATCGCCGTCACCTCGACCGGCCACTGCCACCCCGATGTGGTGCGCCGCATCCAGGAGCAGGCGGCGACGCTGATCCACTACCCTGGCTGCGACTTCTACCCGCCGGTCTACGCCGAGCTGTGCGCCGAGCTGGCCCGCATCGCGCCGATGGAGGAGAAGTGCAGGGTCTTCCTGGGCAACTCCGGGACCGAGGCGGTAGAGGCCTCGATCAAGCTCGCCCGCTTCGCCACCGGGCGCCAGTACATCGTCGCCTTCCTGGGCGGCTTCCACGGCCGGTCGTACGGCTCCGTGTCGCTGACCGCCTCCAAGGCGAAGTACCGTGCCGGCTTCGGGCCGATGCTGCCGGGCGTCTACCATGCGCCGTTCGGGCACGTGGCGGATCTGGGGTGGTTCGACGAGGTGTTGTTCGACAAGCTCGTCCCCGCGAACGAGGTTGCGGCGGTTGTGGTCGAGCCGATCCAGGGCGAAGGCGGCTACGTCGTCCCCGAAGACGGCTTCCTGCAGGGTCTGCGGGCCATCTGCGACGAGCACGGCATCCTGCTCGTGGCCGACGAAGTTCAGTGCGGTGCCGGCCGGACCGGCAAGATGTGGGCCATCGAGAACTGGGGCGTGGAGCCGGACATCGTGGCCACGGCCAAGGGAATCGCCAGCGGCATGCCCCTGGGCGCGATGATCGCCCGCGACTCGCTCATGACGACGTGGGGTCCGGGTGCGCACGGAACCACGTACGGCGGCAACCCGCTGGCCTGCGCCGCGGCCCTCGAGACGATCAGGCTGCTGGAGGGTGGCCTGATGGCCAACGCCAGAGCGCGGGGGGACCAGCTGCTGGCAGGGTTGCGCGAGCTGCAGAAGCGGTTCCCGACGCTGATTCGGGACGTGCGCGGGATCGGTCTGATGATCGGCGTCGAGTTCGACACACACGAGCATGCCGACGCGGTCCAGTGGGCCAGCTTCCAACGCGGGCTGCTGACGCTCGAGGCCGGTCATTCCGTGGTGCGCGTCTCTCCGCCGCTGGTGCTGACTGCCGAGGAGGCTGCCGTGGGCCTGAAGCTGTTCGGCGAGGCGGTTGCGGAGGTCGCGAAGGCGGGCTGAGCTCCGGCGGGTCGCAACAGTGCCCCGGCGGTCCCCGATCCTGCCAGACGCCAATGCGGGCAGCGCGTGACGGAGACATGGGGCCCCGATCCAGCCGAATGCCAACCGGGAGTAGCACGTGACCAGGTCGCTGCGCCTCCGAGGCCGGGCTTCGAGGCTCTCCGGCCCCCTTCTGGCCCGTTCCGGCGCTCTGGGCCGCGACGGATCGTGCCTCGTGCTACCCGGGTTGACGTATGGCAGGATTGTCCCGATTGGTCGGGCCCGATGGCCGGCCGTCGCGGACCTGCAGATAAGCGCGAGGTGATCGCCAGGTGAGCGCCGATGGGTAAGGTCGCATCGATGCGCGACGCCGTCGCCGCCCTCGTCCACGACGGTGACGTCGTCGCCATCGAAGGTTTCACGCACCTGATCTGCTTCGCCGCCGGGCACGAGATCATCAGGCAGCGCAAGCGGGACCTGACTCTGGCGCGCCTCACGCCGGACCTGATCTACGACCAGATGATCGCCGCCGGTACAGCCCGCAAGCTCGTCTTCAGCTGGCTCGGGAATCCCGGCGTCGGCGGGCTTCACGCGATCCGCCGCCGCGTCGAGGACCGGGATCCGGCGCCGCTGGAGCTGGAGGAATACAGCCACTTCGGGATGGTTGGCCGGTATACGGCCGGCGCCTCCAACTTGCCCTTCTTCCCGCTGCGCTCGTACTTCGAGACGGACCTGCCGAAGGCCAACCCGCTCATCCGGCCCATCCGCTCGCCCTATGGCGACGAGACCGTGTACGCGGTGCCGCCGTTGAGACCGGACGTGACCGTCGTCCACGCCCAGCGGGCCGACGCCGAGGGCAACACCCAGATGTGGGGCCTGCTCGGCTGCCAGAAGGAGGCCGCCTTCGCCGCGGAGCGGGTGATCGTGGTCGTGGAGGAGCTGGTCGACGAGGCCGTCATCCGTGCCGATCCCAACCGAACGGTGATCCCCGGCCTGATCGTGGACGCGGTCGTTGTGGAGCCGTGGGGCGCGCACCCCTCGTACGTCCAGGGCGCCTACGACCGCGACAACCGCTTCTACCGGGATTGGGACGCGATCAGCCGCGACGCGACAACGACCAAAACCTGGCTCGACGAGTGGGTCCACGGCGTCAGCGGCCGCCGCGAGTACATCGAGAAGCTCGGGGCCGAGAGAGTGGCCTCCCTGCGGCCGTCGGGCACCGCCCCCTCCGGTTCGGTCGACTACGGGGTCTACGAGTGAACGAGCCGCGCACTCCGCCTTCGGGCGCCACCGCCTCCGGCCCAGGCGCCACCGGCTCCCCCGCGGCCTTCACCAGCGCCGAGATGATGATCGTGGCCGCGGCCCGCGAGCTGGCCGGCCAGCGCGTCTGCTTCGTGGGCGTCGGCCTGCCGAACATCGCCGTCAACCTGGCCCGCCTCACCGTCGCCCCGGAGCTGGAGCTCGTCTACGAGTCCGGCGCCTTCGGTGCGAAGCCGGCTCGTCTCCCGCTCTCCATCGGCGACCCGACTATCGTCACCGGCGCAACGGCCGCCGTCTCGATGTTCGAGCTGTTCAGCTTCTACTTGCAGGGCGGGCTCGTGGACGTCGGCTTCCTCGGCGCCGCCCAGATCGACCGCTTTGGCAACATCAACAGCACGGTGATCGGCGACTACGAGCATCCGAAGACCAGACTGCCCGGGTCCGGAGGGGCATGCGAGATCGCCATCAACGCGCGTCAGGTATTCGTGATCATGCGCCAGTCGAAGCGTTCGTTCGTCGATCGGATCGACTTCCGGACCTCGCCAGGCAACCTCGGCGGGGCGGAGTCGGCGGCCCGAACGCGGCGCGAAGAAGGCTGGCTCGGCTCCGGGCCGTCGGTGGTCGTGACCGATCTCGGCATCTACCACTTCGACGAAACCGGCGAGATGCGCCTGGATTCGATCCATCCCGGCGCCACGCTCGACCAGGTGCGCGACACGATGGGCTGGCAGCCCAAGGTAGCCGACCCACTCCCCACGACGCCGGCGCCCACCGCCGGGGAGCTGCGCCTGATCCGCGAGGAGCTCGACCCCGAAGGCGCCTACACGAAGTAGGGGAGCGGGCGGCAGCCTCGCGCCACGACCGCGACGTTGCAGTTTGCCAATGGTGTTTGCGTTGGCGCAGAGGTCGAGGGCGTCCGGGTGTTCGGGCCGTTCGAGGCAGCCGACCAGGCCGATTTGCGTGAATGCCTGGCGCAGGAATGGCTGTCTTTCGCGGCACTCTGGCATGAGTTCCGGTTGTGACGTCACGTAACGCAACTGGTACTGGCAAACCGCGACGAATCTGTGCGCCACCCGCCCGGACGCAGCGCGCGGCGAGCCGACGACCCTACCGCCGAACGGCGTCCTGCTTGCCGCGGACGACCATGACCGGGCAGTGGGCGTGGCGGACCACGTAGTCCGAGACGCTGCCGATCAGGAAGCGGCTGACGCCGCTGCGGCCGTGCGACCCTACGACGATCAGATCGACGTTCTCAGCGTCTGCCGCGGCGACGATCGCCTCCCCGGCGACACCCTCCCAGACCAGGAACGTGGCGTTGGCCCCGGCGGCCTTGGCCCGCTGCACGATCGCCTGGGCCTTGGCGGTCAGGGAATCGCGCGAGTCGGCCACGACCTGACCCGCCGAGGCCTCGGACGGGCGCGATGAGGCGGCGAGGACGCTCATGACCAGAAGGCGCGCCTGGACCTGGGTCGCGAGGTCGATCGCCTGCTCGCTCGCCGGCTCCGATGCGGGCGATCCGTCGGTCGCGAGAAGGATGGTTTCGAGCTGAGACATACGCTCTCGTGCGGTCGGACGGGCCGGCTTGCTGCCGGTCGCCGTGTTGGGCGATGGTGGGCGCGCTCCGGGGGAGGGCCAAGGGACCTCCGGCCCGTTCCCGCGGGCACAAAGGTCCCCGGGCGTGCGAGACGCCCGATCGAACCTCCTGCTAGGCTCCCGATGATGACCGCCGCGAAGCCGACCCCGAACGCAAGCCAGAAGGCCGCCGGCCTGCTCGGGCTGCGGGATGTCTCAGAGGCCCTGGAGCGCTGGCACGCGGATCCCAGCCCCGAGGGCCACACTCGGCTCGAGGAAGCGTTCGGCGGCGTGATCGCCGATTCCGGGCTTGGTGGCGGCCACCTTCACCTCAGCGCCTCGCCCCTCGTCGAGGTCGAGCTGCGGGCAGGTAGCCTGATCGACCAGGGGGCCGGGACGGCCGGTCTTCGGACGTACCAGCTCCGGTTCGGCGACCGCGTCCTGGGGACCCTGCAGCTGGACGCCCCGCCCGCGGCCGTCTTCTCCGTCGATGAATGTGCCCGCGGCCTGGAGATCGTGATCGGGTCGGCATGGTCTCGCGCCCGAGCGGGCCAGGCCTCAAACGAGCTCTCCGCGCTCGACGTCGCCACCCGCGGCATCGCCGGCGTGCTCGACCTGGACCGCGTCCTGCAGCTGATCACGGACCGGGTTCGCGAGCTCGCCCACGCCCGGTACGCGGCCCTTGGGATCGTGGACCAGGAGGGCGGAATCGAACGCTTCATAACCAGCGGCATCACCCGCGCCGAACGAGAGCGCATCGGAGCTCCGCCGCGCGGCCTCGGCTTGCTGGGCGCGATTGCCCGGGAGAATCGTCCGGTCCGCGTCCACGACATCAACACCGATCCCCGCCGCAACGGCATGCCGCCCAACCACCCGCCTATGGGCACCCTGCTGGGGGTTCCGATCGGGGCAAAAGGGCGGTCGATCGGCCGCCTCTATCTCACCAACAAGCAGCCGTCAGGCGACTTCACAGAGGACGACGAGCGCCTCGTCGAGATGTTCGCCCTGCACGCCGGCATCGCCATCGAGAATGCCCGGCTCCACGAGCAGGTTCAGCGTCTGGCGATCGTCGAGGAGCGCGAGCGTATCGGTCGCGACCTGCACGACGGCATCATCCAGAGCATCTATGCCGTGGGTCTCTCGCTCGAAGACGTGCCGGACCTGATGGCGGACGAGCCGGAGGTGGCCAAGGCGCGAGTCGAGCGGGCCATCGACTCGCTGGACCAGTCGATCCGCGACATCCGCAACTTCATCTTCGGACTGCGGCCCGAGCTGCTCGAGCAAGCGGGATTGGTGGGTGGGCTGGAGGCGCTCGCCGATGAGTTCCGTGTCAACAGCATGGTGGACATCGACCTCGACACATCCGCGGTCGAGGAGATCGGCCTGCCGCCCGACGTGACAGGCCAGCTGCTTTCCATCGCCAGAGAGGCTCTCAGCAACATCGCCCGCCACTCCAAGGCGACCCGTGGCAGCGTTGAGGTCGAAGCGCGCGGCGGCCACGTGAAGATGGTCGTCAGCGACAACGGAGTAGGGTTCGATCCGGGCGGGGTCCGCGGCCCGGCCCACCAGGGCCTGCTGAACATGCGGGCGCGTGTTGCGTCCATCGGCGGCAGCCTCGCCGTCGAAAGCGAGCTCGGCCGTGGCACGCGTATCATCGTGGAGGTGACCCGTCGCGACCTACCGGGCGGCGGGGCCACGGATCGAGGAAACGAATGATCGACCAGACCGAGGCACGCCCGCTGCGGCTGCTCGTGGTCGACGATCACGAGGTCGTCCGACAGGGTCTCGTCTCGCTGCTCGAACGGCGCGAGCGCTTCCAGGTCGTGGCCGAGGCCGGCACGGCCGCCGAAGCCGTGGAGATGGCCCGCAAGTTCGAGCCGGACCTGGTTGTCATGGACGTGCGTCTGCCGGACGGCTCCGGTATCGAGGCCTGTCGCGAGATCCGCGCCGAGTTCCCCGCGACCCGGGTCGTCATCCTGACCAGCTACCCGGACGAGGAAGCCGTTCTGTCGGCGATCATCGCCGGAGCCTCCGGCTATCTGCTCAAGCAGATCCGAGGCCGGGACCTCGTCAGCGCCCTGGAGTCGGTCGGACGCGGCGAGTCGCTGCTGGACCCGGCCGTGACTGAGAAGGTGCTGGACAGGGTTCGCCGCATCGCCACCGGCACCTATACCGACGAGCTGGCGCAACTGACCCAGCAGGAGCAGAAGATCCTGTTGCTGGTGGCAGAGGGCAAGACCAACAAGGAGATCGCCTCCGAGGTCTTCCTGTCAGACAAGACGGTCAAGAACTACGTCAGCTCGATCCTATCGAAGCTGAATCTCGAGCGGCGCGCCCAGGCCGCCGCGTTCGTCGCGCGCCATCGGATGAAGGGCGGCGCGTAGTCGCGCTCGTCCGGCGGGCGGACCCTGCGCGCCAACTGGCCACGGAATCGTTCCAAACGGCCCTCCATCGAGCTGCCGCGCCCCGTACACTCCGCGTCATGCGTATTGTCAGCGCCGATGAGGCAGTCTCCGGGATCAAGTCAGGTCAGCAAGTCTTCATGCAGGGAGCGGCGGCGACGCCGGAGGTGGTCCTCGAGGCGCTGGTCAGGCGCGCCCCGGAGCTCACCGACGTCAAGATCGTCCACATGCATGCGGAGGGCCCACATCCGCACCTCGCGCCCGACATGGTCGGTCACTTCTGCCAACGGTCCCTCTTCATAGGCCCGAACGCGCGGCCCGCGATCAATGACGGTCGGGCCGAGTTCATCCCCGTCTTCCTGTCTGACATTCCCAGCCTGTTCGACGAGCACATCCTGCCGCTCGACGCGACCCTGATCAACGTCAGTCCGCCCGACGACCATGGCTTCTGCTCCCTCGGGACCTCGGTCGACACGGTGCTCGCGGCGATCCGCAACACCAAGGTCGTGATCGCCCAGATCAACCGATCCATGCCGAGGACTCTCGGCGACAGCTTCGTCCACGTCGACAAGATCGACTTCGGGGCAGAAGTGGACATGCCGCCCTACGAGCATGCGGACCCGGAGATCGGCGAGATCGAGAGACGCATCGGGGAATACGTTGCGGAGCTGGTCCCCGACGAGGCGACCCTGCAGATGGGCATCGGGGCCATTCCGAGCGCGGTCGGGCTCTACCTCGACAACAAGAAGGACCTGGGCGTCCACACCGAGATGTTCACCGACGTCCTCGTCGATCTGGTCGAGCGGGGCGTGGTCACCTGCGAACGCAAGACGGTCGACTGCGGCAAGATCGTCGTCACCTTCATGATGGGGACGAAGCGCCTGTACAAGTTCGTGGACAACAACCCCATGGTGGAGATGCGCCAGGTCGACTACACGAACGACACCTCGGTCATCCGGCGGCAACGGCGCATGACCGCCATCAACTCGGCCATCGAGGTCGATCTGACGGGTCAGGTCTGCGCCGACTCGATCGGCCACCGGATGTACAGCGGCGTCGGCGGACAGATGGACTTCGTTCGGGGCGCCGCGCTGGCAGAGGAGGGTCGGGCGATCATCGCCCTGCCCGCTACGGCGGCGAATGGCAAATACTCCCGAATCACCATCGCGTTGAAGGAAGGAGCGGGCGTCACAACTACCCGCTCGCACGTTCGGACCATCGTCACCGAGTTCGGCGTGGCCGAGCTGTTCGGCCAGAGCTTCCGCGAGCGGGCCAAGCGTCTGATCGCCATCGCTCACCCGAACTTCCGCGACGAGCTGACGGCCTACGCCCGCAAGAACTACGGGGTGTAGGCAACGAAGGTCCAGGCCTGCCGATTCCGCCCGCGCCAATCGCTCGGCGGCTGGCTGATTCCGCTGTCTGGCGCTCCGTCGAAGCCCCCGGCTGGCTGACGCTGAGCGCACAAAAAGGACGAACGCCGGGCGTCCCCTCCGGCGTTCGTCACGAGCGGAAGTCTGGGGGTCCCGCAAGCCACTGCGCAGTGCCGAATGGCCCTCCGCCGCGGGCAAGTCGTCCCCGCTCGAACGGGTTCCGGGGACGGTAGGAAGTGCCTGCCGGCGCCGCCTCGTTGCGGCCCATCGGAGCCGCTCGGCCGGCGGAGAGGGCCCGCCCGTCCGGGCAGTGGGTTCCTATCCCGGAACGTGCTCGTGCGGGCCATATGGCCCCCGGTCTTAGGGAGCCCTGTCGCTAGGGGCGGCGAGGCTCTCGGCGCACCCTTACGCCATGCTCGCCGACTCCCAGGTACCTCTGCGCCGACTGCTCATCGTCAGTCAGCACCCGGCTGCCACAGAGGCGCTCTGCGATCACCTCTCACGCCATGGCTTCATCGTCGCTCAGGCGTCGTGTGAATCCGCGGCGCGCGAGGCCGCAACCGCCCGACCGGACGTGGTGCTGCTCGATGCAGATGTCGCAGGGGGATGGCGGCCAATGGTGGCGGCACTGTGCGATCTGATTCCTCCGGAAAGGATCGCGGTGCTCGCCTCCTACTGGCATGCGGACGAGCAGCGCGAGGCGGTCGCCGGCGGGATTGGCGGCACCCTGCTCAAGCACCTGGACGGAAGCGCACTGGCCCGCCAGTTGCGCGCATTGAGTGAACCGACCATCGTGACGAATACGCCGAATCCAGAATTCCCAGGCATCCCAGCCATCATCGACGGCTCGGAGGCCATCGCCTACGTCGAGACGAGGATCAGCGACGGCGCTTGCGCCTACCCGATTACGCCCTCGACGACAATGGCGGCGGTCTACCAGGTTGCCGTCGCCAACGGCACACCCAACCTGTGGGGAACGCAGCTGAAGTTCATCGAGCCGGAGTCGGAGCACTCCTCCGCCTCAGCCGCCGAGGGCTTTGCCCTGGCGGGCGGCCGGGTGACGAACTTCACCTCCGCCCAGGGCCTCGTTCTGATGAAGGAAGTCCTGTACGTCATCGCCGGCAAGCGCCTGCCCGCCGTATTCCACGTCGGCGCTCGCGCCATCACCTGGCAGGGCCTGAACATCCATGCCGGCCACGACGACATGATGGGCGTCGCGGACTGCGGATGGGGCATGTTCTTCGCGCGCAACTGCCAGGAGGCGGCCGACCTCACCGCCATCGCCCGCCGCGTCGCCGAGGACGGCGAGACGCCGTGGTTCGTGGCCCAGGACGGCTTCCTGACCACTCACACCATCGAGAACGTCCTCCTGCCCGAGGACGAGCTGCTCAAGCGCTTCGTTGGCGACCCCCGCCAGACCGTCCGCAACCTCTTCGATCCCAAGGATGCCCTGCTGTCGGGACCTGTCCAGAATCAAGACTCGTACATGAAGGGCCGCATCGGGATGCGGGTTTGGTATGAGCGCTTGCCGCAGATCGTCGAACGCGCCATGGCCGAATGGGCCGCCCTGACTGGACGGCAGTACGGCCTGATCGCGCCATACCGGACCGAAGACGCGGACTACATCATGGTTTCGATGGCAACCACGGCGGATACCGCGCTCGCCGTGGTGGACGCGCTTCGAGACCAGGGTCGCAAGGTCGGCTGCGTCACGGTCACGTGCTTCCGGCCCTTCCCCGCGACTCAGCTCGCCGCCGCGTTGAAGAACGCGAAGGTCGTGGCTGTCGTCGAGCGGACCGACGATCCGGCCGCCGCCGACAACCCGCTCACACGCGAGCTCAAGTCGGCCCTGGCCGATGCTGCCATGGACGGCGCCCCGCTGCCGCGGGTCGTGTCGGTCGCGGCGGGCCTCGGCTCGCGCGACATCCAGCCGGGCGACCTCGGAGCGGTCTTCGACTGGATGACCGACGAGAAGGCCATCAAGGCTCGCCGCCGCGCGGTCCTCGGCATTCGCCATCCCGACGCTCTACCCAAGAGCAACCTCAGCATCCGGCCCAAGGGCGCCTACAGCCTGCGCGGCCACTCGGTCGGCGGCTTCGGCTCCGTTACCACCAACAAGCTCGTCGCGATCACGGTCGGCGAGCTCTTCAACCTGTACGTTCAGGCGTATCCGCGCTATGGGTCGGAGAAGAAGGGCCTGCCGACGACCTACTACCTGACGATCGCCGAGGAGCCGATCCGGCTCCACAACGAGCTCACGGAAGTCGATTTCGTGCCGCTCTTCGACACCAACTCCTTCAAGCAGGGCGATCCACTGGCCGGCCTCGTGGACGGCGGCACGGTCTTCGTGCCGACTCCACTGACCGATCCGAACGAGATCTGGGCGGCCCTGCCGCCCGCAACGCGCGCGGAGATTCTGGCTCGGAAGATCCGCCTCCTCGCCCTCGACACGGCAGCTCTGGCCATGAAGTACGCGCCTCGACCGGACCTCGAGATCCGAATGCAGGGTGTCGCCCTGGTGGGCGTCTTCCTGCGGGTCTCGCCCTTTGCCGAGCGAGCCGGACTCGACCGGCCAGCCTTGATGGAGGCCGTCCGCGGCAACCTGACCCGCTTCTTCGGCAAGCGTGGCACGTCCGTCGTCGACGCCAACCTGGCCGTTATCCAGGGCGCGTATGACGGCGTGATCGACGTCACCGCGGCGATCGCGGCTGAGGGCAAGCCCACGGCTGGCAACGCCGCCGTCCCCGCCGCTGCCAAGGCAACTCGATGACCCAGGCTCGAACCGTTGGCGAGGCCATGACTGCCAACCCGATCTCGATCGCCGAGACGGCCTCCCTCGCGGAGGCCGCCACGATCCTCGACACCCAGAAGATCACCGGTCTTCCTGTCGTGGATGCGGGCGGGACTCTGGTGGGTGTCCTGAGCCAGACGGACCTGGTCCGAGCTCGAGCCAACCAGAAGTACGTCCAGAACTGGTCCGGCCTTCCGGTCGGGCAGATCATGACCACGCCGGCTCTCACCATCTCCGCAACGGCCAGCCTCGAAGAGGCTGCCAGAGTCATGGATGGGCGCCGAGTCCACCGCCTCGTCGTAACAGACGGCGCGGCAATCCCGATCGGGATCATTTCGGCCAGCGACCTCGTGCGGTCATGGCTGAGGTAACCCGATGACTGAGCGAGCGATGACCGAAACGACTGCTACCAGGGACAACGGCCACGGCCCGGCGCCGATGGCCGACATCAAGACGCTCGGGGAGGGCCCCGGGCTGATCGCGCCCCAGACCTTCGACGCGCAGGCGTACATCGACGACTTCAACACGACGGTCATCGATGCCTACCGCCGCGGGGTTGCCGATGTCGAGCTGCCGGCCGACATGGGGGTGGGGCGCAGCCTGATCGCCCCGGTGACCGCGGGTATCCGCGATTTCAGCGCGCTTTCGCCGCTGATCCCTGCCCTCATCGCCGAGAAGTGCGTCGGCTGCATGGCCTGCGTCAGCGCCTGCCCTGACAGCGCCATCGTGGCCACGGCGCAACCGAAGGGCTCGCTGGCCAAGGCGATCGACTCGTTCGCTGCCTCGCAGCCGAACCCGCCGCTTGCCGCCACCACAGCCAGGTCCCACTTCGTCCACACCACGAAGTACGCCGACGTGCCCGCCAAGCGCGGCATCGAAGGAGCCGACTTCGGCCTCTTCATCGACCCGTACCACTGCAAGGGCTGTGCCGAGTGCGTGGACGTCTGTGTTGCCCAGGGCCACGACGCCCTCGTGATGGCTGAGAAGTGCGACACCGAGGCCAGCGGCGAAGGCACCCTGGACCGCTATCGCCGCGACATTGCCTTCTATCGATCCCTGCCCCCGACCCCGGTCGAGTACCGCAACGAGAAGGCCCTGGCCGACATCATGCTCGGCGAGCATGCGTTCGGCTTCGTCGGCGGCGCGGGCTCCTGCTCCGGCTGCGGCGAGGGCACCGTCGTACGCATGGTCGTCGCGGCCACACTCCAGGTCCATGGCCCGCAGAGCATGGGCATCGTCGCCGAGACGGGCTGCAACACCGTCTTCGGCAGCACCTACCCGTTCAACCCGTTCACCGTCCCGTGGACCAACTCGCTCTTCGAGAACGGCCCGGCCGACGCCATGGGCATTCGGCTGCGCTGGGACCAGGACGGCCACGAAGATCGGCGGCTGTGGGTCTTCGGCGGCGACGGCGCCATGTACGACATCGGCTTCCAGTCGCTATCGCGCCTGGTCGCGTCCGGCCTGGACATCAAGGTCCTGGTCCTCGACACCGGCGTCTACTCGAACACCGGCGGCCAGACGTCCACCGCGTCCTTCACCGCGCAGGTCTCCAAGCTCTCCGCCTACGGCAAGGTCGAGCACGGCAAGGGTGAGAAGCGCAAGGAGCTGGGCCGCATCATGGTGGCCCATGGCGATGCCTACGTCGCCCAGATCGCAGCTTGCAACCTGAACCACCTATACAAGGCGGTCATGGAAGCCAACGCCTACCCTGGTCCGGCCGTCCTCGTCGCCTACACGCCGTGCATGCCGGAGCACGGCATCCCAGACGACGCAGCCAACCGCCAGGCCAAGCTGGCCGTCGAGTCGCGGGCCTTCCCGCTCTTCACCTACGACCCGCGCCGCGGTGGCTCGCTCGCCGAGCGCCTCTCGCTCCAGGGCAACCCCGCGGTCAAGGAAGACTGGTCGAAGAACCCGGACGGGACGATCTTCGACTTCATGGCCTTCGCCCGCACCGAAGGCCGCTTTGCCCAGCATTTCGACAAGGAGGGCAACCCGTCCGTGGAGCTGCAGCGCTCTCAGGAGGACCGTCTCCAGAACTGGCAGTTCCTTCAGGAGATGGCCGGCATCCGCTAGCCGCGAACGACCGCGGCCTTCGCCTCGCCGTCACGACAGAACCGGGGCCTCGCGAGGGGCCCCGGTTCCGATTCTGTCCGGGGCGTGCTACGCCGCTCGTTGTGGCGAAGTCGCCCGTGGAGCGGTGTCCGAGCGGCCGGCACGGCCTTCCGTCCAGGCGTCGTGGCGAAGCAGAGGCACCACGCCGACGACCATGATCAGGGCCGTGTCGGGTATGTATGGCAGGGCGATCATGGCCGCGAGTGGAACCACCCATCGGGCGTCGTATCGGGCCGCCACGACCGTGATCGCCGCTGCGATGGCGAGACGTGGAATCAGCGGTATGAGCTGAATGGCAAACGTCGGCTCCGGGTTCCCGACGTTGTTCCGCAGAACCGTGAACCAGTCGAACCACATGCTCCAGGAGAAGGAGAACGACACGAGGGCCACGGCCGCCGTCGCCCCGAGCGCGATGAAGAGGTTTCGCCATTCTCCCCGGGCCAGGAACCACAGCAGGCCGATCCCGGGTGTGACTTTGGTCAGCAGCAGAAACGAGTAAGTCCACGGCCATCGGAAGCCGGCAACCACGGCCAGGGCCATCGGCAGGAATATGTTGCCGCTGGAGAGGTAGTGCCTGGGGGCGGCCAGAAGGCCGATCGCGAACGGCGCGAAGAAGAGGGCGAAGAGCAGGAGGGCTACCCAGCGGCCGGACATCCAGAAGAGGAGCGTGATGATCGCCGCGAGCCAGATGGCGTGGAAGACTTCCCAGGGCAACAGGATCAGCGGCAACAGGATCTGGATGAAAACCGGCGCGTACAGATATCCGTGGGGAGCCGTATCCGGGTCCGCGGTGTAGTAGAGGTGGTCGAGGCGGATGGTCTGCCAGTAGCCGTAGGCGTCGCCCAGGTAGACGTTCACCATCAGGTACGCAAAGGCCGCGGCGGCCAGCAGGAGGGCAAGGACGAGAGCGGCTCGCCGGACGTCGCGCCGCTCCATCGTCCTGGTGGCTGCGGCATACAGGCGCACGATCGGGTCAGGCACGAACCGAGAGGCGGCGTCGACCATATGCGGAATCCTCTGCTCGCCGCCCGCGCACCGTCTCCGGGCAATGCGCCCGCAGTCTACAGTGACCGTCCGCCCGGGAGCGCCGCCGTCCGGGCCGACGGCGGCCCGCGAAATCCGAGGCGAGGGTCTCGCCGGTGGCATACTGCAGCGGTGGGGCGATGCCTGCGGGCCCTGTTGCCGAGTCACGGCGAGGCCGCACTCTGAGGGCCTTGATGGACGACGAACCGCACCCGCCAGACAGTCGCGAGACCTTCACCAAGGCGCCGGCCGTCAGCTTCGACCCAAACGGCGCGCGGCCCGAGCCGGTCCGTGCCCGCTTCCCCGGCGAGGAGCCGCCCGAGGGTCTCCGCGTCGGCGATCTGGGGCCAGGTGGAGAGTCGGAGCCGCAGATTCGGCGGGCGCTCCTTGGCGAGCCGTACGACGACCCCCTCGCCCCGGGCAGCGTGCGCTGCGTCGCGTGTGCCCACCGATGCGTGCTTCGGCCGGGCCGGATCGGGATATGCGGCGTCCGCCAGAACCGCGGCGGCCGGCTGTACACCCTCGTCTACGGCCAGGTCGTCGCGTCGAAGGCCGAGCCGATCGAGAAGAAGCCCTTCTACCACTTCCTGCCGGGCAGCTATGCGTTCTCCGTCGCCACACAAGGCTGCAACTTCCACTGCGCCTTCTGCCAGAACTGGGCGATCTCGCAGGCTCACCGCGAGGGCCTTGTCCCGGAGAGCCGCCAGGTCACGCCGCAAGAAGTGGTGCAGGAAGCGGTCGCGGCGGGCGTTCGAAGCGTCGCCTACACGTATGTCGAGCCGACGGTCTTCATCGAGTTCGCGCTCGACTCGATGGTTCTGGCACGGGCCGCCGGCCTCCACAACCTGTTCGTCACCAACGGCTACGAGACGTCCGAGGCGATCGAGCTGGTCGCGCCGTACCTTGACGCCGCGAACGTGGATCTCAAGTCGGCCAACGATCGCTTCTACCGCCGCGTGTGCGGCGCTCGCTGGGAGCCGGTTCGAGACTCGGTGATCGAGATGCGGCGGCGCGGCATCTGGGTTGAGCTGACGACGCTGGTCATCCCCGGCCTCAACGACGATCGGCGTGAGCTGCGGGCCATGGCCGAGTGGATCGCGACGGCGGTCGGCCCCGAGACGCCCTGGCACCTGACCCGCTTCCAGCCGGCGTACCGGCTCGCGGATCTACGGCCCACCCCGGCCGCGACGTTGGTCAAGGCCGCGGAGATCGGCCGTGAAGTCGGGCTTCGGCACGTCTACGTGGGCAACGCGCCGGAGGCGGAGGCGGCTACGATGTCCTGCGCCGGCTGCGGCGAGAGGCTGATATCCCGCGCGGACTACGCGGTCACGGAGTGGCGACTGGTGGACGGCCGCTGCCCGCGCTGCCACCACGCTCTGGCGGGCGTCGGCCTGGAGGATTCACCGGTCCTCGGGTGAGGGTGACCGGGCTGAGACTGGTCTCGTCCAGTGAGGCCACTCGACAACAGGTTCAAATCCGGTCCGGCGGTAGAGCCCCAGGGCCAGTTCGTTCTCGGCCTCGACGGCCAGGTGGATTCTTCCCGCACCGCGGGCACGCAGCTGCGCCACGCCCCAACGCAGGAGCTCGCGGCCCAGACCGCGACCTCGCCATTGGGGCAGGACCCCGACGAGCCGTATCTCGCCGATAGGTGCTTCGCCGTCTTCCCCCAGTGGGCTGAGAGCCGCCCGTACGAACGCTACGGGATCCTCTGGCCGATCGGCCGGTGAGACCAACAGGCTCGTCGACGGGTCGGAACCGGGCCGGCTCTGTGCGTACTGGACCTCGCCGAGAGTCCAGGAAATGGGGCTGGGATGATCCGCGAAGCACGCGTTGAGCAAGTCGACGTACCGCTGCAGCGGTACCCAGTCGCCAAACGTGCGGCCGACCACGCCGACGGGCAATGCCGGCTCCGGGACGGCTGTTTCGGGAGCAAGGTCCAGCCGCCACATGCTGGAGCGATACGTCATTCCCATCGCCCTGGCAAATGCCTGGCCGGCGCCACTCAGCGGGACGTAGAGGCGGATTTCGCTCAAGCCATCTTTCGCCGCTAGCTCCAGGCCGGCGGCGAGGAGCCGCCGTCCGTGACCTCGTCGCCGGTATTCGGGATGGACCGTGAGGTCCTCGTGGCGCGGGCTGACATAGCCGCATGGGACGTCGTCCTCGACGACTACGGCCACACCGTCGGGCGCGCCGACCATCGAGACTACCTCGCTGTTGAGGTCCCAGGCGCTGAAGCCGGGGTAGGCGTCGACCTCGAGGGCGGCCGCCATGACGCGCCGAAGGGCGGGTTCGTCTTCCGGGCTGAAGGGCCGAATGCCGGCGCTCACGGGTGACAGCCCTGCAGCAACAGCCCGTTCGTCATCGGCTGGGGCATCCTTCTCCCTGGTCACGGCCGCATTGTAGGATCGGGCTCAGGAACTGGTCGGCGCCCCGTCGCCGGGCAGCGCGCGGCAGTCCCACTCTTTCCGAGAGGGACGTAGTCGGGACCTTCGGCGGAAGGTGCGGGCCGCTCGGCAGGCGGAAACTGCAGCGCGACGATGTGAGATACACGTGGGCGTGCGGCTTGGCCGTGCGCGCGACGGGCGGTAGCGCCCGGCTCGGAGATGCAGCAACTGAGGTTCGATCGAATGCACGAAGCGAATCTTGCGCGAGGTGTGGCGAAGACGCTGCGGGAGCGCGGCCTGCGCGTGGGGCAGGTTCGTCTGACCGTACGCGGCGGCCTCCACGACCCGGCCGAGTTCGAGGCCGGGCTGCGGGTCCTTCTGGCCGCCGAGATGCCCGAGGACGCCGCTGCGGTGGCGAGCCTCCAGATCCGCCGCGTTCCGTTCGGTCACTACTGCCCGACCTGCGACGCCGAGTTCGGATCTGTGGAGTTCGCTCCTGCCTGCCCCAGCTGCGGTGCCGAGACTCTCCCGGACTTTGCGACTGAGGAGATAGAGATCGAGCTGCTGGAGTCGATTCCGTGAAGCCTGCGACCAGCGGCGAGCGGGTGGCGCGGGTGGTCGAGGTCAGGGGCGTCGTCCAGGGCGTCGGCTTCCGACCGTTCGTATGGCGTCTCGCCACTGAGCTCGGACTCGACGGAACGGTCGTCAATCGAGCCGGCCAGGTCGACATCGAGATCGCGGGTCCCATAGAGGCGGTCGATGAATTCTCCCACCGGCTTCGAACGGACGCTCCGCCACGCGCGCGGGTAGAGGAGGTCCTCGTCCGGGGGATCGAGCGAGAGATCGCCGCCGGCTCCGGCTTCTCGATCGAGGAGAGCGAGGCCGTTGCCTCGGCCGAACGTCTCTTCCCGCCCGACATCGCTGCCTGCGACGACTGCCTGCGCGAACTGCTCGACCCGACCGATCGACGGTATCGCTACCCGTTCACCAACTGCACCAATTGCGGGCCACGAGCGACGATCATCGAGGACCTGCCGTACGACCGGGCTCGGACCAGCATGCGCGATTTCCGGCTCTGCGCCGCGTGCCAGGCGGAGTACCGCGATCCGGCGAACCGCCGCTTCCACGCCGAGCCCGTGGCGTGCCCGGACTGCGGTCCGCAGCTGAGCTACCGGAGGCCGGGGGACGCTGCCCCGGCGGCACATCGGGAAGATGCGCTGCAGGCTGCCCTGGACGATCTCCGGGCCGGGCGGATCGTTGCCGTGAAGGGGCTGGGCGGCTACCACCTGGCCTGCGATGCCACCGATCCTACGGCAGTGGCCCGGCTGCGCGATCGCAAGCACCGCTGGGCCAAGCCGTTCGCGGTGATGGTTCGGGACCTCGATGAAGCGCGCCGCCAGGCCCGGCTGTCGGCGCTGGAAGAGGCGCTGCTGACGTCGCCGGCCCGGCCGATCGTGCTCGTGGAGCGGCGCCGGGACGGGCAGCTGCCACGGGGCGGAGAACCGCCGCTCGCCGACGGCGTGGTGAACGCCGAGCCCGCAAGGTCATCGGCCCTGAACCGCCGCGTGGGCCTCTTCCTGCCATACACGCCGCTGCACCACTTGCTACTGGAGGGCCTGGGCCGGCCCATCGTGCTGACCAGCGGCAATCTGTCGGACGAGCCTCTGGCCACGGACGACGCCGAGGCCCTCGAGCGGCTGTCGGGAATCGCGGACTCGTTCCTGGCCCACGACCGCGAGATCCGGGCTCGTTACGACGACTCGGTGACGCGGGTCGTGGACGGGCGCGAGAGCCTGATCCGCCGCGGCCGCGGCTACGCACCCGAACCGCTCGACCTCCCGGTCGCCACGCCGGAGCCGCTCCTGGCTGCAGGCGCCGAGCTGAAGCACACGTTCGTCCTGGCCCGCGGCGGCCGCGCCCACGTCGCTCCCCACACCGGCGATCTCGAGGACCTGCTGACGCACCGGGCCTTCGAAGGCAACCTGGCGCACCTGAAGCGTCTCCTCGACATCGAGCCGCGATGGGTCGCCCACGACCTCCATCCGGCCTACCTCTCGACCCAGTTCGCGGTCCGCCACTTCCCCGAGAACCGGCGCATCGGAGTGCAGCACCACCATGCCCACGTTGCCTCTGCGGCGGCCGAGGCGGGGCTGACCGGCGAGTTCATCGGCGTGGCGTTCGACGGCCTGGGCATGGGGGACGACGGCACGTTCTGGGGCGGCGAGGTGCTCGTGGCCACTCTCGCCGCTTACCGGCGGGCCGCGCGGTTCGGTCGGGCGCCGATGCCGGGCGGGGCGCTGGCCGTGAAGAAGCCGTACCGGATGGCGCTCGGCTACCTGCTTTCGGCCGAGGCGTTCGAGCCTCGGGGCAGGGTCGCCGACTGGATCGACCCGGAGCTAACCCGAGCTTTCCTCGACCGGCTGGACCCGCGCGAGGTCGAGGTCGTCCGGGTGCAGCTCGCCCGTGGGCTCAACGCACCCGTGGCTTCCTCGGCCGGCCGTCTCTTCGATGCCGCAGCCAGCTTGCTCGGTATCCGCGACGTCGCCGAGTACGAGGCTCAGGCGGCCGTTGAGCTGGAGCTGCTCGCACAGGAGGGGAGCGTCCGGCCCCTCCCGTTCGAGATAGTTCGGCGGGACGGCCTCCTCGTCTACGACCCGCGGCCAACGCTTCGAGCGCTGCTGGAGGGAGTCGCCGAGGGGCTGCCGGCGGAGCGCCTCGCGGCCCGCTTCCAGGAAACCGTGGCCGCCGTCACCCGCCAGCTGTGCGGCGAGGTGCGAACGGCCACGGGCCTGCGCGCCGTGGCCCTGTCCGGCGGCGTCTTCCAGAATCAGTGGCTCGCGACTACCCTCGTCCGGCGCCTGTCCCGCGACGGCTTCGAGGTCCACACCAACCAGCGCGTCCCGGCCAACGACGGTGGGATCAGCTACGGTCAGGCGGCGGTGGCAGCCGCTCGTCTGGCCGGGGCCTCGTAGGGGCCGCGGCCGGCGACAAGGAGAGTTCGGAATGTGCCTGGGCATACCCGGCAAGGTGGTCGAGATCCGCGACGACGGTCCGTTGCGGATGGCTCGCGTCGACTTCGGCGGGGTGCGCAAGGAAGCCTGCCTGGCCTACGTGCCTGAGGTTCGACTCGGTGACTACGTCATCGTCCACGTTGGCTTCGCGATCAGCCACCTGGATGAGGAAGAGGCGCTGCGCACGCTCGAGATGATTCGAGCGATCGACGCCGAAGGGATGGCGCAGGAGCTCGGCGCGATGGCGGACGAGCCGGCGGCACGCGGGCCGGCGGCGTCGGGGCCGGGCGGTCCGTCGAGACCCGAGTGAGCGCCGCATGAAGTACATCGACGAGTACCGCGACGCCAAGCTGGCCCGCAAGCTGCTCGACGAGATCGGCCGCGTCACCACCCGGCCGTGGGCCCTGATGGAGGTCTGCGGCGGGCAGACCCACACGCTGGTCAAGCAGGGAATCGACGAAGCTCTGCCGGCCGGCGTGCGCATGATCCACGGCCCCGGCTGCCCGGTCTGCGTCACCCCGCTCGAGCAGATCGACAAGGCCCTGGCCATCGCCGCCCGGCCGGACGTCATCTTCACCAGCTACGGCGACATGCTGCGCGTGCCCGGATCGACGACGGATCTGCTGAGCCTGAAGGCTCGTGGCGCAGACGTGCGGATCGTCTACTCGCCGCTGGACGCTGTTCGGATTGCCGCGGCCAATCCCGACCGGCAGGTCGTCTTCTTCGCCATCGGCTTCGAGACGACCGCTCCGGCGAACGCGATGGCGGTGTGGCAGGCGGCCCGGCTCGGCCTCGACAACTTCTCGGTGCTGGTCAGCCACGTGCTCGTGCCGCCGGCGATGGAGGCGATCCTCCAGTCGCCCACGAACCAGGTCCAGGCCTTCCTTGCCGCGGGCCACGTCTGCGCGGTGATGGGCTGGACCGAGTACGAGCCGATCGCCGAGCGCTACCACGTCCCGATCGTGGTGACCGGCTTCGAGCCGCTGGACCTGCTGGAGGGAATCCTGATGGCGGTCCGGCAGCTGGAGTCGGGCCGCGCGGTTGTCGAGAACCAGTACGCCCGGGCGGTGAAGCGGGAAGGCAACCGCCGGGCCCAGGAGACGGTCTTCCGGGTCCTCGAGATCGGCGACCGCAAGTGGCGCGGTATCGGCATGATTCCGGCTTCGGGGTATCGCCTCCGGCCCGAGTTCGCCCGCTTCGATGCCGAGACGCGCTTCGATGTGGGCACGATCGCGACGGCCGAGCATCCGGCCTGCATCGCCGGGGCGATCCTGCAGGGTACGAAGACGCCGCTCGACTGCACGGCCTACGGCGTGCTCTGCACACCCGCGAAGCCGCTCGGGGCGCCGATGGTCTCGAGCGAGGGCGTGTGCTCGGCCTACCATGCCGCGGGGCGCGGACTCGCCGCTCCCCGGGCGGTGCCGCTCTACGAGCTGACGCGGAGCGAGTCGTGAGCGAGCGGCGGCCTCTCGCCGATCTGCTCGGCGGCTTCGCCGACGATGCGGCGAGCAGCCCTGCCGACGCCACCTGCCCCGCGCCGATCCCCGAACGAGCTCGCGTCCTGCTCGGCCACGGGTCCGGTGGACAGCTCTCGGCGGCGCTGATGCGCGAGGTGGTGGGACCGGCTCTGGCGGCAGCGGCCCCGGGCGGCCCGCTCAACGACGCCGCCGTCGTGGAGGTGGCGGGCCAGCGGCTCGCCTTCACGACAGATTCCTTCGTTGTCAGTCCGCTCGAGTTCCCCGGCGGGGACATCGGCGAGCTGGCGGTCAACGGCACGGTCAACGATCTGGCGATGATGGGCGCCCAGCCGCTGGCACTCTCGCTGGCGTATGTGATCGAGGAAGGGCTGCCGATCGACGACTTGAAGCGCGTAACCGAATCGGTCGCTCGGGCGGCGCTTCGGGCGGGCGTCCGAATCGTCACCGGCGACACCAAGGTGGTCGGCCGGGGTGCGGCCGACGGGCTCTTCGTCAACACCGCCGGCATCGGGCTGGTGGCTCCCGGAGTGACCGTCGGGGCGGATCGCGCCTCGGTCGGGGACGCCGTCATCCTGTCCGGACCGATCGGCCTGCACGGCGTTGCGATCATGAGCGTCCGAGAGGGCCTGGGCTTCGAGGTCGAGATCGCCTCGGACACCCAACCGCTGAACGGGCTGGTGGCCGCGATCGTGGCGGCCTGCCCGGACGTGCGCGTCCTGCGCGACCCGACACGCGGTGGCCTCGCGTCGGCGCTCAACGAGATCGCCGCCGCCTCCGGCGTTGGCATCGACCTGCGCGAGGAGGCGATCCCGATCCCCGGACCCGTTCGCGCCGCCTGCGAGATGCTCGGCCTGGACCCGCTCCACGTCGCCAACGAGGGCAAGCTCGTGGCGATCGTCCACGCGGCGTCGACCGAGGCCGTCCTGGCGGCCATGCGCGCCGTGCCCGAAGGGGCCGAGGCCGTGGAGATCGGCCGAGTCGTGGCGGACCATCCGGGGATGGTCGCGATGCGCACGATCGTCGGTTCGCAGCGGATCGTGGACATGCTGGTAGGGGAGCAGCTGCCCCGCATCTGCTGACCCCGGCCGAGGTCGACGAGACAGCCCCACGTGCCGCGAGGCCGCAGTAGCCGTTCGGGTTGTGTCGTGGTTGCTTCCGGCTGAGGCGTTCGGCCGCCGTACTAGGCCAACTCGGCATGGCGAATCGGCTGTCAAGGCACGGCCAACGATTGCGCAGTAGGGCGCGACTGTGGGGCCGAACCGTGCCGCTTCTCGACTTGACGCGAAGCCCGAACAACCTATCCTGGGCCTCCATGAATGACGAGCATGCAGCAGCTCGTACCGACACGCCAGGGGAGTTCGCAAGCGGCCCGACCCTCACGCCGGTCCGCCGGCGAGGCGAGTCGCACCTGCTGGCGCTCATGTTGGCGGCCGCTGTCGTCTTTGTCGCGATCGCGATCGCCAAACCCTGGGGCG
>JBEKPL010000034.1:0-25766 GCA_049520815.1 Candidatus Limnocylindrales bacterium
CCTCCCCCAGCCGCCCCAGCTGGTCGAGCGCGCGCGCCAGGGCGACGTAGGCAGGCGCTGGCTCGGGCGCCTGGCCGGGCATTCGGCCGAGTTCGTGGGCGGCGCGAGCCAGGCAGACCAGCACGTCCGGGATCGCCGCCTCGGGGATGGACGTGACGTGGCCGCCGCGGTAGTTCGACAGGATCGCCTCGATCGCCTTGGGAAGCCGGCGCGTGTCGACCGAGCCGTCCGCCAGCCGGTAGGGGAGATGCCAGCTCGACGTGTGCGCCGGATCGCCGACGTAGGCGAAGCAGTGGGCCGGCAAGTGGTACTTCGAGTCGAGCAGCTCGCCTTCGACCGCACCAACGCCCGGCGCCGCTCCGGGAGCCGGTGAGGGCAGGAGGCCGGGGCCGCCCACCATGTCCTCGCGGGGTCGGTAGATGCCGTCGACGCTGATCCACCACAGGTCGACATGCGGGGTGGGGGAGTCAAGTCCGACGAAGACCCGATCATGGAGCCCAGCCTCGCCCACGTCGGCCGCGTACAGCATGTGGCCGTCGCTGACCGCCACCGCGCTCACCTTCTGGCGCCGCGCGTAGCCCGCCGCCTGGAGGAGCGCCGCATCGACCGCATGGCGGTTCCAGGCCAGCGCGCCCGGCCGCTTGACCTCGACAAGCAGGTGCTTGATGCCCAGGCGCGTAAGCAGCACGTCGGCGCACTCGACCTGGTAGTTGACGTCCGCGAGGCACCAATCCAGCGGGCCGGTGAGGAGGTCCTCGAGGATGTTCTCAGCCACCTTCTCGGCGGCGTGTCCGAGCCGGTCAGCCTGCACCAGTCGATCTCGGCGCTTCGCCGCGAACTCAGGCCAGGCCGCAGTCAGCCTGGTCGTGAGGCGCCTTTACGTCGCCAGCTGCTGGACCGACGCAGTCATCCACTCCCTCTTCGACGGACCATCGGCCTCAGGGTAGGGGGAGGCGTCAAGGCCGCTCTCGCATAAGCCGGAGATGAGCGGTGGTCAAGAGAATGCCCGCGTCATGGTGCCGAAGGATAGGGCAGCCGCGAACACAGGCGAGCCGTGGGCGATCCTGTACTTCAAGCGGCATCGGTCGGACGATCCCGCCGAGACCCGACCGGGCCGGGTCTACCTCGAGGCGCTCCCTCCGGGGGTTCGGGCTCACCTGATCGCAGTCGTCAAGGCCGTCGCAGAGGCGCCACCGCACGCCTATGCGGGAGGTGGCAGATGGGAGGTCATGAAGGGGGAGATGGCCGGCTACCACCAGGCCAAGACGGACGGCTTCGAGAATGGCCGGCGTCTCCACTACCGGCTGTTCTGCTTCCCTCGAGCGTCCCAACGCAAGCAACGGCCTGCCTGGACCTTCAGTGGTCATCGTGGCGGGCATGACCAAGCTGTACCTGACCATGTTCAACAGGGCCGAGTACGCGCGAATTCGGGCGATGGGAAACGAGTACCTCAGCCGGCGGCCGAGGTCTGTGGCGCCATAGTGCGGCGCGCCGGCGTCTCGTCGGCCTCAGCTGCCAGCAAGGGCTGGCCGACAGCCGCGGCTATGGCGACCGTTACCGATAGGGTGGGGTTCTGCGGACTCTGCGTGAAGAAACGTCGGACCGACTGCGCGGGGAGACCGGCAGCCCGCGCAACATCCGCTTTCGTCATCCCGCGCTGTTGGCGGGCCGCGTCCAGCGCGCGGACGATCCGATCGATCGCATCGATCCGGCTGCGCTCGAGGGCGTAGCTCTCAGCGAACTCCGGATCCTGGTTCCAACGGTCGAAGTCGCGATCGAATTGGCTCTGCGTCTGTTGTTGCATGTGTAGCGCACATGCTACACACTGGCGGCCATGTGTCAAGGCGGCGAGGGTGCGCCTGGCGACCGATGGGATGCGGCCGGCTTCATCCGCGCCTACGTCGCGGACGCTAGACAATGGCACTAGATGCGGGTAGGCTAGGGGAATAGACGAGGGATGAAGCGACGCCAGATCTTGAGCACCATCGCGCGGGAAGCTCAACGCCAGGGCAAGTACTGGCAGCATCAGCGCGAAGGCGCCAATCACGAGATCTGGCGATGCGGTTCTATCGAGGTCCCGATTCCGCGGCACACGGAGATAGGGAACGGGATGGCGGAGATGATATTCAAGGAACTCGAAGGTGAGCTCGGGAAGGATTGGTGGCGGCGATGAGACGGACATATCGAGCCGTTGCCGTACGCGATGGCCGCTGGTGGTTCCTTCAGGTCCCCGGAGAGCAAGGACTCTTCACGCAGGTTCGCCGTCTGGACCAGGCCGAGGCGATGCTTCGTGAGGTAATCGGCCTGATGCGCAAGGTTCCGGAGGACTCCTTCGACGTGGTAGTCGAGCCGGATCTCTCCTCGATCGGAGACCTTCGCGCTGTGATCGAGCGTGCCGTCCAGGAGCGCGAACGTGCCGCCGCCGCCCAGGACTCGGCTTCGGCCGCGATCCGCGATGCGGTGGCGCAGATCCGAGCCTTGGGCTTCACGACCCGTGATGCCGGTGCCCTGGTGGGCGTCAGCCCTCAGCGGATCAGCCAGCTCACGACGGCCGGCTCGTCCGGGGGGTCTCCGCGACGCGCCGCCGAGGCACGGGCCGGGTTCAGCACTGACGCAGGCCCAAGGTAGGGGACAGCATCCATGGTTCTCGGGGCCACGGATACGCACACGTGGCATTCCGCAAGGGTCATGCCCTCGTAGACTCCACTAGTGAGGTTCTGGGTCGCGAACACAGACTCTTCCTGGGTCAGCTACCTGCCCGAAGGCGCGCCGTGGGTCTTCAAGCTCCACGTCCGCAACGGCGGATTCATCGTCGGCGGCGCGCGGTTTGCGCACTACTCAACCCTGACACCGCGACCACGAGGCTTCCGTGTGGCTGCCCACCGCGTGAGGGAGGCGAAGGATGGATCACGAACCCGGCTCGATGACGCTGAGCGAAGAAGACCGCCGCCTTGTCGGGCTCTGGGCTGCCGATTGCGCCGAGCGGGTGCTGCCGCTGTTCGAGGCGAAGGCTCCCTCTGACACCCGTCCGCACGAGGCGATCGAGGGCATCCGGGCCTTCGCGCTCGGGGGGAAGCGGACTGCGCGACTACGCTCGTTTGCCTGGGCAGCTTATGCAGCCGCGCGCGAGGTCGGTGATCCGGTCGCCGCAGCCGCCGCTCGCGCTGCGGGCCTCGCAGCGGCTATGGCCTACATGCACGCATTGGTGACCCCTGACCAGACGAAACACGCCTTCGGGCCTGCGGCCTACGCGGCGCGGGCCCGCGAGCTCGCGGCGACCGGCGATCCCAGCGTCGCTGACGAGGAGATCCGATGGGCGATCGAGCACGCCTCGCCGGCGGTCCGTGAGGTCGTGCGGCGGATGCCGGTTCGCGACTGTGGTCGCGGTCGGCTGGAGGCGCTCATGTGCCAGCTCGGCGCAGGCCTTCGCCGCTGACCAGCGATTCGCGCCGCCGCGGAGGTCGCCCGAACCCAGAGGCGAACGAACGGCTTGGCCTTCGGCCGAATAGACGGAAGGAAGAGGGAGGACGGCTTACCTGCGCGCCTCCCTCCAGACAAAGGCCGGACCGTGGAGTCGTAGCGCCGGGATGGTATGGATCGCCTGGCTCTCCGCCCCTGGCCAGCTTCACCGTCTCGGGCAGGCCCACGGCAAACTACGAGATGGTCGCGACGTCTCGCCGGCCCGACGCATCCTCGAAGCCAATGACCAGCTTCTGACCGAGCGCCCGCCCGATCTTCACGAGCGTCTCCACGGACGGCTTGTGCTGGCCGCTCTCCAGCCGGCAGATGGCGGTCTCGCTCGTGCCAACGCGTTGGGCGAGAGCCTTCTGAGTCAGACCTTGCTCGATGCGGTAGGCGATGAGGATCCGCGCAAGGGCCTCGAGCGGAGCCAGTTCGGCCTCGGCTGCCGCATACGCCGGGTCGCGTCGCTGCCGCTCGAGATAGTCGGCGAAATCCGTGCCAATCGGACTGAGCGGGGTCGATACTGCTGCTTTGGTCATGCCATCCCTTTCTCGGGACAGGTTATCACTTCTGGTAAGCCCGGCAAAGCTCAGTGAGAGCTACGGCGCGTCATGACCCGCGGCTCGAGGCGGTAGCCGGATGGGTGCATTCATTCGAGACTGATAGTCGGCCCACCGCCTGTCCGCTACTTCGATCTCGGTCTGCGGCAGGCGGCCAACGCGCTTGTCCAAGAAATGGAGGAGCACGAAGATGTTGTGAGAGCGTCTGTAGAGGATCCGATAGTGCGATCTCCCGGCGTCGGCTCGAAGCTCGCGCAGCTCGCCGGCAATCTGGCTCGACCACGGATAGGGGAGCGTCGGGCCGAACTCGACGAGACGGAGGATATGGATGCCGACCGAGACCTGGTCGTGCTGGCTCAGCCGGAGGATCGCCTCCCTCGCCGGCCCGGGTCAGCTTCACCACCCGTGGCTTGCTGAACCGGCTCCTGATCACGTCCAGCAGGCGATTGTTTGACACCCCGTAGCACTAGTGCAACACTGCCCGTTGCATAGATGCCACGGAGTCCCGACATGATTGACACCAGCTACCACCGCCGACACGTCACGGAACGGATGGACGACCCGGAGTACCGGGCCGAATACGAGCGGATGAGCCGCGAGATCGCCCAGGTCAATGAGGTGATGCGGGCGCTGAACGAACTGCGTGAGCAGGGTTCGATGTCCAAGGCTGAGCTGGCCAGGGTGATCGGCCGGAACGACGCCGTAGTCCGGCGCTTCTTCACAGCGCAGTCCAACCCGGAGCTCAGGACGATCGCTGCCATGGCGGAAGCACTGGACGCCGACATCAGGATCGTGCCTCGGCGGAAGGCGGGTCGGCGAACCGCGACAGCGGACGTGGCAGGGGGATGACGTGCCGGCGAGAGGGGAAGAGGAGACCTGGGACGTCGTCTACTACAGGCAGGTGGATGGCCAGACGCCAGCGATCGACTTCCTGGACGGCTGCCCGATCAAGCTGCAGGCTCGGTTCGACGCGGTACTTGACGATGTATCTGCCGCGCCGCCACCGCGATACTCGGGAGGCGGCCGATGGGAAGCCATGCATGGCGACATGGGCGGCTTCTACGAGGTACGTGTTCAGGGACCGAATCGCGAGCAGTTCCGGCTGTTCTGCATCCTCGACAACGGCTCACCGCAGCAGCTGAGAGACCGCGGCCTGACGCGACCGGCAATCGCGGTGATCACGGGCATGCGCAAGCCCTTCATGACGGTCTTCGACGAGCGCGACTACGCGCGGGTCCGCCGACTGGGCGACGACTACCGCGCGCAACTGCCAAGGCGCATCAAGACATAGCGTCTGGCCCGCTCAGGTCGCCCTCAACGTGGCTAGAGTAGGGGAGCACCGCCACGCACCCCGGGGACCCACCTGGCCGAGGCCCGCGCCACCAGCCGCGCCGCCACGAACCACGCCACTCCCAACAACCCCGCCGGCCTGATCTGGGCCATCGCCGATCTCCTGCGCGGCGACTACAAGCAATCCGAGTACGGCCGAGTCATCCTGCCGCTCGTCCTGCTGCGCCGGCTCGATTGCGTCCTCGAGCCCACCAAGGCCCAGGTCTTCGCCCGCGCCCAGACCCTGACCGTCCAGACAGTCGGCCCCGTCCTCAAGACCGTGACCGGCATCGAGGCCTACAACACCTCGCGCCTCAACCTGCGGGCCATCCTCGCGGACTCCGGCCAGGTCGCCGGCAACCTGCGCGCCCCGATCGCCGCCTTCGACGCCGACACCCGCGAGTTCATCGAGAAGTTCGACTTCGACGCCCAGATCGGCCGCCTCGACCGCGCCAAGCTCCTCTACCTCGTCCTCTCGAAGGTGACCGAGGTGGACCTCCACCCCGACAAGGTCACCAACGTCGAGATGGGCTACGTCTACGAGGACGAAGGAGGGACGACGAACGACGGAAGGCGAACGGACGACTTGGCCTTCGGCCGAATGAACGGAAGGCTGCCGCTGAACGGCCTGCCTGCGCGCCAGCCTCCATCCGATAGGGGACCGACGGAGATGCAGCGCCGAGACCACAGGGATCGCCTCGCTCGCAGCCACGGGCCAGCCTCACCGTCCCGTGGCATCGGCGTAATGCTCTCGGTCAAGAAGGACCACTCGGCGTATCGTGTGACTCGTTGCGGGTACACCAGACTTGCGATAGACTCCCTAGAACAGGCGTTCGCTACGAGAGACCAATGAGCCTATCCGTCGCGAGACCACCCGAGACGCTGCCTGAGCCCGTGCTACGGACGCCTTTGGGCGTCCTGTACCAGGGCGACTGCCTCCCGATCATGCAGGCTTTCCCTGAGGAGTCGGTCGATCTGTTCTTCGCTGACCCACCGTTCAACCTGGGCAAGAACTACGGGGCGGATGTCAACGATCTCCAGGTCGACTCGGACTACCTAGCCTGGTGCCGCGAGTGGATGGGGGAGGCCGTCAGGCTGCTCAAGCCGGGGGGCTCGCTGTTCATCTACAACCTGCCGCGATGGAACGCCGCCCTCGCGCCCTTCCTGATGGAGCGGCTCACGTTCAGACACTGGATAGCGGTCGAGATCAAGTTCGGTCTCCCAATCGCGGGACGCCTGTACCCGTCCCACTATTCGCTGCTGTACTTCACTAAAGGGAAGCGGCCGCGGGTCTTCAGCCCGCCCCGCCTGGCCATGCCCACGTGCAGGCATTGCGGCGGGGAGATACCGGACTACGGCGGCTACAAGAACAAGATGAACCCGTTCGGACTGAACCTGTCCGATGTGTGGTCGGACATCGCTCCAGTTCGACACAGTAGGTTCAAGAACCGCGAAGCCAACGAGCTGTCGCTCAAGCTGATGGATCGCGTCCTTGACATTGCTTCAAACCCCGGCGACCTCGTGCTGGACCCCTTCGGCGGGGCCGGAACCACCTACGTCGCAGCCGAACTCAAGCATCGCCACTGGCTCGGGGTGGAGCTGAGCACGGTGGACGCGATATCCGATCGGTTCGCTGACCTCACTTCCGACAGAGAGAACCTGCGACGCTACCGGCGGACCGTGAACCGGCTGTTCACGCCGGAGGCGCTGGCGCTCCGCGCCCGACATGGCCACAGGAACGGCAAGTACCGGATTGAGGAACCTGCGCCAGACGCACCGCTCAACGGCGAGACGCGGCAGCTAGCGCTCGTCAGCGAAGAAGGCTCGTAGGGACCCTCAGCGCAACGCTCGTCCGTCCGTGCCCTTGGTGATGCGTGGGGCGGCGGCGTCGAGCTTGTCGTGCTCGACCACGAACGCGAGCAGTCTCCCAGGGATCTCATGGGGAGCGAGCACGTCTCGCCCGATCATCTCATGGAGCTCCTTGTAGGGAAGCAGCTCCTCCCAGTTGCCTACGCGGTCGGTCAGGTATCTGGCCATCTGGCGCCCCGGCAGCACGAGCACGCCCTGTTGCGCCCTCGATTGCACCATCGCGAGGATCATCTTCTCCAGAGCGCGGTGGCTGCTGCTGATGTTGCCAGTCTCCCATTCCACCATCGAGGTGAGGCCACTGTCCGTCCGCGCCGCGTCGACCTTTCCGGGACCGACCTTCTCGAACAGCCGGGCCTCGAGCGTCCACCCGGAATCCTTCAGGAGCAGCTGAAATGCTGTCTTGATCGGCGCGACCCCATTTGCGAGGCGTTCGGGGAAGAGGATGAACTCGTCCCCAAAGGGAGGGTTGCGGACGCCTTCGATTGCCGCACGGATCTGGTTCAGGTGGGCATCCAGCAGGCGTCGTTGGTCCGCCCGCAACGTGTCGAACAACTGGACTTCTTGGACAAGCTTCACGGCCTGACTCTCTGGAACCAGGTCACCATACGGACCAAGTCGGCTTCTCGATGGCCCATGTCGCGGGCTTCGGGGCTTCGTTCGTCATCGCACAATCCTGCCAGAGTGCAGAAGGGATCGCAGGCGGATCTTGCTTGCGAGGTCTAGAAGGTGCCCCCCTGGCGTCGCGCCCCATATGCGGCATGGACCGCGCCGGCCTGTGAGGGCGCTCCGAAGGAACCACCGGGGTCGGTGTCCCGTTTGGCTCATCGTCGACGGAGACGACGGGGGCTCCTAGGGCTGTAGCCGTCGTAGCGTTGATCGAGGTTTGGAACAGAATGCCCCTCCATATCGACTTCCAAGAGTTCGTCGATCTCGGTGTCGGTGAACGCCGCCAGAAGCTCGATGACAACCCCGCGATGTTGCCACCTGAAGCTCCGCCCGAAGCGCGGTTCAGTCTGCCAACGGCCGATGAGCGTCCGGATCTCCGCCACGAGTGCGAGCCGCGCGTCCGTCTCAGTTGCGCCTACGCCCAGAGTGGTCAGAGCGTCAAGTTGGAGAGTGACGCGGCCACCCTCGGCGACCCATCCGGTCACGTGAAACGCGCCGGGCAGAGAGTCGAACGGGGGGAACTTATCCATCGCGTCGTGAGTGACCGTCGTTCTGAATGAACCACCACCGCCCGGCCTCCTGGTAGGCGTGCTCGATCTTCCCGTCCCGCAGGAGGTTTCGTAGAGGCAGTCCCGGCCGCTGGAGGCTGTCCTTCAGCAACCCCATTCGGTCGAGTTCGCGTGCAGCCTCAACGGCCCGGATCTGGCCGCGTGGGTCGGCGCAGGCAAGCCGCTGGAGCGCAGCATTGATCGCCGCGATCGTTCCGTTCGTTGCCACCGTCGGCGCAGGCCGCGGCGAATGCATGAGGGCCGGCCGGGCCGCGTTCAGCGCTGGAATCGTCGAGCCCGTGATGCCGTGCGGCTTCTTCGCGCCGGCCGCGGTCTGACGGTTCGCGAACGGCAGAACCAGGCCGCCACCGTGGCGGCCCGCGAAGGCCGTGAGGAGCGCGTCCTCGGCTGTGGCCGGGTTGTCGGTTTCGGCCCACCACACCCGAAAGGTCTCGAGCCCGGTAAGCGTCTTCAGCCAGTGGCCGCCGGCGTGGGGCCGTGGATCGCCGAGGGGCGTCCGGTAGAACTGCCCGACTCGTCTTGCGACGCTCGTGCCCGCCAAGCCGACGTAGACGACTGGCTCGTTCGGGATCCAGAAGGACGCCAGCCGCTCGGCAAGGGTCGCCGCAGAGGGCCGGACGCCGTCGACGCGCAGGGATGGGACGCGGCCGATCCAGGCGGCGATTGCGCGTGGGTCGAGCGGCGCCGCCTCGAGCGGATCTGGGGTCTCGATCACGTAGACGGCCGGCGCATTGCACGTGACGCGAGTCCCCCAGGTCACCGGGCCAGCCGGAACGAGTCGTGCGGTACGAAGGAGCTCAATCGCCGAGATTGTCATCATCCCGCTCGCCTTTCTCGCCCCTGCCACACGTCGATCCGGTGATCTAGTGATCGACGGCGGCAGCGGACCATTTGCTGATAGACCTCGAGGCCCACGGGCGACACCAAGCTAGTAGGGCTCGAGCGGAAGCTGATGGCGACGCATCCCATGCTCGATGAGGCGACGCCGAGCGACCGCGCGTTCCTCGGCCGTGAACAGCGTCCCGAACTCCCGTCGAAGGACGAGGTGCTCGACGGTTAGCTCGAGCCTGCCAGCCTCGGCCAAGCGAATGAATCCGGGCGAGAAGCCGGGCTTCGCGAGCAGGTAGTGGGCGGCACCTACGCCTTCGCGATTCCTCACGAGGCGGCGGCACCCGCTGGCCATGTAGTGGACCTCGCGCCACCACGCGTCGAAGAGGAGGCGCATTGCCGTATTGAATGCGCGTGTCTGGTCGTCGTCCCCATGCATGGGCTCAAGTATGGCCAGGCGACTGGAGTTCCACATACATCCATGGAACCTGGCGTGGGGGCAGCGCAACAGATCGGTCAAAGTCGGTCGACGGAGCCCTCGTGCGTGCGCTAAGGTGGAGTCACTTGCCCGGGCCGATCTGACCCGAAGCACCGGGGGGTGTTGATGAGTTTCCGGTTCCTCCACACAGGTGATCTCCACCTCGACAGTCCGTTCGTCGGGCTGACCGCCGACGCACCGGCCGCCGTCGCTCAGACCCTGCGGGAAGCGACACTGCAGAGCTGGCAAACGATTGTTCAGCTCGCACTAGACGAACGCGTCGACTTCGTCCTCGTGGCAGGGGATGTCTTCGAGCAGGCCAACCGAACACTTCGTGGCCAGATCCGTTTCCGCGATGGTCTCGCCGACCTCGCACGGGCGAGGGTCCCGTCCTTCGTGGTCACCGGCAACCACGACCCGCTTTCGGGTTGGGAGCCGTCCGTAACCTGGCCCGAACTTGCACACCGCTTCCCGGCGCGGACCGTGAGCGGTGTGCAAGTCATCCGAGATGGGGATGAGATTGCGCGCGTCTATGGCGTGAGCCACCACGTCCGCGACGTGACCACGAATCTCGCTTCCCACTTCAAGCGCGAGGCAGGGGTCCCGTTCGCAGTCGGTTTGCTACATACCAACGTGGGCGCCACGGCAGGGGAGACCAACTGCGCGCCCTGCACGCTACAGGATCTGCGCGCGGCCGACATGGACTACTGGGCCCTTGGACACATCCATCGCCACGCCGTCCTGGCCGCCGGGCGTCCGACGGTCGTGTACTGCGGCAACCCGCAAGGCCGTGACCCAGGAGAGGCCGACGCCTGCGGTTGCTACCTCGTCACCGTTGATGACGCCGGTGAAATCCACCCGGAATTCCGACCTGCCGACGTGGTGCGCTGGCAGCTCCTCGACGTTCCGATCGCCGGCATCCCAGACGAGGAGTCACTCATCGAGCGCGTCGCCAGCGCCGCGGACGAGGCCCGATCTCTGGCGGAGCGGGCGATCGTGGCCCGGGTCGCGCTGAAGGGGCGCGGCGCACTCCATGCATCGCTCCAACGGCCGGGAGTGCTTGCTGATGTTCGCACCATGGCCCAAGAGCGCCTCGGTGAGACGCTGCCCTTCGCCTGGGTGGAGTCCGTTCGCGACGAAACGCGCGGCGAGCTCGACCTCGCCGATCGCCGTCTCGCGGATGACTTCCTAGGCGACCTCCTTCGACGATTTGAGCAGGCACGAGTCTCGTTGCGGAACTCGGCAGATCCAGAAGCGACGGGTGATACGGCTCGGTCACCAGACCGGATCGTCGCTCAACTGGAGGCATCAATCGATCCTCTCTACTGCCATGAGCGGGCCCGCCGCTACCTGCGCGATGTCCGCCCAGGCGAGGCGCGGCTCGCAGATCTGCTGGACGAGGCGGAGTCCATGGTCGTGGACCGACTCGGCGGGGACGCTTGAGCGATGAAGATCACAACGATCGCCGTCGATGGCTTCGGCCTCCTCCACGACAGACGCGTAGAGCCATGCCCGGGGCTGACAGTCGTGCGCGGGCAGAACGAGGCCGGCAAGACCACCCTGCTTGCCTTCGTGCGGGCGATCCTGTTCGGCTTCGAAACGAACCGTTACAGGGCCCTCGCGGGTGGTCGTCGCGGAGGATGGCTCGCTATTGAGATGGCCGACCAGCGCCTCTTTCGAATCGAGCGACACGGGGATCGCGGCGGCGTCGGGCAACTTCGAGTCCTGGATGCAGCAGGGGTCGACCAGGGACCGTCGCTGCTGCCGCAGCTCCTGCAGGGAGTCGAGGCCAAGGTCTTCCGGAACATCTTCGCCTTCGGCCTTGAGGAACTCACGGAGATCGCGCGCCTAACGGACGACGAGGTTGTCGCCCGGATCTACGGCGCTGGACTCGGCCTTGGCGCCGTTTCCGGCCTCGACGTGGAGAACGAACTCCGGGGGTCGAGGGAGGCCTCGTTCAAGCCCGGCGGTCACAATCCGACGATCAACGCGATCCTGCGCGACCTCGATGATCTCGAGGGGCGACTGCGCGACCTCGATCTACCGCGCGAGTACGGAGAAGCTGGGGTGCGTCTGACCGAGGTCGATGCTCGGCTCGCGGAGCTCACCAAGGAGCTGGGTGAGATTGCGAGTGAAAGACGTGCGTTGCAGCGCCTGATCGATGGCTGGCCGACCTGGCTCGATCTGGAGAGCGCCCGCAGGGATCGAGTCGAACTCGGCGAGACCCGTACGTACCCGTTGGACACGCTGGAGCGTCACGGCGGCCTCGTAACTACTTGCCATACCACGGCAGAGGACCTTGTAAAGACCACCGAACGTCGAGTGCGCCGAGAGGCCCAGCTCGCAGGGCTTGTGGTGGACGCCCTTGCTCTGGACCACCGCGCGGACATCGAAGCCGTCCTCGCCGAAGCGGTGGCCGACCGAACGCGTCTGGCCGACATCCAGCGGATCATCCACGAACAGGGTCTCGCGCAGCGGGACTTGGAGGAGTCTCTTCGCCGCCTGGGCGCTGGTTGGACGGACGAGCGTGTGGCCGCGTTCGACGACTCGGTCGCTGTCCAGACGGAGATCTCCGGGCGCTTCCGGACGTCCCTTGACCGGGCCGCCGAGGCACCGGCGACCGTTCGCCGCGATCTTGCGACGACTGAGCACAGCCTAGCCGAGGCAACTGGCGAACTCGATCGCGTCAAAGCTCTCCTCGCGGAGATCGCCGAGTCGCTGGGCGACCGCGTCGGGGTGGACGATCGAGAGGCTTCCCTCCGTGAAGTCGAGTCGCTAGCCGCTCGCCTCGGCATCCTCCGTGCCTCGGTTGTGGACGAGGTTCAGGACGAGGCCGCCAAGAACGGCGCCGTGCCCCTTGCCGGACGCCTGAGCCACGCGCGGTCTCTGTCGGTGGCGCTCGAACGGGAACGGACCGTGGCGGCCCTTCTTGAAGCGACACCGTCCACCACGGTCCCTACGGCGAGGCCGCGATCGATCTTGGAGGCGGTGCTGATCGTGATTCTTGGCTTGCCTGGCGCGGGTCTCATGGTCGCGTTGGGAATCTCACCAATCATCGCGGGCCTCGTGGCCGCTGCCGGCCTCGCCATCGCCGTCTATGTGCTCCTCCGGGCCGCCCCAGCCTCGGCGGCGGGGCCGGCTGGGTCGAGGGTCAGGTTGGAGGAGCAGCTCGGTCAAGCCCGGGCAGAATTGGCCAATCACCTCCTGCCACTGGGCCTCGAGCTCCCGGTGACCCAAGAGCAGGTTGATGAGGTTCTCATGGCGCTCGACCGGGAGAACGCCGATGCGGTGCGCCGGACCCTGCTGGTCGAGCAGGCGGAGAAGGCTGCTCCGGAGATTGCCGATGTGACTTCGAGGCTCACGGCGGCGTGCGTGACCGCCGGCCTCCCGCCGACTTTCACCGACCCCGAGATCAAGGAGATGCGGCGATTGATCGCCGCGGACCGTCAACTCGAGGCTCGTCGCGTCGGCCTGCTCCAGCAGCAGTCGACGCTGGAAGGCCGGATCGAGGCGCTGGAGCGCCGACACCGTGAACTCGAGACGGATCTGGTGTCCGCCGAGCAGAACGCGACAGCGGCCCGCGATGAGTGGGCGGCATGGCTGACGCGCCGCGGTCTCGATCCCACGGTTGACCGAGAAACGGCGGCCCGGATCGTCGACACGGTAACCGCGGGGAAGCGTCCGGTCGGAACGCTCCGTTCCCTCAATGACCGTCTCGTCGCTTTGCGGGGCGATCACGCCAAATTCCTCGGTGCCTTCGCCGGGCTCGCGGATTTGCTGCCCGATGGTCGTTTTGACGAGGAGCGTCTCTCCGAGGCAGTGACCGAGCTAACCCGCCGGTTCAAGCTGGCCGAGAAGCAGGAGAAGGACCGACAGGGTCGAGTCGAGGAGCTGGACGCGTTGCGGATCGCGGAAGACGAGGCTCGTCGAACGGACGAGCGTGCACGCGATGCGTACGCTGCGCTGCTGGCTGAGCTGGACGCGCCCGACGCCCCGACCCTCCGAGCTGACGTGGACCGCTCCAGTCGCGCGGACGCCCTGGACGTGCGCATCTCTACCGGCGCCCAAGCCCTCGCTTCACTCTCTGGCCCGGGTCGCGCGCTCGCCGTTTTCGAGGAGGCTCTGGCCGCCGTCGAGGACATCGAGGCTCTCCAGGTACGGATCGACGAACTCACCACATCAGCCGAGGTGCTCGAGACCGAGCAGAGCGGTCTTCACGAGGAGGCTGGGGCGTTGCGCGACCGGCGCGCCGAGATGGAGCGCGACGTCGCCGCTACCGAGGAGCGTCAGCGACGAAGCGACCTCCAGGGGCGGCTTGAAGCAGAGGCGGAGCGGTGGAGTGTCCTCGCCCTCGCGACGGAGATAGTCATGCGCGCCCGGGCCGCGTATGAGCGGGCGCATCGGCCGGCCGTGGTCGAGGCCGCCGAGCGCTACGTCCGGGAATGGACTGACGGCCAGTACCGCCGGATAATCGCGCCGCTCGGGGGACAGATCGAGGGCATGGAGCATCGCGACGGATCTCAGGTTCCGCTTGCCGGCCTCTCGCGGGGGACCGCTGAGCAACTCTACCTGGCGCTGAGGTTCGGGCTCGTTGAGCATTTTGCGGCGGGTGCGGAGCCGCTTCCGATCGTGATGGACGACATCCTCGTCAACTTCGACGACGAGCGCGCGGCGCGGGCAGCACACTCGATCGAAGAGCTGGCCACGCGCCAGCAGGTCATGTACTTCACGTGCCATCCGGAGACGCCGCTGCGCGGAGCAAGCGAGATCGTGCTGCCGCGTCTTCGGACAGTCGCGGACGCGGCGGCCCCCGCGCCGTGAGCACCTGCTATGCGATCTTGGCTCGCGGTGAATGACTTGCTGGTTCGCGCTAAGAGCCTGAGAACGAATCGCGTCAGCTAGAGGGCTGCGATCCGATCAGGCGTTCGGGAGTCAGCTGGGCCAGCAAGGTGTTCGGGGCGGTCTGCATGTCCTAAGCCAGGACTTGACAGACGCGATCATGCATTCGATCCGTACTCACTCGCCCGCGATTCCCTCGACGCACTGACGCACGCAAAGTCCACCGCAGCGCACGCGCCAACCTCCTCTACCTCGTCCTCTCGAAGGTGACCGAGGTGGACCTCCACCCCGACAAGGCCGCCAACGTGGAGATGGGCTACCTGTACGACGATGAAGGAGACTTGGCCTTCGGCCGAATGAACGGAAGGCTGCCACTGAACTGCCTTCCTCCGCGCCCGCTTCAACGAAGGCGGGACCGTCGGAGCCGCAGCGCCGGGACCATAGGGACCGCCGGTTCGCCGCCGCGGGCGAGCTTCACCGGGCCGCGGTTCGCGCCGGCTTGGAACCCCTGACGCGGGTGGGGCGAACGATGGGTCGAGGAGTCACCGGCTGGCCGCCTCTACCGCTCAGATCTGCGTTTATTGGCGGCAAAGTAAGGGTGAGCGCATTGGCGATGATGCGCTCAAGAGTGCGGATGGAGTGACGGTACAGAGTAGCGGGCTCCGGATCGCGGCCCAGATCGATCAAGGCTGATCGTTCCGTTGGCGGGCCATACCTAAGGCGAGCCGTGGAGCCATCGGGGCGAAGAGCCAGCTCCCGGTGCGATCGAGCCAGAGGCAGGCCGTTGTAGATGACGGACATGTTTGGCCAGGTACGCACCAACTGCGTCAGGTGCTTCGCCGAGTGGAGACCGCTAGCCAGGAGATTCGGGGGGGCAGTAAGGCGCGATTTCACCCACGCCAGCTGAGCAAGCCACCTGTCAGCGCTGCTGGCCAGACACTGAGCATCCACGACGATCCAGTCGACCTCGTTCTGGTCTAGCCAAGAGCACAGCTCCTGGGCGTCGGCTTGGGAACTCCAGTCGACGTGAACGACGGCCGCTTGACCATGGTTCTGTAGGAACCTGTAGAACTCGAAACATCGCTTGCGCGCGTACTGCTGCTCCGCGCGAGGATCTCCGTCCCACTGCGAGAAGCTCGGGACGACGACCAGATCGGGCCGAAGCTGGGCGAGGTGGCGCACCCCTTGGTGTCGGCCAATCCAAAGACGCTCCAGATCGACATCCGAGGCAAAAGGCACGAGAACGGTCTTCAGGTGCTGGGGGAGTCGGAGACGCTCGGCCAGCGATTCCGCTCTGTGTGCGGACGCCCCAATCGAGTCCGGCCACGCTTGCAGACCGACTGCGACAGCGGGTCGCAAGACCCCCTGGCGCGCAGAGGATTCGTCGACCACCGGGATGACCCGCGGCAGGTCGATCCTTGTTTGAGGCCGGGCCACGACAGTGTCTAGGCCGAAACCGCCGACTTCCCAAAGCCGGAGGCTCGCGTCGGCGTCGGTGGCATCGAGGCAACCTGGTGCCGAGCCGAAGCAGACGCATCCCACGTAGCCCTCCTCGGCACACCGGCAGGAGAAGGCCTCCAGCTGCTGCTCGCCGCTCCAGGGATCCATCACGCGAGGCGTTTCCCCGACAAGGCCAGCCTAGCGACGTTCTCGCGGGACAGAATCAACGTCCCTTCGTACCGCCACCCACGAGACATGCATGCTCGCAGCCGGGAGGCGACTTCAGCCGGAAGGGTCGCGATGACTCGTCCCCCTGACACGATATGAAGACGCCCTTCCTGCGACACCACCACGACCGCGAGCGACGCCGCATCCATGTGATCGGGAAGCAGGAGCTCGAGTTGGACGGCCTGGGCGCAGGGGTCTCTTTCAGGGAGGGCCGGTCGAGTGTCCCAGGGAATGTCCGTCGATGCCAACAGCGGCCTGTCGGGTCTGTCGCGCTGCGGGCGCGGGCCTTTGGTCATGTCGTTGCTCCGATCTCACTGGCGGTCTTGCGTTATTGCGAACCGCAGGCTGTGCTAGCCTGACAGGTGTTGGGGGTTCTTCCCAACTAGTGTTGGGTAATCTACTGCAACATCGCGAGGCATGCAAGTGACATCCCAGGGCCGCTTTCGCACTCCGTTCGGCTCCCGGCTGCATGAGCTGCGCCGAGAGCGCGGCCTTACCCAGCGGGCCCTGGCGCAAGAGCTCGGCTTGAACTTCACATACCTGTCGAAGCTTGAGAACGGGGCGGACACGCCGGGGGAGGACACCGTCCGAAGAGCGGCCAGGTTCTTCAGCGTCGATGAAGCGGAGATGCTGGCTCTAGCCGGTAGGGTGCCGCCCGAGCTGACTTCACTGGCTCGCGCTGACCCGACTCTCGGGCGCTTCCTCAGGCGCCTTCCGGACCTGTCCCAGGAGCAACTCGCAAGGGTATATCGGGCCGCAGGTCTGCCGACGGAGGACGAATGAGCGATTTCATTCCTCGCGCTCGCATAGAGGCGGCGGCTATTGGCCTATGGCACGCGCACCGGTTGGCTGCGGGCTTCGAAGTAGACGATCTGGTGGACGGGCTGGATCTTTCGTTTCTATGGGAGCCTATCGAGGCCGTCTCAGGCAGGCGAGTGGCAGCGGAACTGCGTCCCGATGCCGGGCTGATCGTGCTGAATGAGGACCTGCGCGCATTGCTCGAGGGCAACAGGGGCTTCTACCGCTTCACGGTCGCACACGAAGTTGGGCACTGGGAGCTTCATGCCCAGCCGTCGCGCTCTGGCGCCCAGACACTCTTCGCTGGTACGGGTGGCCCTGTCCTGTGCCGGCATCTTGAGTTCGGTAGGGACACCGACCAGCCGGCCCTTCCCGCAAGCGAGGCACGGCGAGAATGGCAGGCCAATCTCTTTGCGACCTATTTGCTTGCGCCCGGCGAAGTGTTTCGGGCCGTATTCCGAGTCACGGACTGCGATGGGTGGCTAGCGGTTGAATCTCTTGCAGAGCAGCTCGGCTTGAGCAGGAGAGCAACGCTCGTTCGGTTACAGGAGGAGAAGCTTGGATATCTCGACCACGTGAACATTCCCAGGGCTGGCGTGCGTCCCCACCGAGGCCAGACCTCCCTCGGATTGTAACCTTTGCCGCCGTAGTTCTTCGACCCGCCGCGAGGGCCTCCCCAAGTCATGACGAGGGTAGCTCACTCGCCCACTGGCGCACGGGTAGCGCGGCTGCCCGGACGACAGATGTGCTGAGTGGTCGTCGCGATGACAGAGACTCGCTAGAGTAGGGGAGGACCGTCACGAAAGCGGGCGATGCCCGTTGACCGAGGGCCGGGTCACCAACAATCACGGGTGATGTGAAGCAATGTCCTTGACTCGAAACACGCTGTTCGCATTGCTCATGGCTCTTGAGGGCGATCTGCGCCAGACCATGACGAAGTACGTGGAGCCCTCTCGCGCTATGGTGCCCGACGAGGCGGAACGTGCCTCCGCGCGATGGCGCGGTGACCGCCCACGCGGACAACTTCAGCCCCTGCCCGCGGAATTGCTTGACTATGTGGACCTGAGCGAACTGCTCGACATGCTTGATCGCCATGCAGCTGTGCTGTCTACTGCGGTCGGGACGGATCGTGATACCTACCACAACCTAATGGCACGACTCCGATCACTCGTCCCGATACGAAACAGGGTGTGTCACGCGCGACCATTGGAGCCGGACGATTTCACCGCGGCCTGGTCAACGATCGATGGTTTGGTGGGCGAGGCGCCATCTGGGCTCGACTTGGTGGGATTGGCGGACACGAGACGGCGCCTCTCCGAGGCTCCAGCCTACCCGCTAACTCTGGTGATTCCGGACTTTTGGCGACGTGATGCAACAGAGATACCAAACAACCTTCCCGTTCCGGAATACGACGATACCGGGTTCATTGGGCGAAAGCGGGAACGTGAGTCTGTGCTGCGCTTGCTGCGAGGCGCCCATAGGATCGTGACGATCACCGGGGAAGGGGGTGTCGGCAAGACGTCCTTGGCCCTTCAAACCCTATATGACGCTGCTGTCGATCCCGACCGCCCCTTCGATCACATCGTGTGGGTGTCTCTCAAGACCGAAACCCTGACGACAGCCGGTGCCAGACAACTCGCCGACGCCCTGACCACGCCGACCGGTCTTCTCGAGCGTGTTGCTGCGACTGGAGGAGACGTCCCGGCGTTTGACGATCTACAAGGTCTGATCGAGTACGTGATCGAGCTTCTCACGGGTGTGCGCGTGCTGCTTGTGATCGACAACCTTGAGACGATCGACCGCGATGCGCTTCGCCCCCTCTTTCTCGAACTGCCGGCAACCAGCAAGGTCTTGATCACATCGAGACACGGGATTGGCGAATTCGAGACCAGGTACGCGCTCTCGGAGATGGACCGCCCAGATGCCGTCAGACTCCTTCGATCTGTCGGGCGGCTGCTCAATGCCGAAGGTCTGTGGAAACGTGACGACGCGCAGTTGGCCGACATCTGTGAACGGTTGTTCCGCAACCCCCTCGCGATTCGGTGGTTTGCGCAGTCGTATTCGGAAGGCCGGTCGGTCAGCGACCTCCTGGAACGTAAGCGGAATTTCGGCGAGGTGCTCAACTTCTGCTTCCACACTCTGTATGAGTCCCTAAGCGACCAACACAGAAGCTACCTCCGAATCATGGTTGCAGTCGGCAAGCCGCTGAGCGAGGTGCAACTTGCACTGCTGGCGGGAGCGCCGAGTCTCGATGAGATGCGCGCCTCACTGCACTATCTGCACTCTTCGAACCTAGTCCGTCGAACGAGCGATGACTGGGCGACGGCCGTGGCAAGCCTATGGACAACGTCCGATTTCGCTCGCGCCTACATCGTCAATCGCGATTCACAGATCGTGCCGGAACGACCAGGCATCGTGAAGCGGTTCCGTGCACTCATCCAGGCGCGAGACGATGCGAGAGACGTCACGTACACCAATCCGTTTCGCACGCGCGCCATTCATGCCCGGACCACGGACGAGGCATCTGTGGTCTACCTACTGAACCAGGCTCTCCGCGCGGCAGCGGAAAGCGATTTCCGGGCTGCCCTCGAGTCCGTGGACAAGGCCAAGCAGTTACAGCCAGGCTTCTACGAGGTCTGGCGCGTATCGGGCCAAGTCCGCTGCCAAGGCGATCCCCTGGGCGCGCAACAGGATTTCGAACGGGCGCTAGAACTTGCTAACGGATCCAGCGAACCGTTGTTGGCATTCGTGGCCAACTTCATGGCGGACCAAGATGACGCCGCAGGCGCGGTCGAACTCCTCGAGCCGGTGGCGACCAAGAGCGCGGCGGATCCGCGGCTCGTTGCCACCTTCGCACGCATGCTGGGTCTATCTGGAAACCTTGGCCGGTCGATCGTGGAATTCGGCAGAGTAGAGAACCGGTTCAACGACCTCGGCGGTCTGGAGAGGGGAGTGGTAGCCACTCAGTATGCCGAGATCCTTCGGCGCGCGGCCGAGGCAGAGCTTCAGCGGCAACGTCCCGATCACGCCATCGATCACCTGTGCAAAGCGCTCGAGCTAATGCAGAACGCGTGCCTTGGCAACTACGTTGATCGCGTCCTGGTTCGAGAAGCCCGTGACTGTGTGGATCTTGCTTGCCGCGTCGTCCTGCAGCGATGTTCAATAGAGTGGTGGGAGCGCCTGCACACGCACCTAGCCCCGCTACGCGACTACATCCCTCTGCCGAGTGCTGCGACCGGAGGCCCGGAAGCGCTCGCATTTCGCTGCCCGGAGGTCGCCGCACGGAAGTCCTTTCAGGAAGTATTCGGCCAGGCGAAGGCGCCAACCGTAATGTTTGGTGACGTCCTTGCCCCCGCGCTCGGACGGGACTACACGTTCATACGCGCGGACGACGCCAGAGACTACTTCCTTCACAAGTCTGAGATCGCAGACGGGAGTGACTGGAACCAGGTCGGAACACCAGGATGGACGCGCGTGCGGTTTCATCCCGGTGCTGGGCGGCCAGACAAGGGCCCGTCAGCCAGATCCGCGGTATTGGTTCACCTCGCCGATGACTAACGGACATAACCTATCTTATCGGCAGTGCCGAGTAGGTCGTCGGCCTTCTCCGACCGCGGGAATAGGACCGCTCGTGGGGTCAGACGGCGTGACGCTGAAGTTATCAGGCTGTCACGCGCGCAAGCAGCTGGGCGACGCCGAGGCGCGTGATCGTGGCGAGGCGCGGGCTATGGACGCGGTCGAGCCATTGGTCGATGGCGTTGGGATCGAAGCTGCTCGGGAGATCGAGCTCAGGGATCCGACGCGGCCTGGCGGTGTGCACCGCGCTCACGTACATGAGATCGAAGATGGCTTTCTCGGGTGTGGCGACTCGACCACGCGCGGTTTCTTGCCAGCCGCCGAAGAGCTCGGGCCTGAGGTGATGGATGGCGAACGTGCCCAGATCCGTCTCGATCCGATGGGCCCGATCGAGGGACGCGACCGAGATCTCGCGCGGGATCTGGTCGATCATGCCGTGGTGGTTGAGCGCCGAGAGGAAGGATACGTAGGCCGGATGGGGACGCGTCAGCTCTCCAATGATGGCGAATGGGTCGGGTCGATTGGGTCCGATCGCCCAGAGCCCTTCGCGCACCTGCTGCGCCCTGCCAACCTCTTCCAGGCCACGAAGGAGCCTACTCGTCGAGCTGGCAGTGCGGCAGAGGGCCGCGGCAGCCTCGGCGGTGGTCACGAACGGGCCGAGGCGCTCGAGCGTCGAGTAGGCGGCCAGGCGACTCATCGAAGTGTCTCCAGACGCTCGACAACGCCGAGGGCCATGTCCGACCAGACCTCCGGTCGCCCGTAGATCTCCACGAACTCGTCCTCGATGAAGACGCCGACGAGTTCCTCATATGCCTCGTACGGGATGCCGAGGGTAGCGTCCATGGCGGCCTTGACCAGATCGCGGTTCACATCGCCCGGCTTGACAACGCCAGGGTATGCGCCAAACAGGAAGTCGAGGTCGAACACGTCTCGCGGTTCCGTCTGGGACCGCTGTGCGAGTGCCTGGACCTTCTGTCGAATGGCAGCTGGCGGGAGGTAGTGTTCGGCCTTCACGACGCGCAGTCCGATCCCGCGCCCGATGTCGCCTCGCGCCGGCTCGAACGCCCGCTCCGGGTCGACGCCGCCGTGGGCGGAGAACTCGATCTTCGTGTTCAGGTACCCCCCACTGCCATGGACCGTGAACTTCCAACGTCGGGTCGTGTTGGTCTGCTTGGGCTTCGTCGGCTCGGTCATCGACACGCCGGCGACGCGCAGGATGTCACGGAACGCGCGCGACTCCAGCGCCTTGTCCACCTTCCTTTCGACGTCATGGAAGGCGTCGCCGAGGTAGTCGAAGTCGATATCCTGGGAGCGCTGCCGACTCTCGTAGAAGAGGCGCAGGTTCGCTCCTCCCTTCACCGCATACTCCCCTACCGGTAGGTGTAAGGGAAGTACCTGGAGGAAGGCCAGGTGGAGCAACTCGACCAGTTTCGCGCCTTCGCGCCTCTCGTCCATGAGACAAGACTACACGACTAATACCGTGGTTGTCAAGGTTGCGTAGTCTTAGCGCGGCTGGCCGGCCCCCGGCGTGTCTCAGGGGCGTGAGACCGGTCAGGCTCCACGGGAGTTTGTGAGAGTGAAGCCATGCTGGCCGGTTGGGCCCATGACGGCAAGCGGCCCGCCGGCGTGCGGGCTACGGCGGGCCGCCCTGTGACGGATAGGGAGCGCCCGAAGGAACCTCGATCCCGCATCGTTCGGCCGATCCGAGAATCGGTCGAGTCGTTCGGGTGTCGGTGGCCCCTCCGGGCAAGTACGAATCTAGTCCGCGAGAGGCTCGGCGCCAATGGCCTTATCCACGTGTTTGGCGGCCTGTGCGCACAGGAATCGCTGTCTCTCCACCGGCCGTGCACAGCGTCGGCGGCTGCAGCCGCGCGCATCGGCAAGCGCGTCTCTCCTCCCCTGCCGTACCCTTGGTAGCGCGACCAAGGCAGGCGACGAGGAGCGGGCCGAGTTGGGGTCCACCGGTATAGACAGGCGTCCACGGCCGTCTTCGTCGTGGCGGCCCCGGACGGTCAGACTGTGCACCAGGGCCGCAGCCCTGGGTGGCCCGGCTGCGCTGGTCGTTTTGGGGCTCGCTTTGCGCGGGGCTCTCCTGGGTGAGAGACAGCTGTTCCGCGACGAAGCTGCCTCCTGGCTACTCGCGGACTACTCGTTTCCGGATCTGCTCGCACACACCGCTCGCGAGACCTTCCCGCCCCTGTACCCGGTGCTCTTGAAGGGCTGGATGGGGCTCTTCGGGAACGACGAGGCCGCTCTGCGATCACTCTCCGTAGTAGCCGGTGTCGGAATCCTGCTGGTGACGTGGCGGTGGGCCCGCGACGCGCTTGGGCAGACCGGCGCTCTTATCGCATCCGGCATCGTGCTTCTTTCTCCCGTCATGATTGCCAACGCGCGCGTGGTGCGGATGTACAGCCTCGAGACCCTCTTCGCCACCACGGCCTGGTGGGTTCTGTGGCGACTCGTCGTGGAGTGGGAGGACTGGCAAGGCTCCAGGAAGGTGGCCGCATCGGCCGTCCTGGTCCTTGCGGTGGCCGGTGAGGTCTGGACGCTCTCACTCGGGCTGCCTATTGCCGCGCTGCAGCTGACCTTCGCTCTGATCAGCCTCGTCTGGCTTCGCAGCCGGGGATCGGCAGTGGCCGGCGGGTGCGTCGTAGCCGGCGGATTGAGCCTGACACCGTGGCTGCCGACCCTGCTTTCCACGGCTCTCAACGGCCAACCTTTCTGGACGCCGCGGCCCAGCCTGGACGCGCTCAAAGGGACGGTTCTGGAGTCCTTCGTGGGCGTGCCGAATGACGTGCTCTGGCTCGTCGGCTGGTTCGCGGTCTCGTGCGCCGCGGCGGGGCTGCTGGCAATCTCGTTCGGCCGTCTTCGGGGCGGCGCGCCCGCACTCGACGCGCTCACGCCGGCTGCCCCGAGCTGGGTTCGACGCGAGCGGCTGCTCGCGCTCGCCCTGACGCTTGGCTTTGCCTTGGTACCGATCGCGTGGCTCGTCTCGCAAGTCCACTCCTTCTACGACCCGCGCTACCTGGGTGCCGCCGTTCCCCCGTTCGCGATCGCGATCGCCGCAGCGGCAGTCGTATTTGGGCGGACTCTGTCACGCGTGTCGCGGATCGCGGGCCCTCTGCCGCAGGGCTTGCTGGCCATCTGTCTGGTGGTGCCGATAGTCGGCACGATGGCGCTTGCCGCCGCGGTCGCGATCGATGAGTCCCGGCGAGACGTGGGGAGCCAGCCCGCTCGCCAGGCCGTCGAGGAGCTTGCCTCGCTCGTCCGACCCGGCGATGTGGTGCTCGCCTTCAACGCCAAGACGTACTTCCCGCTGCACTACTACCTTGACCGCACCGGCGAGGCACGGCGGCTCGGGGTAGAGCTGTACGACTGGCACGCGCCCACAGACGCGTTCTTCACGGGCTGGGCGGACATCGAGGCTGGCCGCGTGATGGATCCCGCGACGGTGTCCCGGCTCGGCTGGCGTGTGGCCCTGCACCTTGATCCCGGCGCGGCGCTGTGGCTCGTGACGATCACCGACGGCAGCCGGCAGTCGTTCGGCTTCGCCCCGCTGCAATCGGGTGAGGTGCGGGAGGTCAGCAGAACGTTCGTCAACGAGAGTGGCGTAGTCGGCCAGATCCTGCGGCTGGAGATTGCCGCACCCTAGGCCCATTGCCCGGACACGCGCGCGCGATCACGATCGGGCGGTCGGCGCCTGATTGCGGGATCGGGTCGGCCGCAGCGTCGAGAGGCGCAACCCGAGGACCACCCTGAGCGCCTCGAAGATGATGCCCGTGGTCATCTTCGACTGGCCCACGTTGCGCTCCTCGAATGTGATCGGCACTTCTACGATTCGGGCGCCCGCCCGGTGGGCTCGGAAGGTCGTTTCGATCTGGAACGCGTATCCACCCGCATGCAGCCGCTCGAGGTCGATCGCCTGCAGCGCCTCGGCTCGCCACGCCTTGAATCCTCCGGTGAGGTCGTGCTGTCGGAGCAGCAGCACTACCTGGGCAAAGAGGCTGCCGCCGCGACTGATGACCCGCCTCGGAAGGCTCCAGCGCGGGATGACGCCGCCCCTGACGTAGCGAGATCCAAGGACCAGGTCCGCGCGACCCGTCCGAATAGGCTCGAGCAGCGACGCCAGGAACCTCACCGGGTGGCTGAAGTCGGCGTCCATCTGGACGACTATGGCAGCGTCGCGAGCCAGGACATGCTTGAATGCGGCCACGTACGCGCGCCCCAGGCCCTGCTTTGCCTGCCGGTGCAGCACGGCGATCGCCGGGTTGCGTGCGGCCATCTCGTCAGCCAGCTCGCCGGTGCCGTCCGGCGATCCGTCGTCGACGATCAGGATGTGGGCCTCCGGGACGGCCCCCAGGATCGCTTCTGTGATGGGGCCGACGTTTTCGCGCTCGTTGTACGTCGGAACGATGATCCAGATGCTGGGGCCGGGGAGCGCCATCGACTTCCTTGCTGCACGGTGGGGTCGCGGCCGAGAATACCGCGTCGGTCCCCTACTCCGCTTGGCGGGATCTCGTGGGACCTTCCGTGCGCCCTTCGGGGCCGCGGTGGCACGTGCGCTCGGCGGAGACACGAAAACGCCCGAAGGAACCGGTCCGATCAGACTGCGGTCTCGCGTGTACCGGCCGCTTTGACCTCCGCGAACAAGGGATCCGAAGACTCCTCGCTCAAACGGCTGCCTGCGCTCCGGCCACTGCCGGGACTGCCACCGACCCTCTACATTCCGACTTCCGCGGTTCGCAATCTACCTTCCAGTTCAGAAACCCTTGCGGGCTCCTGACCCTTCCGATAGACGGCTACACCGTTTCCGTCGGAACCGCTGAGTCGGCGATGATCTCGCTGGCCCCTTCGGGCAAGGGGAACAATAGGCTCGGCCGGCCCTCACAGGAAGTGGCTTATCCACCACTTTCGAAACCAGGGGTTGCCGTTTCGGGACTTGTCCACCCGCTGCCAACACGGGTAGGAGCCGGGGCCCTCGCCGTGGCGCGTGAATAGGAACGGGTGTTCTATACTCCCCTATCGTAGGGGCATCCAGGCAGCGCCGTGCACCCGGGTGCCGGTTGCGACCCCTGGGTCAGGCGTGCGGCGCGGTCTCGCTGCCGGTGACTTCGTCGGTGGAGG
>JBEKPL010000035.1:0-25369 GCA_049520815.1 Candidatus Limnocylindrales bacterium
CCGGCGACAGCGTCGTCCTGATCGGGCACAGCGCGCCGGGTATGGCCGGCTCCGCGTACGCCGCGCTGGCCGGACTCTCCTCGGAGGACCGGCCTCCGGGGATCGACCTGGACCGCGAGGCGGCCCTGCAGTCGTTCATCCGCGAGGCGATCGGGCGGGCACTGGTGGCCTCGGCCCAGGACGTCTCAGGCGGCGGCCTGGCGGTGGCCATCGCCGAGTGCTGCATGTGGAGCGGGTTGGGCGCGCGTCTGCGGCTCGGCGTCTCCGGCTCCCCGGCCATCGAGCTCTTCGGCGAGAGCCCCGGCCGCCTGGTGCTGTCGTGCCGTCCGCGCCACGCCCCGGCGGTCGAGTTGCTGGCCCGCCAGTTCGGCCTGGCGGCGGAGACGCTCGGTAGCGTCGGCGGCGACCGGCTCCGCATCGAGCTGACCGGGCAGGGGGCCACGGGTGCGGCAGAGGAGCGCGGCTCGGGCGTTGCGGACGCTCTGGACGTGGCCCTGGCAGATCTACGCCACACGTGGGATCACGGCCTGGCCCGAGCCCTCGGCGTGGAACCCGGGCCGGGGCATGAGCAGGGATACGCGCCCGAGGCCGTCTCACGGGCCGTCCCGCCCGACATCGCCGCGGACGGGGGCGACTAGCCGTGTGCGGCATCTTCGGCGCCGTCACACCGGGCGTTGACGCCGCGGCCATCACCGCCCTGGGAGTCTTCTCGCTCCAGCACCGTGGCCAGGAATCGGCGGGAATCGCCGTCAGCGACGGCGAGCAGCTGATGCTGTACAAGGACCTCGGCCTGATCGCCCAGGTCCTGGATGAGAGGCGCCTGCCGAGCCTGCGCGGCTCTCTGGCCATCGCCCACTGCCGCTACTCCACGACCGGCTCCACGGTCTGGGAGAACGCCCAGCCGACCTTCCGGCTGGGCCACGGCCACGCCCTGGCGATCGGCCACAACGGCAATCTCGTCAATACCCGGGAGCTGCTCTCGCGTCTGGAGGGCGGCAAGTCCCGCCTTTCGGCCACGACCGACACCGAGCTCCTGACTGCGCTCCTGGCCGACGACTCGACCGGCGACACCGTGGCGGCGCTCCAGCGGGTGCTGCCCATGGTGCAGGGCGCCTACTCGCTGGCCATCCTCGATGAGAAGCGGGTCATCGGCGTGCGCGATCCGTTCGGCTTCCGGCCCCTGGTCCTGGGCCGTCTCGAACCGGAGGCGAAAGACCCCGAGGGCAGGCATTCGGGCGGCTGGCTCATCAGCTCCGAATCGGCCGCCATCGAGGTAGCCGGGGGCGTGGTCGTCCGCGACGTGGAGCCGGGCGAGATCGTCGTCCTAGAGGAGGGGAAGGAGCCGGTCTCCGTGCGCTTTGCCGAAGGGCACGAGCAGCTGTGCGTCTTCGAGCTGATCTACTTCGGCCGGCCGGACTCCTATATGCTCGGGCGCAACCTCTACGAGTCGCGCCGCCGCATGGGCGTTGCCCTCGCTCACGAGGCACCCGTAGAAGCGGACCTCGTCATGCCCGTGCCGGACACCGGGGCGCCGGCGGCCGCCGGATTCGCCGAGAGCTCCGGGCTGCCGTACCGGGAAGGGATGGTCCGCAACCGCTACTCCGGTCGAACATTCATCCAGCCCAGCCAGGCAATGCGCCAGCGCGGCGTCACCGTCAAGCTCAGCCCGCTGCGCGAGGTGGTGGCCGGCAAGCGCCTGGTGGTCGTGGACGACTCGATCGTGCGCGGCACCACCACCCGCCAGATCGTGGCCCTCCTTCGCAGGGCCGGCGCCACCGAAGTCCACCTCCGCGTCAGCTCGCCACCGATCCACCATCCATGCTTCTACGGCATCGACACTCAGATCGAGACCGAGCTCATCGCCTCGACCCATTCGGTCGAGGAGATCCGCGAGTTCGTCGGCGCGGATTCGCTCAGCTACCTTTCGATCGGCGGGGTTCTGGAAGCGCTCGACCTGCCGTACGATCGCTTCTGTTTCGCCTGCTTCGACGGCCGCTACCCGGTGCCGGTGCCCTACGACACGGCCCGCCGCAAGTTCGTGCTCGAGGACGCGGAGGGAGAGCCGGTTTCGCAGGGCGAGGCCGAGGGCACGGCGGCCACGAACCCCGCGGCCACGAACCCCGCGGCCGAGAATCCCCATGAGTGAGGCCCGAGGTGCCAAATCGGGAGGCGCGTGGGACGCCTACCGCCAGTCCGGCGTGGACGTCGGCGCCGGAGAGCGGGCCGTGGAGTTGATGCGAGCGTCCGTGGAGGCCACCAGACGCCCGGAAGTGATCGGTGAGCTGGGTGGATTCGCTTCTGCGATGGCCCTGCCGGGGGGCATGCGCGAGCCGGTTCTGGTCAGCTCCACTGACGGCGTGGGGACGAAGACGGCGATCGCGATGGCGCTGGGCCGCTACGACACTATCGGCCACGACCTGGTGGCGATGTGCGCCGACGACCTGGTCTGCGCCGGGGCGGAGCCGCTCTTCTTCCTCGACTACGTGGCCGTCGGCCGCGTCTTCCCCGAGCGCGTGGCGGCGATCGTCGGCTCCGTGGCCGATGGCTGCCGGCTGGCCGGCTGCTCGCTGATAGGGGGCGAGACGGCCGAACATCCGGGCCTGATGGAACCCGAGGAATTCGACCTGGCGGGTTTCTGCGTGGGCGTCGTGGAGCGCGATCGGCTGCTCGACGGGACGGCGGCGAAAGAGGGCGACGCCCTGATTGGGATTGCCTCTTCGGGGCTCCACTCCAACGGCTACTCGCTGGTCCGGCGAATCGTCGCCGACGCGGGCGTGTCGCTGGACGAGGGCTACGCCGAGCTTGCCGGCCGGATCCTCGGTCCCGAGACGACGCCCGAACCGGAGACGCAGTCCCTGAGCCTGGGCGAGGTGCTGCTGACGCCGACCCGGATCTACTCGCAGGCGATACTCCGGCTGCGGCGGCGCCTGAACGAGGCTGGCGCGGATCTGCGGGGCGTCGCCCATGTCACCGGCGGCGGACTGCCGGGAAACGTCCCGCGGGTCTTGCGCGACGAGCTTGGCGCGCGCGTTCATCCGGGCAACTGGCCGATGCCGTCGGTCATGCGGCTGCTCGGCGTCCTGGGCGGGCTCTCGGAGGCCGAGCTGCGCTCTACCTTCAACGGCGGTCTGGGAATGGTCTGCGTCGTGCCGGCCGACGCCATCGAAGTGACGACTTCGAGCCTGGAAGACGACGGCCTCGAGTGCTGGCATGTCGGCGAGGTGGTTGCGGCAGACCCCCTGGGGGTGCGCTATTCGGAGTCCTGACGGAGGAGGAGTGCGGTGTCTCATCGGATCGTGGTCGGCGTCTCGGGGAGCGGCAGCAACCTGCGTGCCCTGCACGCCGTGGCCTCGCGCGGCGCGCTCGACGCCGAGATAGCGCTCGTCTTCGCCGATCGTTCGTGTGCAGCCTTGGATTGGGCCGTGGAGCAGGGGATCGAGACGCTGCTGGTACCGGCGGCGCCGCGCGGCGACGCCACCGCCCGGGCCGAGGAAGACAGGCTGCTCGCCGAATCCCTCACGGCCGCGGCGCCTGAACTCGTCGTTTTGGCGGGCTACATGCGGGTCGTCGGGCCGGCGATGCTGGCGGCCTTCGCGGGCCGGCTCCTCAATCTGCACCCGGCGTTGCTGCCCGCGTTCCCCGGTGCCCACGCCGTCCGCGACGCGCTGGCGGCCGGAGTCAAGGTCACGGGCGTCACCGTCCACTACGTCGACGCCTCGCTCGACGGCGGGCCCATCGTCCTCCAGGACGCCGTCCCGGTCCTGCCCGGCGATACGGAGGAATCGCTCTTCGAACGAATCCACGCGGTGGAACACCGGCTCCTGCCGCGAGCCGTCGGCCTGGCGCTGGCCGGTGCACTCTCGATCGAGCCGGATGGCCGAACCGTTCGCATCGATGCCGCCCGGGCAGCGAAGACGATCCCAGCGCCGCGACGCGCTCTCCTCGCGCCGTACGACAAGACCGGCCTGCCCGAGTTCGCGGCGGGACTGGTCCGGCTGGGCTTCGAGCTGGTCTCCACTGGCCGCACTGCACAGGTGCTGCGCGGCGCAGGTCTGCCGGTCACCGACGTGGCAGCGATGACGGGCTTCCCGGAGATGCTCGATGGTCGAGTGAAGACGCTCCACCCGCGCGTCCATGCCGGACTCCTGGCCGATCGGCGACTCGAGTCTCATCGCGAACAGCTGGTCGCCGCCGGCATCGAGCCGTTCGAGCTAGTCGTCGCAGGCCTCTACCCATTCGCCGCCACGGTGGAGCGGCAGGGCGTCAAGTTCGACGAGGTAGTCGAGCAGATCGACATCGGCGGGCCGTCCATGATCCGGGCCGCGGCGAAGAACCATGCGAACGTCGCGATCGTCGTGTCGCCGGCTCGGTATTCGGCTGTTCTGGAGGAGCTGGAGACGAACGGCAGGGTGGGGGAGGGGCTGCGCTCCGCGCTCGCCGTCGAGGCCTTCCGCCACACCGGCGCATACGACGCCCGCATCGCCGCCGAGCTGCCGGGGCGTATGGCCTCGGCCGGGGTGGCGCTGCCGGATGAGCCCGGTCTCCCCGGCTCGGCCGACCCGTACCCGCCGACGCTGGTCGTGGGTCTGGAGAAGGTCGAGACTCTGCGCTACGGCGAGAACCCGCACCAGCGGGCGGCCCGCTACCGCCGCCCCGGAACGGGCAAGTGGGCAGGGCCGTTCGCCCTGGGCGGGACGATCCTGCAGGGCAAGGCGCTCTCCTACAACAACGTCCTGGATGCGTCGGGCGCGGACGCCATAGCCCGAGCGCTGCGTGGCGCGGCCTGCGTCGTCGTCAAGCACACCAACCCGTGCGGCGCGGCAGAACGGGCGACCCTCGCCGAAGCGTGGAAGGATGCCCTCGCCGGCGATCCGGTCTCCGCGTACGGCGGGGTCGTGGCGTTGACTCGCGAGGTCGACGCCGCCACGGCGGCCGGTCTGGCCTCGATCTTCCTCGAAGTGATCGTGGCTCCGTCCTTCTCCCCCGAGGCTCTCGCGATCCTGGCCCGCAAGACGAACCTTCGGCTGCTCGAGGATCCGGTCCTGGGCAGCGGCGAAGCGGCCCCGGCTCCCGATCCGCTCGGCTCGATCCGCGTCGCCGGGGGTGGAGTGCTGGTCACGGCGCCGGATGTCGTGCCGGACGACCCAGCCACGTGGAAGCAGGTCACGTCGCGCGCGCCTACGGACCATGAGATGCGCGACCTGGACCTGGCCTGGCGCCTGTGCCGTGGCGTCGTCTCGAACGCCATCGTGCTGGTCAAGGACGGAATGGAGATCGGTCTGGGCTCGGGTCAGACGAGCCGTGTCGATGCCGCCCGCCAGGCGGTGGCGAAGGCCATCGCCTTCCACGGAGCGGATGCGCTGCGGGGCGCCGCCTGCGGCTCGGACGCGTTCTACCCGTTCTCCGACGCGGTCCAGGTCTGCCTGGATGCCGGCGTGACGGCCTACGCCCAGCCGGGCGGCTCGATGCGCGATGCCGAGGTGATCGAAGTCGCCGAGAAGGCCGGAGCGGCGATGCTCGTCACGGGAGTGCGGCACTTCCGCCACTGAGCCGGCGCCACGGGAGCGGAGGCTGCGGCCCGGCGCCGCTACGCCCGGATCGATCGCGCCTACGATAGCCGGACCATGCCGCCGATCGTCGATCCCGCCACGCTGGACTGGCTGCTCACGAGCGACGAGCCCGCGGCACGCTGGATTGCCCTGACTCAGCTGCTCGATCGGCCGCCCGAGGGCCCGGAGGTGAAGGCCGCCCACCGGTCCGTTCTGGGCGATCGCGGCACGCGGGAGCTGGTCGGGCGGCTGGGTGACTGGGAGGATCCCGGGCCGCTCAGCGGCCACGACAGTCCCGCCTATGCGCCGAATCTGCTGGGCCTGCTGGCCGACATGGGCGTTCGGGCGGGCGACGACCCGACGGTGGACGCTGCCGTGGGGGCTCTGCTCCACCATCAGGACGAGGCGGGCCGGCTCGCCACGCCGAGCATCATCAGACGCATCGGCCCGGACCCGGTACTGAGTGCGGTGCTGTGCGACAGCCACGCCATCGTCGAGGTCCTGATCAGGTTCGGCCAGGCCGAGCAGCCGACCGTCCGGCGGGCCCTCGATCGAATGGCCGCCGATCTGACGCCGACGGCGCAAGGCCCGGGCTGGCCGTGCATTCCCAGCAGTGGATTCCGCGGCCCGGGCCGCAAGGCGACGTCTGCCCCCAGGTCACCCTGGAGGCGGCTTGAACCCTTGCCCGATTGCCGGCCGAGCGCCGTCCGCTCCCGCCGGCCGATCTGCTGGCGGCGGCGAAGACCGCCCTTCATGTCTGGACCGGTCGAGGGACGGAGAAGCCGTACATGTTCGGCCATGGAACCGGCTTCAAGACGGTCAAATGGCCGCCGTTCTGGTACGGCGTGATGGGGTGCTCGACACGATCGGCCGGTACCCGGAACTATGGCGGGCGGACTCGCCGGCAGCCGATCCTGGAGATCGCCGGGCGGTTGCCGAGCCGGCCGCCTGCCTGATCGCCTACAACCTGGGTCCCGACGGGCGGGTGACGCCGAGGTCGTGCTACCGCGGCTTCGAGGAGCTCTCTTTCGGGCAGAAGAAGCGACCCTCGCCCTTCGCCACGGCGCGCGTTCTTGCCGTCCTGCGCCGGTTCGAGGACCTGGCCGCCGAGATCGAGGCAGTGGACGTCCTCAGACTCGGCAGCTCCAAGGGCGGCAGCGGCACGGCTACCGCACCGAGGACCCCGCGTTGGCAAGGTTGAACCGCAGAGACGACAGCGCGCACGGTAGACTTCTCAGATCGCCGCGGCGCGCGGCTGGTACGGAGGTCGGGTCGTGACGAGGAGGAGTCGCATCGCGGCGCCAGTCCGCTACGTCGTTGCATCGGCATTTATGGCAACGGGTCTGCTGCTGATTCTGGGGTCGCAATGGGCGGCTCATGCCGCCACCGGGCCGTCCGCGATCAACGGGCCCCAGCTCGCCGCCGACGGCAATCCGCTGTGCGACGACGACGCTGACGACCCTCTCGATTGCGGCGGACCAGTAGACAAGGTGGCCGGCATGCTCGCCTCGGACGGAGCGACGGCCCCCGACCCGCGCGACGCGGACCTTGGAGGAGTAGCGGCCACGGGCGTGCTGCTGATGTCCGTCGGCGGAGCGGTCGTGGCCGGCGCCGCGGGTGCCGCCGGGTCTGGCCATGGCGCCCTGCTGGGCAGCCAGGGCTCGGCGACTCTTCACGCCGGGGCTGGCACTCAAGCGGCATCCGGCGGTGCCGCGATCGCGCCTCCCGTCGCCACGGCGGCCAACGTCGCGACAGCGGCCGGTGGATTCAGCCTGCCCGTGCCGCGAGTGGAGCTGGTCGAGGGCGGGCTCAGCATCTTCCGGTCGATGAAGCGCGTGACCGAGGACGCCAACCCGAGTGGCTACAGCCCGGGCGACGTGGCCCAGATGGTCGGAGACGCGGCTGGGATCGCGGTCCTGGCCAGCGCCCTGGCCCCAGTAGTCGGCCTGGTCTCGCTGGCCGCCGGAGGCGCTGCCGCGGCGACAGACGTCAAGTCACCGCAGGAGATCTTCGAAGGGCTGCGGCGCAACTTCGGCCGCATGGGCTACATGCAGGGTGTGCTCGACGAGAACGTCAGCCACGTCGATAAACAGCTGGGCGACCTGGACATTTCGGCCGACGCCCTGGCTGGCCCGCCGCCTCCCGCCAATCCCGCCGCGCTCTCGGCCAAAGATCTCAAGGCCGCCCGAACACACTGGGCCCACCGAGCGGATGCGGCCTTCGATGCCTTGGCCGCCGCCCAGACCGAGCTGGACGATCTGGACGTTCGTCGGAGCAATCTCGCCCACCAGATCGATGCGATCGGCGATCTTCTCGTGCGCATAGACCAGACCGGGTCGGTGCTGCTGTCCGACAACCTGGCCGCGACTATCTCCTACGGCAGAGGCTGGTACTTCGCCGGCGACTCGTCGAAGATGGCGGCCGCCCTGCGCGAAAGCTTCGCCAAGTCGAGGGCTGCCGGGACTTCGCGCCGGCTGCGTGCGGCCGGGACCGATGCCGCCGTTGCCGTCGACTCGGGCGCGGGCGGCTCCCCCGCTATCACCCTCGGCCAGTGGGCGGTGGCCAACCAGATTGCGGACGGACGGCTCGCGGTCTTCCAGGCCCTTGCCGGCCTGGAGCGATGGCGTGGCTTCTACGACGCCCTGGCCGGCTCGGTGCAGGAGCGGATCGGCTCGATTCGGCTTGTGGCCGATCAGGCCGTAGGCGCGCGACGCGATCTCGCGGCCGAGGTCCAGCGGCGCGCTCTACAGGGGCCCAAGACGTGAACATCTATCAGGCAATAGCACTCGTCAGCGCCGGCCTGGCCGTCCTCGCCGGATCGTGGGATGCATATCGGCTGCGGCACGAGCACCGCTACTCGGGGCTGGTCATGGCGATCACCGCGGGCGGACCGATTCTGTCTCTGTGGCTGTACCTGACGGTGACGAACCTCTCCCTCAAGCAGATGATCTCGATCGGGCTGCTGGCCGCGGGCGCCGCGGCCGGGGTCTACTTCGCCCGCCGGGTGTCTCTCACCGAAGTCGGAGAGGGCGGCCAGATCCGCATTGTCGGCGCGTCGTGGCTGCCGCTGCCCGCCGCCCTTTCGGTGGCTGCCATCCAGATCTCGGGAGCAGCAGGATCGTTCACGGCCCAGGTTCTGTCGCTGGCGGCCCTCGAGGCGACGGCCGCCTTTGGAGTCGGCTCGGCCGTCACGTTGTTCTACCTGCGCTCGACCTTCGGGCAGACGGCCCAGCCCGCGGCGCCAACCCAACCGACCACTCCGGCCCAACCGACCACTCCGGCCCAACCGACTGCGGGTTGATCCGGGATGAACGCCCACGGCAGTGTCAGGCTGGCCGTAGCCTGACCGCCGATCGCCGTTCGGCGTCTCCGTCGGCTCACCGTCGCGCCGCCTGATACCATCGGGCGCCATGAGCCCCGCCGATCGCTTCTACGTCACCACGGCCATCGCGTATGCCAACAACAGACCCGGCCTGCACACCCTGTACGAGGTGATCGGGGCGGACGTGATCGCGCGCTGGCACAGGATGAAGGGCGACGAGACGCGCTTTCTCACCGGAACGGACGAGCATTCCGTCAACATCGCCCAGCGGGCGGCCGAGCTCGGCAAGTCGCCCACGGACTTCGTCGACGAGAACGTCACGCTCTTCCGGGCGGCCGAAGATGCCCTCCTGATCAGTCCCGATCGTTTCATCCGGACGACCGATCCGGACCACGTCCGCGCCGCCCAGGAGATGGTCCGCCGGGCTCATGCCAACGGGGATATCTACGTCGGCACCTATGAGGGCTGGTACTGCCCGGCCGAGGGATTCAAAGCACCCTCCGACGTAACGGAGACGGCCGAAGGGACGCGCTGTCCGAACCACCCGACGGTGCCGCTTCAGTGGCTCTCGGAGCACAACTGGTTCTTCCGTTTGTCGGCCTACCAGAAGCGTCTGGAGCATCACTTCGAGGAGCATCCGGACTTCGCTCAGCCGGACTACCGGCGCAACGAGATGCTCGGCTTCATCCGCCACGGGCTGGAGGACTTCTCGATCAGCCGGGCCGGGGCGACCTGGGGGATCCCGTTCCCGATCATGCCCGACGGGACCTCGTCGCAGCGGCCGGACGGAAGCTGGGATCCGGCCGCGGGAACGGTCTACGTCTGGTACGACGCCCTGATCAACTACGTCACGGGGGCCGGCTTCCCCGACGATCCCGCGTCTTTCGAGAGGTGGTGGCCTGCGGACCTGCACGTGATCGGCAAGGACATCGCCCGCTTCCACACGATCTATTGGCCGGCGATGCTGTGGAGCGCCGGCCTGGAGGCTCCGCGCCACGTCTGGATCCACGGCTGGCTGCTGGCCCAGGGCGAGCGGATGAGCAAGAGCCTCGGCAACTTCCTCGACCCGATAGACGTGGTTCGAACGCTCGGTGGCGACGGCGCGCGATACGTCACCCTGCGCGAGGTCGCCTTCGACCGCGACACCGACGTCTCCTGGGACTCGTTCGTTCGCCGCTACAACTCGGACCTGGCCAACAACCTCGGCAATCTCCTGAACCGGACCGTGTCCATGGTCAACCGCTATCTCGAGGGCGAGCGTCCGGCGCCGAGCCACGGCTCTCTGCAGGTCGCGTGGATGAATGCGCTGCCCCTCTATCGCGCCAAGCTCGAAGCCTGCCAGCTGAGCGAGGCCCTGGCCGCGTTGTGGGAGTTCGTGGATGCGGTCAACAGGGAAGTCGATCTCCAGCAGCCGTGGGTTCTGGCGAAGGAGGCCAAGGCCGGGGTCGAGGGGAAAGGCGAGTACTTGCGCTACGTCCTGGGCGACCTGGTTGAAGCGTGCCGCCTCGCCGCGCTGGCGGTTGCGCCCTTCATGCCGACGGCGACGCCGAAGATCCTGGCTCAGCTTGGGTATCGGTACCCGTATGCGGCCGACGGTAACGGAGGGCCGGAGCTACTCGGCCTGCTGGAATGGGAGGCGGGCTTCGAAGCCGGCGGACGTGTCGCGACGGCCGAACCGCTCTTCCCGCGCATCGAGACCGAGGCCGCGGCGCCGGCAGCCGGGTAGGGCGTAGGGCGTGGCCGGTATGGCGGGCGTGCGGCTCATCGACAGCCACGCCCACGTCCAGGCAGGGGCGTTCGAGGCAGACCGGACGGCAGTGCTTGCGGCCGCACGTGAGGCCGGGGTGGAGCGCTTGCTCGTGCCCGGCTGGGACGCGGGGTCGTCCGAGGCCGCGGTCGGGCTGGCAGCCGAGCACGACTGGATCGACGCTGCCGCCGGCATCCACCCGCACGATGCGGCGGCTGCGAGCGAGGCCGACTGGGCGTCGATCGTGCGGCTTTCGGCGGACCCGCGAGTGGTGGCGATAGGGGAGACCGGCCTGGACTTCGATCGGATGCACTCGCCGCCGGAGGCGCAGCTCGCCAACCTCCGACGCCACCTGCGCCTCGCCCTGGACTCGGGCAAGCCCGCCATCCTGCACTGCCGCTCCGCGGTTGGGCGGCGCGACGCCCAGGATGCGCTCATCGGCGAGTTGCGAGCCGCGGGCTTTGGGGGACCGGCCGCACGGTCCGCCTTCGGGGGCCGCCCGCCCGCCGTGCTGCACTCGTTCTCCGGTCCGGTGGACTACGCCCGGGATGCGCTGGAGTTGGGCCTGGCGATCTCGTTCAGCGGTCTGGTCTTCAGGCGCGGGGAAGAGGCGTCGGCCGAAGTGGCGCGGATCGTCCCCGGGGAGCGGCTTCTCATCGAAACGGACGCCCCGTACCTGGCCCCCCCGGGCGTGCCCCGCAACTCGGCCGTGACCGGGCGCGCCCCCGGGCGCGGGTCCGTCTTCTCCGGCCGGCGCAACTCCCCGGAATGGGTCCGCGTCACCGGGGAGTGGCTCGCGCAGCAGCGCGACACCACCCCGGATAGCATTGGAGAGGGCCTTGTCGCGGCCTACAACGCCACCTTCCGAAGCGGCCCCACGAGCTGAGAGCGCCGCCCCCGTGACTGCGGCCTCTGGATCGAGGCAGGGCCGGATCGCGACGGCCATCGAGGAGATGATCATGACGGACCGCGGCTTCCAGCGCGCCAACGACGAATCGCGCCAGCGCCTCGCCCACCTCGTGGAGACGCTGACCCCGGCCAAGATGGCGGTCGACCTGGGCGGCGGCTGGACGGTCGCTTCGGCACTGGCTCACATGGGGTTCTGGGATCGCTGGCAGGCCGCACGCTGGCAGGAGATGCTGGCCGGCCGCTGGTCGGCCGACGACGCCTCGGTCATCGCGGCCGAGCATCTGGCCAACGAGGCGCTCGACCCGTTCTGGGCGAGCGTTGCCGTAGCCGATGTGCCGGCTCTCGCCCTCGAGGCCGCCGCGCGCCTGGACGCGCTCTTGGCCCAGGCCTCGGACGATCTCGTCGACGCCCTGGAGGGCGGGCGGAGCGCCTATCTGCTGCACCGCCACCGGCATCGAGGCGAGCACCTGGACCAGATCCAGAGGGGTCTCGATGTCGCGGCAGAGTCCGCCTCGGCGCCGGCCGACCGGTCGTTCATCGAGAAGAACGCCGCCAGCCGGCGGCGCCTGGCGGCGATCGTCGGTCGCCTGACCGCTGAGGAGCTCGCCCGCCCGACCGAACCGTCGGAGGAAGGTAGCTGGACGGTGGCTCAGGTGCTGGGGCACCTCGCCTTCTGGGATCTGTCCGTGGAGGCTCGCCTGCTGATGTCGAAGGAGGCCGCCGAGGGAGGTGGCGTCCTCGAGTTCGCGAGCATTCCTGATGAGATGACCGAGGGAATCAACCGGCCTCTGGCGGCGCTGCTCGGCGCCTGGACCGAGCGGATCGGCATCGACGCCGGGGCGCAGGCGGTGGCCGCGGCTGAGTCGCTCGACTCCCTCCTGCTCGAGGTGGTCGACAGGCTCCCGGCCGCCCTGACAACGCCGACGGTTCGACTGACCAATCGCTGGATCCACCGTGAGCCCCATCTTGCGGCCATCGAAGCGGCCCTGGCCGGCTCGCCGGCCTCCGAACGGCCGGCCGATCGCTCCCACCTCGAGCGCAACGAGACGAGCAGGGCGCGCCTTCGGAAGGTCGTCGGTCGCCTGACCCCGACCGGGCTGGCCCTGAAGGTTGGTGACGGCACCTGGACGGTGGGTCAGGTTCTGGGGCACCTCGCCTTCTGGGATCGCTTCCTGGCGGCCCGCTGGCGAGCCGCCCTCGCCTCCGGGCCCGGAGAGCGGCCGACGTACCTGCCGGACGAACTGGCTGACATGCTGAACGATGGCCTGCCGCCGACGTGGGGAGCCTTTGCGGCAGAGGCGGGACGCGCCGCTATCGATGACGCGCTGGCCGCAGCGCAAGCTGTCGACGGCGTCATCGCCGGTCTCCCCGCGGAGACTCCGGTCGAGGCCATCCTCGCCGAGCGGCCGGCCCTGCTGGATCGGTCCATCCACCGACTCGAGCACCTCTCTGCGATCGAGCGGGCGCTGGCAGGCATGAGAGCCTCCGATCCCCCCTGACGCCGTCCCCCGGCTCCGGCACCCAGACCCTGGCACCCAGACCCTGGCACCCAGGGCGTCGCGGAGCGTTGATATCATGTGCCACGTGCGTGAAAGCAAGAGCGAGCGGATTCCAGATGCGCTTCGATGAGAGTGGGCAGGGGCTCGCGGAGTTCGCATTGATCCTCGCCCTCATGACGATCGTGGCCATCAGCGCCCTTCTGTTCCTGGGCGGCGGGATCGACACGATCCTGAGCGCGATCGCCAGCCCCCGCTAGCCACCGCCGGCGAGAACCTGGCGGCGTCCGCTGCTCCCTGGACGGTTAGCCTCGCCTGCGGGCCTTCCGGACTTCCTCGCTCGGCCAGCGGCGTGTTCGGTCATCACTCCGGCCAGTCGATCTGCGCCGCCGGAACGCCGAGTCCCAGGGCATAGGCTTGGGCCTCGGCTCGACCCGAGGCATCACCGCGTGGGTACCGGAAGACGCGCCCGGAAAACACCACGTACTGTTCCGTGGCGGTGTGGAAGTCGACATACCAGCCCGGCTGGTCGAGCGCGGCGGCGCAAGCTTCGGCAAGCACGCCGGCCCGGACGTCGGGCGCCTTGAAGTCGATCAGCGTCCAGCGCGATGGCTGATCCGGTGACGCGCTCGCGACTTGGACCCGTCGTACGCCAACGAGCGTCATCCCGGCGACTCCGGAGATCTCGGCCCCCACTCGGAGGCTCTCCGACACCAGTGTTCCCCTGATCACGGGTTCTCCTTCTCGACTTCGCGGTCGACGCTGCTCCCTACGATACGGCGCTTCGACCGTGCGCGCGCTTGACAGCCCGAACGACCGCCGCTAGGCTGTTAGCACTCTCATTGGTAGAGTGCTAACGCATCCGGTGACGCCCGATCCGGGCGTGGCGCCATCAGCGCCGGAGCGGGGCGGAGACCGGACGGTCATTCATCTGGACGTGGTTGTCGACCGCGTGTCGGCGCCCCGAACGGCCCACATCACAGCACCACGGCGAGCCCTGTGCCGCCACCTTCAGGAGGAGACGCGTTGGCAACGGCCACTGCGACCAGCAAGAAGCTTCGACCCCTCGGCGATCGAGTCGTGATCAAGCCGAGCGCTCGCGAGGAGACGACCAAGAGCGGCATCGTCATTCCGGATACGGCCAAGGAGAAGCCCCAGGAGGGCACGATCATCGCTGCCGGCCCCGGGAAGATCCTCGATGACGGCACTCGCGAGAAGATGGACGTCAAGAAGGGCGACCGCGTCCTGTACCAGAAGTACGCCGGGACCGAGTTCAAGGTGGACGGCGAGGAACTCCTCATCGTCAGCCAGAAGGACATCCTGGCCATCGTCGAGGACTGACGCACAGCGGCCCACGGTGGCCGCGCTCGTCGAGGACGGCCCGTCCGGCCAGACGCCAACCCCACGGTCGGACAGCCGCCGATCGAGGCGCCGGACCTTCCGAGCATAGGTGAGCTGAAACCGGCCCGGGCCGCCGCCCGAATGGCCGTAGGAAAGCGGAGGACAGACAGACTTGGCTAAGCAGATCGTCTTCGACGAGACCGCTCGTCGATCCCTCAAGCGCGGCGTCGACCGCCTGGCCGAGGCCGTCAAGGTCACGATCGGCCCCAAGGGCCGCAACGTCGTCCTGGACAAGAAGTTCGGCTCGCCGACCATCACCAACGACGGCGTCACGATCGCCCGTGACATCGAGCTGGAAGATCCGTTCGAGAACATGGGCGCACAGCTCCTCAAGGAAGTCGCCACCAAGACCGACGACGTCGCCGGCGACGGCACGACCACGGCCGTGGTCCTGGGTCAGGCGATGATCAACGAGGGCATCCGCAACGTCACCGCCGGCGCCAACCCGATGCAGATCCGAGTCGGCATCGAGAAAGCCGTCGTTGCCGTCGTCGAGGAGATCAAGAAGCAATCCCGCCCGATCGACTCCCGCGCCGAGATCGCCGCGATCGCCACGATCTCGGCCGCCGACCCTGAAGTCGGCGACATCATCGCCGAGGTGATGGACAAGGTCGGCAAGGACGGCGTCGTGACGGTCGAGGAAGGCCAGTCTCTCGGTCTCGAGAAGGAATACACCGAGGGCATGCAGTTCGACCGCGGCTACATCTCGGCCTACTTCGTAACCAACCCCGATCGGATGGAGACGGTCCTCGACACGCCGCGCATCCTGATCACCGACAAGAAGATCTCGGCCGTCCCGGACATGCTCCCGGCGCTCGAGAAGGCCGTCCAGATCGGCCGCCCGCTGCTGATCATCGCCGAGGACGTCGATGGTGAGGCTCTCGCGACCCTGGTCGTGAACAAGCTGCGCGGCACCGTCCAGGTCCTGGCTGTCAAGGCTCCGGGCTTCGGCGATCGCCGCAAGGAGATGCTGCGCGACATCGCCATCCTGTCCGGCGGTACCGTCATCAGCGAGGAGATCGGACGCAAGCTCGACTCCGTGACCATCGAGGACCTGGGTGAAGCCCGCCGCATCGTCGCCACCAAGGACGACACCACGATCGTCGATGGCGCCGGGGCGCCCGAGGCGATCAAGGCGCGGATGGCCCAGATCAAAGCCCAGATTGAGGACACCACCTCCGACTACGACAAGGAGAAGCTCCAGGAACGCCTGGCGAAGCTCGCCGGCGGCGTTGCCGTCATCAAGGTCGGTGCGGCCACTGAGGTCGAGCTCAAGGAGAAGAAGCACCGCATCGAGGATGCCCTCTCGACCGTTCGGGCCGGCATCGAGGAGGGCATGGTCGCCGGTGGCGGCGCGACCCTCCTGCACTGCCAGGCCGTTCTGGCCAAGATGAAGCTCCCCGATGCCGACGCCCAGGTGGGCGTGGACATCGTCCGCCGCTCACTCGAGTACCCGATCCGCCAGATTGCCGACAACGCCGGCGCTCATGGCGAAGTCGTCGTCGACCAGGTCCGCGGCATGAAGGTCGCCTTCGGCTACGACGCGCTCATGGACGATTTCGGCGACATGTTCGAGAAGGGGATCGTGGACGCCGCCAAGGTGACCCGCTCCGCCCTCGAGAACGCGGCCTCGATCGCCAAGATGGTCCTCACGACCGAGACCCTCGTAACCGACATCCCCGAGAAGAAGGAGCCCGGCGCCGGTGGTCACAACCACGGCGGGGGCGACATGGACTACTAGCCCCGGCCCGATTATGAAGGAGCCTCGGACCGGCCGGTCCGAGGCTCCTTCGTCTATAGCGTGGGACAAAGATGAGGATGTCGCCCCGCCGTTTGACAGCGCAACCGGGTGCGCCCAATCTTGCGCCGCACAGATCCTAGAGGAGGTCCCAAGTTGATTAGCATTCCCAGAAGGGCTCTTGCCCTATTTGCCGGATTCGTCCTCGTAGCCAGCGCCTGCACCAGCAGCACGGCCACATTGCCGGGTGGTATGTCCGGCCCAGGTGGCTCGACCGGGCCCGGCGGCTCGACCGGGCCCAACGCCCAGGCAACCCTCAACCCCAAGGACCCGAGCTCGATCATCACCCAGGTGATCTCGGGCGGGCCCGCCGTCAAGTCGTTCCACATCAAGATCGAGGTCAACGGCACCATCAAGAGCGCTGCCCTTTCGGGCGCGGACAGCTCGCTCGGCGGCATGGCCCTCGGCGACATCAAGCTCGATGGCACCGCGATCGAGGGTGACGTCGACGTTGCCAACCAGGCGGCCCATCTGGCGCTGACGGTGCCGCCCATTGCAGCCATGGGTAACGTCCCGATCACAGGCGACGTGATTCTCAAGGACGCGGCTCTGTACTACAAGATCGATCTGCTCGGTCCCAAGTACACCAAGACCGACCTGGGCTCGCTCACGAGCGATCTTCCCGTCGAGGTCCCGACTCCCGGCGCCTCCGGGCTCGCCGGCGTCCAGGATGAGGTGACGAAGCTGCGCCAGCAGCTCGATGACGCCGGAGTCAAGGCGACGCTGGTCGGAGTCGAGAAGGTGGGCGGCAAAGATGCCTACCACATCAACCTGTCCATCCCGATCGACAAGCTGAACGAGCAGATCGCGGGGGCGGCCGCGAGCGCCGCCTCGAACATGAAGATCGACTCCGCGGCCGTCGACTTCTGGATCTACACGGACAACAACCTGCCCGCCAAGGCCGAGATCAAGGCCGCCTCGTCGACAGTCGGGAATCTGGACGTGATCGTGACCATAACGGACTACGACAAGCCGGTCACGGTCTCCGCGCCGCCTGCCAGCCAGATCGCGACGCCCGCTCCGTAGGGGCGCACCGGTGAGGCCTCCGGCCTCGATACGTTGACGCCATCGGAACCCCGGCCAGCCCGCCCGGGGTTCCGCGATTCACCGGCTCGGAGTCGGGCATTGGCGCGCTGCTGCATTGACAGCGAGCTGGCATGACAGCAAGCTTTCGCGCCGAAGCCATCATCAGGGAGGGCCCGAGTTGGCCCGTCGAAGGTCGGCGCTGGCGTTGTGGGCGGTCCTCTTCGCGGTCGCGGTCGCGGCCGCCGGTTGCGACGGGGGCGTGTCGATCGCTATGCAAGGCTTGGGGCGGTCATCCCTCGCCACGCCGACACCGACGCCGACACCGACGCCGACACCGACGCCGACACCCATATCCGATCCGAACGAGATCATCGCCCAGAGCCTCCTCACGCTGCAGGATGTTCAGACTCTGCACGTCGAAGGAAAGCTGGACGGCTCGATCGACGTCGGGGCACTGCCGGGACTCCCTGGTGGCTCCCTAATCAGGCTCATCGGAAAGGTGAAGCTCGACAACTCCACGATCAGCGGCGACGTGAACATCGTGTATCGGGCGGCCCACATCTCGGCGTCCGTGCCGAATCTCCTGGGCCTGACCCTGGACTACATCGCGATCGACGGCAACCTGTACGCCAAGGTGAGCCTGAGCGGCGACAAGTACACCAAGACGCCGCTGTCAGGCGCGCTGCCTGAAGCCCTTCTTGACCCGTCCGCGTCTCTGGACATAGTCGCTGCCGTCCGCACGCTCAAGGCCACGATGGAGGGGGCCGGGGTCGCGGCCCTTCTCGTGGGCCGGGACAAGGTAGATGGGCGCGACGCGCACCACGTCGTCGTCTTCATCCCGAAGGACGCGGTCAACCAGGCAATCGGCTCGGCGTTCGGCAGCGCCGCGGCCGGCTTGACGGTCGACTCTATGTCGGTCGACTACTGGGCCTACGTCGACAACCTCCAGCCGGCCAGGATGGCGTTGAAAGCTAGCTCGGCCTCGCTGGGCAGCTTGGCCCTGACCGTGACCCTGACGAAGTACAACCAGCCTGTCATCATCACCGCTCCGCCCCAGGACCAGGTCAAGGCCGGCTGACTCACTCGGCCAAGGCAGGTCACCTGAGCCCCGGGCGGTGAATTCGGCGCCTCGCGTCGAGAGGCGATGTCGCGCTTTCAGGTTGAGAACGGCCGGCAGCCGCTAAACTGCCAGGGGCCGCCGTAACCGGCGTTGCCCTGCGCCGGTGACCATGAGGGCGCAGTCCTGGGCCGGCATCTCGTTTGGAGGAGTCTCGTGTTTCGTCGGAAGTCGATTGCCACCTCAGCAGCCGGCCTGCTGTCCGTCGCGGCCCTCGCCGCCGGTTGCACGTCGGCGCCGCTTACCGACGTCCACAAGATCCTGTCCAACGCCGTGACGGCAATGTCCGCGGTGAACGTCGTCAACGCCGGCACGTCACTCGCCACCACGAGCCCGGGGAACCTGCAGTCCGTGCAGTTCACCCTCGACGCCGGGGGGCAGCTGCTGTTCGGAATCGAGGCCGCCCCGACAGCGGAGCCTTCAGCCACGCCCACCGCGAGCGCCTCAGATACTGCGACCCCTGCCGCTTCTGCCAGCCCGAGCGCCATGCCATCCACAGCCGCGAGCGGCTCGCCCGCGGCCAGTCCTTCGGCAACTCCGACGCCGACTCCCACCCCGACCCCCACCGCGACCCCCACCCCAACTCCGACGCCCAGCCCCGAGCCCAGCGCATCGGAGTCTCCCACGCCGACGCCCAGCCCGGTCTTCACGTCCATTCCGATCTCGCTGGACCAGGCCCACGCCGAGGGTGACGTCGACCTCGTCAACATGACGGCTCACATCACCGGCTGGGTGCCCGGCCTGAATCTGTCGGGCGAGCTGATCGTCGTCGATCCGTACGCCTACACACGAGGGTACGGAGCCACCAAGTACTCGCAGATAACCGACTCGACCTTGCCGCTCAACCCGGTTCTGCCGAGCGGTCCGGCCTACTACGTCCAGCAGATAGTCGCTATCGCCGCCGACCCGCGGCTCAGCCCCGTCCTCGTTGGCACGGAGCAGGAGCCGGGCGGTGCGGCATACCACGTTCGGGTGGATCTGATGCCGGACGTCGTCAACGACAAGTTGGGCGCGAGCGGTCATTCATTCGGCATCGGCACTCTCGATCTCTGGATCCTCCACGATGGGTTCTACGTGGAGCGGATGGAGTTCAGGACCAGCGACCCGAGTGCGGGAGCCGTGGCGATCCGACTCGTTCTGTCGAACTTCAACAACGTGTCGCCCATCGATGCGCCGCCGGACAGCCAGATCGACACCGGAGAGTCCCCGTCACCCGGCAGCTAGAAGCGTCCAGGGGTCCCGGGAGCCGGGGCGAATTCGGCGCTTCTACAATTCCGGTGTGAAGCCTCCATCCAGCCGCACGCGCCGGGCCCCAGACGGGCACGGCTCCGGCCAGACGGCCGGGCAGCCGCCTCGCGACGGTCCGAACCTGCCCGCGGAACGTTCGGCCGGAGAGCCAGTGGAGCCGCTGCCGCCGCCGCCCGACGATGCACCGCCGGAGGCCTTCGACGGGCCGCGTATCGAGCCGCCGGAGCCGTCTCCGTTCGAGCCGGAACCCGTGGCCCTGGCCGAGCGCCAGGCGGCCACCGACGCTCTTGCGGCCCGCATCCTGACCCGCCTCAATCCCGAGCAGCAACGGGCCGTCCGGACCACCGACGGTCCCGTCCTCATCCTGGCGGGAGCCGGCAGCGGCAAGACGCGCGTGCTCGCCCACCGGGTTGCGTACCTGGTCGGGGTCAAGGGCGTCCGCCCCTGGCAGATCCTGGCCGTTACCTTCACCAACAAGGCCGCCGCGGAGCTTCGAGCCCGCATCACCGGCCTGGTGGGGGAGGAGGCCGGCCGCGAGGTCGCAATGGGCACGTTCCATGCCCTGTGCGCTCGGGTGCTTCGCCGTGACGGATCCGCCATCGGCCTCGACCGGCACTTCGTCGTGTACGACTCGGACGACCAGCAGGCGCTGATGAAGCGGATCCTGCGTGAGGACGACCTCCCGGTGACGGGCGAGCACAAGCCCAGCGCGATACTCGGCGCCATCTCGCGGGCCAAGAACGAGATGCTGGACGCCGACTACGTCGCCGCGAACGCCCATACCCACCGCGAGCGGGAGATCGCCCGGCTCTTCCGGCGCTACCAGGCGCGCCTACGCTCGGCTAACGCCCTCGACTTCGACGATCTCTTACTCGAGGCCGTGCGGCTGTTCCAGGATGCGCCCGCCGTTCTCGAGCGCTACCAGGGCCGGTGGCGCTACCTGCATGTCGACGAGTACCAGGACACGAACCGTCCGCAGTACCTGTGGGTCAAGGCCCTGGCGGCGGCGCACCACAACCTGTGCGTGGTAGGCGACGACGATCAGTCGATCTACTCCTGGCGCGGCGCCGACATCCGCAACATCCTCGACTTCGAGCACGACTACCCGGACGCCACGGTCGTCAAGCTCGAGCAGAACTACCGCTCCACCCAGCTGATCCTGGACGCCGCCCACGCGGTCGTCACGAACAACGCCTCGCGCAAGGACAAGAAGCTCTGGACCGAGAACGACGGCGGGCGGCCGATCCAGCGCTTCGAGGCCTACAACGAAGAAGAGGAGGCGGAGTGGATCGCCCGCCAGATCGAGGAAATGACCGGTGGACGGGGCACGATTCTGACCCGCCGCGCCGACGAGGACGCGGAACGGTGGGAGCGCCGCGACACCGCGGTCATGTATCGGACCAACGCCCAGAGCCGGGCGATCGAGGAGGCGTTCCTGCGCTACGGCATCCGCTACCAGCTGGTCGGTGGCACGCGGTTCTACCAGCGGCGCGAGGTCAAGGACGCCCTGGCCTACCTGCGGATCCTGCGCAGCGACACGGACCAGGTCAGCTTCGAGCGGATCCTCAACGTGCCGGTGCGCGGGATCGGCGACAAGAGCCTGGAGGAGCTGCGCGGGCTCGTGGGTGCGGGCGCGGGCGAGAGCGCAGGCCAGGGCGGCGCGATCGACGGCGCTACGGTCGAGACTGCGACGACGTACTGGGGGGCGATTCGGGCGGCCGCCGAGGGCCGCGTCGAGGCGCTGGGGTCGCGGGCGAGGGGCGCCCTCGGGGGCTTCGCGGGGCTCGTGGTCCGGCTGCGGACCAGGGTCGGGGTGCTGCCGCTGCCCGAGTTGCTGGACGCCGTGCTGGAGGAAACGGGCTACCGGGCCATGCTGGCCGACGGATCGGAGGAGGGCGAGGAGCGCTGGGCGAACCTGCTCGAGCTGCGCTCGGTCACGACCCGCTACGACGACCTCACACCCGATGACGCGCTGGACCGCTTCCTCGAAGAGACGGCTCTGGTCGCCGATCAGGATTCGTACGAGGCCGGCGCGGACGCGGTGACCTTGATCACGCTCCACGCGGCCAAGGGGCTCGAGTTCCCGGTCGTCTTCATTGCCGGCCTGGAGGAGGGCGTCTTCCCGCACAGCCGCTCGCTCGACGACGAGAAGCAGCTCGAAGAGGAGCGGCGGCTGGCTTACGTCGGCATCACCCGCGCCAAGCGGCGGTTGTTCCTCAGCCATGCCGCCCGGCGGGCGACGTGGGGGAGCGGCGGCTTGTCGGTCCCGAGCCGCTTCCTGTTCGAGATCCCGCCCGCCCTCATGGCGGGCCCTCGCCTGGACCGCGCCGGCGACTTCGACGACGACGTGGGTCCGGTCGATCCGGACCTGGTGTTCGGGCGGCGGTTGAGCAGCCGATTCGGGACATCGATCCGGACCGGCGGAGGTGCCTGGCGGGCGGGGAGCGGCCGGCCCGGAGCACCGCGGGCCGGGGAGGAGTTCCGCCCCACGCGCGATCTCGGGGCGCGCCGCGAGGCGTATTCCGCGGGGGCGCCGTCGGGCAGCTTCGGGACGCCGCGTACCGCGCCGCCGGCCGGTTCGCCGAGCGCCGCTCGGCCCGCCGCCGCGCGGCCGCGCGTTCCGGGCGAACGGCAGTATCGCGACGGAGACCGCGTCCGGCACCCGCGCTTGGGCGACGGCATCGTCGTGACCTCGAAGCTGACCCGGAGCGACGAGGAGGTCACCGTCGCCTTCTCCGCCGGCGGCGGTGTCAAGACGCTCCTGGCGAGCATCGCCAACCTGGAGTTGCTCCGATGACTACCATGTGGCGGACCCGAATCTCGGCCAGGTGAGCGGGCCCCAACGGCCCTCGGAGAACAGGAAGGCAGGACGATCTCGGATATGGCGAAATCAAACGTGTCGCGAACCAGTCGTGTCAAGAGCGGCGGCAGGGCCTCTCTGCAGCCGTGCTCCTGCTGCGGCATCGCGCCCGACCCGATGGGTCGGCCTCTGTCCGTCACATTCGAGCAGCCCGACGTCATCTTCGAGATCCATCCGGAGCTCCTCGACACATGGGGCGGAGACCCTTTCCTGGCCATCAAGGGCACCGGCTTCTTCGTGCGGGTCGTCCTGCCGGTTCGTCTCACAGACGGCTTCGCGGTCGACTTCGGGACCTGGCTGGAGGTCCACAGCGAGAGTTTCCGGCAGGCTTGGCGGACCTGGAACTTCCCGGAGTACAAGGATCTCGTCCTGGAAGGCTACCTTGGCAACGAGATCGCGCCCTGGGGAAAGCTGCCGCACGCCCTGGTCAAGGCGGTCGTTCACGAGATGGACAAGGTGCCGGCGGTGGAGAGCTGCGACAACCTGGAGGTCGCGAAGATCATCGGCGATACGTGGCCCCACGCGGACGTACTGAAGCCATACGCGGAGGTGCTGAGGTCCGAACCGCCGTCGGAAGGCTGGACCGGGGCCCGGGCCGGGGTCCGTTGTTCGCAGCGCGGGTCGGTGAGTATCTCCGGGAGTCTTCGGCGCGACGGAGGACGGTTTGGTGAGTGACGCGAGCGAGCAGGCGGTCGGGCTGCCGGTGGCCGACGAGGCCGTGGAAGCGGCCAGGGCCCTGGGCGGTGCCGGCGCCGCACGCCGCCGCGCTTCCCACATACGCGGATCTGCTGAAGCAGGCCCCTCCGGCCGAGGGGTGACGAGGCAGGGTCCCGATCTCATTGCCCTGGTGCCGCCGCCACTTCGCGAGTCGGCCTCGCCAGCAGCGCCTTGAGTTGGGGGACGGTGTTGATGGAGTACGTGAAGCACTGTCCCTCCTGCCGGCATCGCCGGGTCACCGACGACGGTTCCGCCTAGATCGCGGCTCCTTCTTTCACACCCGCGAGGAAGCGGATGCGCGACCATGTGCCTATGCCCACGGCCACGTTCCGATTTCACGGGTCGCTCAACGACTTTCTGGCGACCGCTCGGCGCGGTCAGCCGATCGTGCGCGAGTTCGAGGCGTCGCCAGGGGTCATCGACCTGATCCAGGCGCTCGGCGTGCCGCATCCCGAGGTCGACCTCATCGTGGTGAACGATCGCCCCGTTGGGCTCGACTATCGGATTCGGCCGGGCGACCGGATCGACGTGTTTGGGATCGAGAGAGCAGGGGAGTCGGGCCAGCCCGCCTCGGACGCCGGCCGGCCGGGCCTGATACCGAGCCCACCCGATCCGCGCCGCTTCGTCCTGGACGGGCACCTGGGGCGACTGGCGCGCTACCTGCGGATGCTCGGCTTCGACTCCCGCTACGACCGAAACGCCGCCGACGACGAGCTCGCGCGCCTTTCGGCCGAGGAGGGGCGGATCCTGCTGACCCGCGATCGAGGCCTGCTCAAGCGGTCGATCGTTCGTCTCGGCTATCTCGTCCGCGACGACGACCCCCGCCGCCAGCTTGTCGAGGTCGTCGGCCGGTACGGCCTGGCGGGCACGGCCCGGCCGTTCAGTCGCTGCGTCCGCTGCAACGGCGATATCGAGCCGGTCGATCGATCGGAGGTGACCGAGCGGCTGGCCGGTGAGCCGCGCACTCTCCGCTACTTCGAGACGTTCGGGCGCTGCGCTGGCTGCGGCTCGATCTACTGGCCCGGCTCGCATTTCGAGCGTATGAGCCGCCTCGTGCGAGAGATCGTGCGCGATGAGGCGCTCATCGGTGACAATCGAGACGAAGGCGACGCAAGGACGGAGGGCCAGCAGTGACCGAATCGACTGAGGAAGCTGGCGGGCTGGCCGGCGAGCAGTCCGTCGGGCTGCCGGTCGCGGCCGAGGCGGTCGCGGCCGCCCGCGCGCTCGGGGCCGAGGCGGCGGCTCGCCGTCACGCCGTGCTCGCGCCGGCGCTGCTGCACGACAGCGAGCTCTACTACCAGCACGACGCGCCCGAGCTCTCCGACGCCGAGTACGACCAGCGGATGCGCGAGCTGGTCGCTCTGGAGACCGCCTTCCCGGAGCTTGTCACGCCCGACTCACCGACCCAGCGCGTGGGCGCGGCCCCAACGGGCGCCTTCGGCGAGGTCCACCACCGGCGGCCGATGCTCTCGCTCGGCAACGTCTTCGACGAGGACGAGCTGCGGGCCTTCGATGCCCGCGTCCGCCGGGGCCTGGGGTCTCCGGCGGCTCCTGCCCCCGCGCTCGATCTGCGCTACGTCGCCGAGCTCAAGATCGACGGCCTGGCCATCTCGTTGCGCTACGAGCGTGGCCGGTTCGTCCAGGGAGCCACGCGCGGCGACGGCACCACGGGCGAAGACGTGACGGCCAACCTCCGCACCATCTCCGTCCTGCCGGAACGGCTGCGGGAACCGGTGACCGTCGAGGTTCGCGGCGAGGTCTTCATGCCCAAGGCCGAGTTCGCTCGCATCAACGCCGAACGCGAGGAGGCCGGCCTGCCCACTTATGCCAACCCCCGCAACAGCGGTGCGGGCTCGCTGCGCCAGCAGGATCCGCGCGTGACGGCCGAGCGGCGCCTGTCATCGTGGTCTTACCAGCTCGTCGAAGACGGGCCGGACGGCCGCCCAACGGTCGCAAGCCAGTCGGAGGCGCTAGCTCGATTGGGGGCCCTGGGCCTGCCGGTCAACCCTGATCGGGCCGAGGGCCTGGACATCGACGGCGTCTGCCACTTCCTCGAGGATTGGCGCGAGAAGCGCCACGACCTCCCGTACGAGACGGACGGGGTCGTGGTGAAGGTGGATCGGTACGACCAGCAGGAGCGGCTCGGCATGGTCGCCCGGGCGCCGCGCTGGGCGATCGC
>JBEKPL010000036.1:0-24863 GCA_049520815.1 Candidatus Limnocylindrales bacterium
CTACCGGTCGCCGAGCCACCCGAGTTGATCGAGATGGTGGTGGTCCCGGTCGGCGTAGCGGTTGGCGTGGGGGTCGGGGTGGGGCTGCTGCCAGCCGCCACCGTGATGCCGTTGACCTTGGGGTTCTCGGTCCCGGAGACGAACCCGATGACCACCTGACCCGAGCTATTGGCCGTGGTGCTGAACGTCCGGGCGATGGCCCTGTTCTGGCCTCCCGCGGCGGCGTAGATGTCGAAGCTGGATAGAACGGTCGTGCCGTTGATGGTCACGTTGAAGAGCCGCTGCCCTGCCGCGGTCACGTAGCTCTCGACGAAGTAGAGCGTCACCGTCTGGGCGCTACCCGCGGTCCGGTTGGGGATGGTGTAGGTGAACGCCCCGTAGCGCTCGCTCTGGAAGACCGCGGTCGGGGGCACGTTGGACGTGATCTGCTGTAGTACTGGTCGGCTGTGAAGCTCCCGGTCGCCGAGCCGCCCGAGTTGATGGAGATGGTGCCACTGGGATTCGGCGTCGGAGTTGCCGGGGGCGGGGTGGGAGTAGATGTGCTGCCGTACCCGGCCGCGACGATATTGGCCTGGCTGCCGTACCCGGCCGCGACGATATTGGCCTGGACCGAGTTCTCGGTCGAATCGCTCGGGAAGCCCGAGGTCATGGCGCCTTCGTAGAACGTTCCGACGGCTCCCTTGCTATTGTCGCCGCCGATTCCGAGGATGATGGCGCCTTCCTTGTGCATCGGGTTGTAGCCCGAGACGTTGGGGCGCGCTCCGTTGTAGTAGGTCGACAGGCCGCCCGACTGCGCGTTGCCGGCCCTGATCGCCCAATTGTTCGGCTGACCCTTGATGATCGCCGTGGTGTAGCGGTAGTTGACGGTCGGGTCGTTAGCGTTATAGCCGGCGTTCACTCCGGAGAACAGGCCGTTCTCGAGGTCGGCCATGACCCAGGGGCCGTTGCCCGTGCCGTAGCCCCAGACCTTGATGTTGCCGAAGTAGATGGCCTCCATGTGGCCGTTGCCGGTGTCGTTGTTGCTCGTCTCGGCGTTGCCGTAGTCGAAGCAGCAGCCGCCGTTGTAGTGGGTGCCGTCGAAGATCGCGTACATGCCCTCCGCGGCGTCGCCGGTGGCGATGCCCGAGGTGTTGTTGCGCCGGTAGCCGTTGCCGGCGGCGATATACACGCCGTAGGCCTTGTTGCCGCTGATCGTTATCTGCGCTGCGGTCGCGTTCGAAGGCGTATCAGCGCCGCCGGCCCCGCCTGCGGGCGCGACGGTGAGGTCGTTGCCCCTCCCGGACTGGTCATAGATGATCGTGATGGTGCAGGTCGTGCCGGAGCAGAACGAATCCTGCGTGGCAGCGTTGGCGTAGCCGCCCGCGCTCAGGGTTCCGATGTCGGTTGTATTGCCGTTCGAGGCGCGCTGGACCTGGTACAGCCTGCCGCTGTACGCGCCGTAAAGAGCTCGCGTGGTGCTGTGTGCGGCGACACATGGCGTGCCGCCGGAAGCGTAGATGTCGCACGGCCCCGTCCCGGCCGCCTTGGCCGGAGGGGCGGCGACACCGACAACGGCGACTACGAGCGCCAGTGTCGCAATGCCGGACAAGGCGACCTTTCGCAAGTGACTTTGCGATCGAATGAACATACCAACACCTCTCTCGCTCAAGGGATTGACCCAACGCCAGACGCGGCTCGGTCTCCGGTCAACGGGACCTGGTGTGCATTCGGCCTTCCTCCGTGGGGAAGGAAGGTTCACCGAGGCCGGGGATTCAGCACCGCGCCTCCTTTCTCACAGGCCACCCATGGGGACGCGAAGGAGCCGATCGAGCCGGCACAGACCCGGCCAGACGAGCGGGCAGACGCATTGCGCACGGCATAGTCCGCCGATCGACGCGAGGACCCGGCACAACCAACTCCGCAACGGTGCCTTCTGCGTCTGTCTCCCGGGACGGAACCTGATCCCCATCGAACTCGATGTGGGGTCCAACATACCCGTCCGGATGGGCCCTGCGGCGTAGACACCTTACTTATCCCCGGGCTCCGAACGGATGCCGAACAGGGCATGCCCGCGGGAACAGCGGCGCGCCTGGGACGCGGTCCCCTCAAGGGTGACGAGTCACGGCCAGATCGGCGGATAGTCAAGCCGAGTCAGGCACAGCGGTGCATCCCGGCATGCGAAGCAGACGAACTGGCAGATGCGCCGATCCAACATGGCGGGCGTCTGCAGGAAGGGACGCGGGTTGCGGCTGGCTGACCAGGCGCGCCGTGTGAATCTGCTTTGATGCAGTGGCGCACTACACGATATTCTGCGTAACGTCTACCGGGCGGCGGGGTTAGATGAATTAGACGGTCCCTGGCGGTCGGACGTACGGAGGATGCAGGCAGCTCATGAAACTGACGCGAACGACTCGAGCCCATGAAGCAGTCGCCGAGCCGGGCGTGGGCGGTGGCTCGCCTGCGGGCAGAAACGGGTCCGCGCCAGCTGCGGAGAAGGCCACCGCGGAGGGCGCGAGCCCGGCTCTCGGTTCGGCCACCTCGCGCGCCACCAGCCACGCCGCGCACCGCCTGGTCCGGCCCACAGAATCGTCCACGAGCACCGGCCTCCTGGCCGGCAAGAAGGCGCTCGTGTTCGGCGTGGCCAACGACCATTCCATCGCCTGGGGCATCGCCAGGGCGTTGCACGACCAGGGCGCGAAGGTCGGCTTCAGCTCGATGGCTTCGCTCATCAAGCGGCGCGTCCGCCCACTCGCTGCCTCGATCGGCTCGACCTTCGTCGAGAGCTGCGACGTGCGCGACGACGACGAGATCAGGCGCGTCTTCGAGCACTGGCACGCCAGGCAAGGCAATCTCGACATCCTCGTCCATGCGGTCGCCTACGCCGAGAAGGAAGACCTGGTCGGCCACTTTGCCGACACCAGCCGCGACGGCTTCCACATCGCCTTCGACGTCAGCGTCTACTCGCTGATCGCGATGGCCCGCGAGGCCCGCCCCTACATGACGCCCGGTTCCTCGATCATCACTCTGACCTACTACGGCGCGGAGAAGGTCGTGCCCCACTACAACGTCATGGGCGTAGCCAAGGCGGCCCTGGAGGCCTCGACGCGCTATCTCGCCGCCGATCTGGGCCCCAGCGGAATCCGCGTCAACGCCATCAGCGCCGGTCCGGTCCGGACCCTGTCTGCCCACGGCATCGCCGGCTTCAGGCTGATGTATGGCGGGTTCAAGGACGTGACGCCTCTGCGGTCGCACATCACGATCGAGGATGTGGCGGGCACGGCCGTCTTCCTGGCCAGCGATCTATCCGGCCAGACGACGGGTGAGACGATCTACGTCGACGGCGGCTTCAACATCCTGGGGCTGCCGGTGGCCGACGAGTAGTTCGGGCTCAGGCGACCGGACGGCCACGCGCCCGAAAACGGAGCCAGGCAACCAGCGCCAGCAGTGCGATGAGCGCACCGGCCGAGTCGATCCCGACGTCCACCGGCGACGCGGTGCGGCCGGCAATGAACGACTGGTGGAACTCGTCGCTGCCCGCGTAGGCGGCCGTCAGGGCCAGACTCAGGACGACCGCGCCGCGTAGTCGCGAGTAGGCGAACGCCCTCCAGGCCAGCAGGGCGAGGGTGCCGAATTCGGCCATGTGCCCGGCCTTGCGGACGATCAAGTCCACCACCTCCGACTCGGCCACGCGCAGGTTCGGCGTGGCCGAGAGAGCGAAGATCACCCCTGCCCACGCCACTGCCGGCAGCCACGCCAGGGTGAGCCTCACCGGTGCCGCCGTGCGGAGGCGTCTCATCGGATCCGATCGGGCAGCGTCCGGGGCTCGCGGATCAGTCGGTGCCTCCGGACAGCTCGAACCGCATCAGGCGCCACGTGGCGAGAGCCAGCGCGACCACGACTACCACGATCGACAACAAGACCGCGGTCTCGGGCGGGAGCCGCGCCGGCTCGCGACCCAGCTGGACGAACCAGTCACCTGCTCCGAGCGCGTACTGCCGGATCGAGAGGTTGGCAATGCCGGGCAGCATTGACGAGAGCAGACCCTCCCAAACCAGCGTGTAGCCGATCCCGATGACCAGAGCTCGTCGCGTGAACATGCTGACCGCAACGAAGACGGCGACGTAGCACAGCCCGCCCACGACCGTCGCGCCTACATACGCCTCCGTCGCGCGCACGCCCGCCTCGCCGGCCGGAATCACTTCCACCAGCGCCCCCGCCAGTATCGATCCGACCGTGAGCAGAAGCGTCAGCGCCGCGGCGGCCATCGCCTTGGACAGAACCACGGCCCAGCGTGGCAGCGGCTTGGCCAGCAGGTACAGCGCAGTCCCTTCATCCAGCTCGGCGCCGAAGGCACCCGTGCCGAAGAGGACCGCGGTGAGCGGCAGAACGATGGCTATAAGAACGCCGTCGAAGACGGAGTTGCTGTACCTGTGGACGTCGATCCGGTCGAACAGGCGGAAGACAACGGCGAGAAGCAGTGGCAGCGCGGCCAGCAGCAGCAGGAGGAGGGTGCGCCTGCGGCCAAGCAGCTGCCTGACGGTGACGCGGAAGATCTCGGGCAGCGCCAGGATCGGGCTTCTCGGCGAACCGTGGATCATCGATGCACCAAATAGTCGAACACGCTTTCGAGCGATTCGTCCGCGGGCACGACTTCCGTCAGGCGCACTCCGGCGCGCTGGCTGGCCTCCGCGATGATCCGTCGGAAGGCAGAGAGATGAGCGGTTCGCACCGAAAGGGCGTTCTGCTGAAGCTCCACTGCGAAGACGGCCGGATGAGTGATCAGGACAGTCGCCAGCTTTCGGTCGTCGCTGGAACGGATCGTGATCATGTGCGGACGATCGGTCATGAGCGCCCGGATGGCCCGGAAGTCTCCGGACGCGGCGAGGCGGCCCGCCACCATCACGAGGATCTCAGTGCCGATGCGCCCCACTTCCTCGAGGATGTGCGAGGAGAAGAGGATCGTCCGGCCCGCGGCCGCCATCTCGCCCAACAGATCCATCATGGCCAGCCGCTGGCGAGGATCCATGCCGTTGAACGGCTCGTCGAGGAGCAGCACCTGCGGGTCGTGGACCAACGCGCCCGCTACCTTGGCTCGCTGGCGCATGCCCTTCGAGTACGTACCGATGGCACGATCCGCGGCGTCCTGCAGCCCCACGCGCTCGATCGCGGCCCGGGAAGCGGCGTCGGCGTCGCGCATGCCCTGGAGCCGGGCGTTGAAGCGAACGTATTCGAAGCCGGTCAGGAAGCCGTAGACCGATTCGCGCTCGGGAACCAGCCCGATCCGGCGGTAGACGGAAGGATCCCGGCTTGGGTTGAGACCCAGTACGCGGACGGTGCCGGCCGAAGGCGCCAGGAAACCGGCCAGCATGTGGAGCAAGGTCGTCTTGCCCGCTCCGTTCGGGCCGAGGAGCCCAGTTATTCCTGGCCCGAGGCTGAACGTGATGTCGTTGACAGCCACCACGTTGCCATACCAGCGGGCCGCGTTGACGAGCTCGATCGCCGGAGGCTGCCCGGCGATGTCCATGGCTGGCGAGCTCACTACAGGAGCGGTAGTCATACCGGCATCCTCCTGTAGCGCCACATGAGGATCCCAGTGAAGAGCAGCGTACCCGCGAGGGCAGCGAGAATGTAGGCATCGGCGCCGATGCTCGACGGGAAGGCCGACGGTATTGGAGTGCCGAAGAACCAATCGTTGGCCCGGCTCAATCCGGTGATCGGTGTGATCAAGGGGAGATAGTCCACCCACTTGGCTCCCGCTTCATGACCGATGCCGTAGATGACGAGCGGCACGAACTCCACGAGCAGGAAGTACGCGAGCAGGCCGACGGCCGCATAGGCGCGCCGCGGCGAGTACGAGGACAGCGCCAGCGCGATCGACGCCATGCTGGCCGCGATGAGGAGGTTGGAAGGGATGGTGGGCAGCGCCTTGGGCCATTCGTTCCCGATCGCCTTGAACGCATCCGCGGACATGAGGATGTCGCCGATAAAGAGCGCGATCACCGGAACCATCAGAACCACGAAGAGCGCCGTGGCCAGAGATAGGAGCCTGGCCATCGCATAGTCGAGCCTACCCATGGCTCTGGTGAAATACAGAGGCAGGACCAGGTAGCGCTGATCCCGGCATACGACTTCGGGCGCCTGGGCGACCAGGAACAGCACTATGAACGTGCCAATGCCTCCGAAGTAGTTGGCGTAGTTGGGCAGGTCCAGGGGATTCGTTTCGCCCGTGGCGATGGACTTGGAGATGGTCGACGAGAAAGCCAGCACGATAACCGCCGGCAGGGCATACAGCCCCGCGAGGATGAACGGAGCGGCCTTCGCGCTCATCGGCCGCCCGAAGCCCCAGATGCCGCGCAGGCTATCCACGTAGAGGGACCAGGCCGCAAACCAGCGGCCATGGCGCTTGCCCTCGTAGTGGCGATAGCCCAGGTCGTAGATGCTGCCGGCCGGAGAGCTGGCAGCGACGCGATTGCCGGCGCTCACTGGACACCTCCGGCGGCCGGGGCGTCGTCTTGGAAGATCTCCTCCAGGCGCCGCCTCTCTTGCTGTATCCGCACGAGAGGAAGACCGAGCTCCGCGACGGTGTCGCGGACCGCGTCGTAGAGGCTCTCGTCCTCCAGCGCGAGGAGGACGCACGCCTCATCTTGCCTGGCCTTGAAGCCGCGCCCGGCCAGGGCGGCAGCCAGCCTATCGGCGCCCTCTTCGACCTCGACGGCCAGCACGGGCGTTCGCTGGGTGAACGTCGAGATCGGGGCCGCGCGCAGGAGGCGGCCCGCGTCGATGGCCAGCAGGTAGGTGCACACCTGCTCGATCTCGCCCAGCAGGTGCGACGCCACGACGACCGAGATGCCGAATTCGGTGCCGGTGCGCTTGATCAGATCCAGCATCTCGTCACGGCCACTTGGGTCGAGGCCGTTCGTCGGCTCGTCGAGCAGCAGCAGCTTGGGATCGTGAGCCAGGGCCTGAGCCAGCTTGACGCGCTGCTTCATGCCGGTGGAGTAGCCGCCGATCTGCCGGTAGCGCTCCTCGTACAGACCGCAGTGGCGCAGGACCTCGGCCGTCCGTTCGCGGGCGGCCGTCCGGGGCAAGCCCGAGATGCGGGCCATGTGGGTAACGAACTCGGTCGCGCCCACGTCCGGCGGGAGGCAGTCGTGCTCGGGCATGTAGCCCACTACCTTGCGGATCTCGCCGGCCTCCGTGCCGATAGCCATGCCCAGGACCGATGCGCTGCCGCTCGTGGGTGGCAGGAGGCCGAGCAGGATCTTGAGCAGCGTGCTCTTGCCGGCCCCGTTCGCTCCGACGAGGCCAATGATTCCCGGTTCAACCTGAAGGTCGAGGCCGTCGAGCGCCTTGACCGATCCGTAATGCTTGGTGAGACCCGCTGTCTCGATGAGCGACATATAGCTGGCGCATGCCCCCTGGGGAGTGAGCGCACATGATACCCGGCTGACGGGGAGTGGCGCCGGCCCCTCCCGGGGCCAGCTCATAGGGCTCCGCGTGCCCGTCGCCCGACCTACACTGGCGCCACGATGGAAGAACGAAGCGTCGCCCGCCATCTCGGCGGTGCCGAGCTCTGGGCGCGCGTGGACGGCGCGGCCGAATGGACCGGTACCGGCCCGCTGCCGAACGGGCCGCAAGCGGCGACCGCCGCCGGCTCGGACGAGGCGCGCTCGCAGGCCGGCCGGGGCGTACCGGCCGTGGCTTTCGTCGCCGGCTGGGAGGATGGCGAACCCTTCTGCGCGAACATCTGCTCGACCGACATTGGCCTCGAGTTCTGCCGGCGTTGTCCGGAGGAGCTCGCGGTGCGGGTACTGGTCACGGGCCGCGCCGCCCGCGGCCGCTGCAGGGCCGGCGGCCTGCTTCTCGGCTTCCCAGCACCCAGGGGCTCGCGCGTTACCGCGGCGATCCTGCGGGTCGGCCCGCCCAGGCCCAAAGAGGCTGCGGCCGTCGCCGACCAGACGCGAGTTGCCCCGGAGACGCTGCGACGTGCCGCCCGCCAGGCGCCGCCCGCCAACGGCCGGGCCGCGCTCGAGGCGGCACGCGTCCTGCGGGACCCCGCCCGGCTCGTGGAGTGGCAGATCCAGCAGCGGCTGCGTGGCTCCGACCGGCAGCGGACGGCGACGGCGGCCCTGGCCCAGATCGTGGCGACGAGCGAGGAGTTCTACGAGCTGTACCGTGAATCGATGCGGCAACGCCGTGAGCTGGAGCGCAACCAGCGGCGGCTGGACCGCCTGGCCCGCCAGATCATTCGGGCAAGCGAGCTCGAGCGGGCGCGCATCGCCCATCAGATCCACGACACGGCTGCCCAGTCGATGGTGAGCGCCTTCCGTTTCCTCGATGCCGCGCGAGCGCTCATCAAGCAGCATCCGGGCGACTCGGTGGACGGCCATCTCGAGTCCGCCTCGGACCGGCTCGTCACCGCCATCAAAGAAGTCCGGGCCATCCTGGCCGACCTCGTCCCGCCGGGCATGGAAGAGCTCGGCCTCGGCCACGCGATCCGCAGCCGGACGGCGGCACTGGCGGCCGAATCGGGCATCGAGATGGCGATCGAGGGCGACCTGCCCAGGCTGGACGACTGGGTGGAGCAGGCGCTGTACGGAATGACCGTCGAGGCCCTGACGAACGCGGTGCGGCACTCGCAGGCCCGCTCCATTCGCGCCGAACTCAAGGTTTCGCGAGGACGGGCGATCGTGACGGTGCAGGACGACGGCCTCGGGTTCGATCCGGCAGCGGCGGAGCGCCGTCGAGCCCGCGGCGGCCTGGGCCTGCTGGGGATCAACCGGCAGGCGCGCTGGCTCGGTGGAGCCGCCTCGGTCCAGAGCCGGCCCGGCTCGGGAACGCTGGTCCGAATCTCGATTCCAATCGCTCGCCATACGGGTACGCGGGCAGGTTACGCATCCTGACGAAAGAAGAGGGCAAGTCGTGAACGAGCGCACGCGAGTACTACTCATCGATGATCACGAGATGGCTCGCCGCGGTCTTCGCGCGATGCTCGCCGCGGCCGACTGGATCGAGGTCGTGGGCGAAGGGGATTCCTGCCAGAGCGGTCTGGAGCTCGCGCAGAGCCTCCAGCCCGACATGGTCCTGCTCGACATCCGCATGCCCGGCATGGACGGGCTGGCCTGCCTGGAGCGGCTCAAGGCCAGCTGCGCGCGGATCGCCGTCATCATCGTGACCCTCTACGACGACCACCACTACGTACTGGAGGCCATCCGTCGCGGCGCAGCGGGTTACCTCCTCAAGGATGCCACCACGGCGGAGGTCATCCAGACGCTCCACAACGTGGCCAACGGCCAGCTGGCAGTGGAGCCACAGTTGCTGCGCGATGCCCTTGCAACCCGAGGCGAAACCCCTCCGCCGGGCCAGTCGGCCCGCCAGCGCGCCGAGCAGTACGCTCTGACGCCGCGCGAGCACGACGTGCTCCTCCTTGTCGCCGACGGCCTCACGAACAAGGAGATCGGCGGGCGCCTCTCGATCACGGAGGACACCGTCAAGAAGCACGTCCAGAACATCATCTGGAAGCTGCGGGCCGTGGATCGAACGCAGGCCGCCATCATGGCCTACAAGCTCGGCCTCCTCGAGCCGTCTGCCTGAGCCGCTCCGCTTCATCGCCAGGCTCGACGAAGCCGTCCGGACGGTCGCGCCGACCCGACCGGGTGTTCAAGTCCCGCCCTCGCCCGACCGATGCCCAGACAGGACAGCACAAGTCCTGTCTGCCGCTGCAAGCAGCGCTGAGGACGTCGAACGTGGTTCCCGCAGCCATCGCCCACGAAGACGGCACCCCGTGACAGCACTAGCTCTCACGAACGCCGGCGAGACCGTCGTCGCGAGAACCTTCTCGCGGGCGATGCAGCGCGCCGGCGAAGCCCTGGGCTCGATGAGCGGCCAGGTCATCGACGTCAGGACGCCTCAGCTGCGTCGCTGCACGGCCGCTGACGTCCTGGCCATGGCAGGCGGTCCGGAAGCTGTGGTCGTGGCCGTGTACGTCGGCATCAAAGGCTCTCTCGAGGGCCACGCCCTGCTGCTCTTCTCGCCGTCCGACGCGCACCACCTGGCCCAGATTCTTCTGGCGAGCCTGCTGGGACCCGACGTGTCGCCGGCGGGAGCCGCGAGCGATCCAACCACCTTCGATGAGCTCGAGCTCTCTGCCATTCATGAGTGCGGCAACGTCACCATCTCGGCCTTCCTGAACGAGCTCGGGATGCACCTCCACGAGCCCGTGCAGCCCACGCCACCGCAGATCGTGATCGAGATGGCCGGGGCCGTCCTCGATGCGGTCCTGCTGGACCTCATGAGCGAAGTCGACCAGGTGCTTGCCGCCAGGACCACCTTCACCGAGGGCGACCGCGCGATCGACGGAACGCTCCTCGTCCTGCCCCGCGCCAGCAGTCTCCCGGTCCTCCTGGATGCACTCGGAGCGATCGGTATATGACTACCACCGATGACCCGACAGTGCTGATCGCCGGCATAGGCGAGATGGTCCTGAGTTCCAGCCCCGACTCCCACCTGGTCGCCTACGGACTGGGCTCGTGCGTGGCGCTGGCGGCGTGGGACCCGCGCACCCGGGTCGGCGGACTCGCCCACTTCATGCTGCCAAGCGGACCGGCCAACGGCAGCGGGCCGGTCAAGTTCATCGACAGCGGCCTCGACACTTTCCTCAATGCACTCGAAGCAAAGGGGGCAGCGATTAGCCGCCTCGTCCTGAAGGCAGCCGGTGCCGCGTCCATGCTGACGATCGGCGGCGGACTCGCCATAGGAACGCGCAATGCGGAAACGATCCAGGCCGGCCTCACCGAGCGCGGCCTTCGTCTGACAGCCGTCGCGCTCGGAGGAACCACCGGCCGAACCGTCCAACTCGAGGTTGGCGACGGCCGATTCCTCGTCAAGAGCCTATTGTCAGTCACTGAGCTGTAGCAGCACGAGTAGCAGGAGCACTTCTCGATGGCCAAGATCCTCGTCGTCGACGACGCGGCCTTCATGCGTCTGCGGGCATCCAAACTTCTCGTCGAGGCCGGCCATCAAGTCGTGGAGGCCGACAACGGACGGGTCGCCGTCGAGACCTACCTGCGCGAGCGACCGGACTGCGTTCTCATGGACATCACGATGCCCGAGATGGATGGCCTGGAGGCACTCGCCGAGATTCGCCTGAAGGACCCGCATGCGCGAGTCGCCATGCTGACCGCCTTGGGCCAGCAGGCGATCGTGATGGATGCGATCAAGCGCGGCGCCCGCGACTTCGTGGTGAAGCCGTTTGCGCCGGGCCGCGTCCTGGCGGCCGTGAACAGGCTTCTGGCCGCATAGCACCCGACCGTCACGATGGCTCGAACCCGCGTCCTGGTCGTGGATGATTCGGCGTTCATGCGTCACACGCTCAACCGCATGCTGGGCGCGATCCCTGCGCTCGAGGTCGTGGGCGCGGCCTCCGACGGCGAGGAAGGGCTGCGCCTCACCCGCGAGCTCCGACCCGACGTCATCACCCTGGACGTCGAGATGGCTGTGCTCGATGGGCTGGCAATGCTCAAGCGGCTCATGCTCGAGACGCCGACTCGGGTGGTGATGCTGTCGGGCCGAACGACCGAAAACGCCAGACTGAGCCTCGACGCCCTCGAGTACGGGGCGATCGACTTCGTCCCGAAGCCCTCAGGCCCTCTTGCCATCGACATCGGCCAGATCGGCGACGAGCTCGTCCGGAAGATCGAGGCCGCCGCCGCCATGACTGAGGCCGCGTTCTTGCGGCACTGCCAGACGGCGGTCAGGAACCTGGCCCTGGCCGGCAGGGAAGCGCGAGCCGCCACCCCGACCGCGGATCGGCCACTCGACGGTGGATCGACTGCCGGACTCCACGTCCTGCCGGGCACGGGGTCAGCCAGGCGGCATCGCCGCACGCCTCGGATCGCCGCGCGGCGACTCGTCGTAGTGGCGTCGTCGACCGGAGGCCCGAGCGCTCTGCAGGTACTCGTGAAGGGCCTGCCCTCGACCCTGGGGGCCGCAGTCGCCATCGTCCAGCACATGCCGCCCGGCTTCACCGCCTCCCTTGCGGCTCGTCTGGATTCGGCCGGAACGCTGCGCTGCGCCGAAGCCACGTCGGAGGACGTCCTGGTCGAGGACGAGATCCTGGTTGCGCCCGGCGATCGCCACATCATCAGCTCGACGCGCGGCCGCATCCGCCTCGTTCGCTTGCTACCCGTCAACGGCGTCCGGCCGGCGGCGGACGTGACCCTCCAGTCCGTGGCTCCGATCTGGCGTGAGCGTCTGCTATGCGTGGTCCTGACCGGCATGGGCGTCGACGCGCGGGACGGGGCCCGCGCCGTCAAGCTCTACGGCGGCACGGTCATCGCCCAGGACGCCGCGACGGCAACCATCTACGGCATGCCCAGGGCCGTGGTCGAGGCAGGCCTGGCCGACGTGGTCCTGCCGCTGGATCAGATCGCGTCCTGGGTGGCGGCGTGGTGCGCTGCCCCCGAACATGAGGCGACCGGGCCGGAGCTCGACTGCACCGACCGGGCCGCGCCCCCGGCCGGCCGCTCCGCGGTCGCTTCCTGAGCCTTACCCGGACGCGAATCGCGCCGATAACTCCCACGAGAGTTCCGCAAGCCGGATTCCGTCCGGCGTGACGTAAGGAGAGAAGCGCGGTGGCCGAGAAGCCCACGTCCAGCGGCAGCGGCCAGTCAGGTGAGCTGCAGATAGTTGTCTGCGAGCTCGCGGACGAGCACTACGGCCTGGACATCGCCAGAGTCTTCGAGATCATCCGAAACCAACCGATCACCCCCGTCCCGCGAGCCCCGAGCTTCGTGAAGGGCGTGATCAACCTCCGCGGCCGGATCATTCCAGTGGTCGATCTCCGGGGACGGTTCGGGATGCCCGAGGCCGAGCCGACCAAGGAGACCCGCATCGTGGTCGCAGAGAGCTCCTCCACCACAGTCGGGCTCATCGTCGACAGCGTGTCGGAAGTCCTGCTCGTGTCCGCAGACGCTGTGGAGCCAACGCCGGGGGTCGCGGCCGGTGCGGACGCCCAGTACCTGCGGGGGATCGCGAAGCTTGGCGGCCGGCTCGTTCTGCTCCTCGAGCTCGACGGCCTGTTCGGGATCGAGGACAGGACCGCACTTGCCGGAGCCGCCTAGACCATGCTCCTGACCTTCGACCTGCAACCGGGCGATGACCGTCTCTTCACCGACGAGTCACTCGAGCAGATCGGGCAAATCGAGCGGGGTCTGCTCGAGCTCGAGCACGGCCTCGATCAGGCCGTAGTCAACGAGATCTTCCGGGCTGCCCACACGCTCAAGGGCTCCGCCGCCATGATCGGTCACCGCCGCATGGCAGAGCTGACGCATGCCATGGAGGACCTGTTCGGAGCGTTCCGCAGCGGCACGCTACGCGAGGTCAAGCCGTTTGCCGACGTCCTCCTGGCCACCATCGACGTGCTCCGCACCCTGGTTGCCGAGGTCCACGAGGGCGCGACGCTCACCGACGCGCCGGAGTCGCTCACCCGTCAGCTGCGCGAGCTGCTTTCCACGATCACGGCGTCACCGGAATCGAGGGCGCCCGAGCCGAATGGTCGAAGCGCGCGGCCGGCCGACGAAGACGGCGTTTCCGGTCTGGCCTTCGCGCCGCTCGTTCGCCGACTCCTCTGGGAGGCGCCCGGCGGCTACGAGCCGCGCTCGCTCGTCGTCTGCAGAATCGACCCGATGAGCGAGTGGCAGGCAGTCCGGCTCCTCCAGCTGGTCATCGAATGCGAGGAGACGGGCGCTCTCATCGCCTCGGCGCCGGATCGCGGGGAGATCGAGAGTGGGCTCGGGTCCACGCTCCTGGCGATGCTTCTCCGGGGCCGGCCGATTGAGCTCCTCGAGACGCGGAGGCGCCTCGCAGCGATCGACGAAGTCGTGAGCGTTGAGGTAGTCGCCGCTCCCGTCGCCGGTCCCGACGCCGGCGAACGGGTGGAGACGGTCGAGGGCCCGCTCAGCGTCGACGTGTACCATCCCCAGGACCCCATCCCGGTCGCGAGCGCCGAGCAGACCGAGCGCACGGCCGTCGCCGGCGATAGGCTCAAGCTGGTCCAGCAGACGATCCGCATCGATGTCGCCCGGCTCGACGAGCTGATGGACCTCGTCGGCGAGCTGGTCGTCCACAAGACGCGTCTTGCGCAGAGCGCTCAGGAGCTTGCGGCTCGCCTGGGGGACGACCCTCTGGCCCGCCGGGCGGACGAGGACGCCCAGCACTTCGCCCGCATCGCCGGCCAGATCCAAGACCAGGCCACCGGCCTGCGCATGCTGCCCATCGAGACGGTCTTCAACCGTTTCCCACGCGTCGTGCGCGACATCGATTCGCAACTGCATAAAGAGGTCCAGCTCGTGATCGAGGGCAAGGAGACCGAGCTCGACCGATCCGTGCTCGAGGTGGTGGGCGATCCGCTCAGCCATCTGGTTCGCAACGCGCTGGACCACGGCATCGAGCCTCCCGAGGAGCGCCGCGCCCTCGGCAAGCCGTTGCCTGCGACCGTCCGCCTGACGGCCCGACATGCCGAAGGCCGGATCCTCATCACTGTCGAGGACGATGGGCGCGGCATGGACCCCGCGGCACTGAGGCTGGCCGCTGTCGAGAAGGGCCTGATGAGCAGCGAATCCGCCGAGGGCATGACTGACGCCGAGGCCCTACGAGTGATCTTCATGCCCGGCTTCTCCACATCAAGGCTCGTCACCGAGGTATCCGGGCGCGGCGTCGGGCTGGACGTCGTGCGCAGCAACATCGAGAACCTCGGCGGCTGGGTCGACGTCAGCAGCATCCCGGGCGAAGGGACACGCGTGTCGCTGTCCCTCCCGCTGACCCTCGCCATCATCGGCGCCCTGCTCGTCCGGTCGGGGCCACGCGTGTGTGCACTGCCGCTGACCGGCGTGGTCGAGACGCTCCGCATGGACCCGAGGTCGCTCGGCCGCGTGCGCGGCCACGCCGTGCTCACCCTGCGCGATCGGATCATTCCGGTCGAGCGGCTCGACGGCGCCCTGGGCGATCCGCCGCGGCAGCTCGAGGTCGACGAGCGTGGCTTCGTCAACCTGGTCGTCGTGCGCTCGAGAAACGCCGAGATGGCGCTTGCCGTGGACGCCTTCGTGGGACAGCACGACATCGTCCTGAAGTCGCTCGGCGAGATCACCGGCGAGCGAGCGGGCCTGGCCGGCGCCACGGTCATGGCGGACGGGACGGTCGGCTTGGTGGTCGACATCGCCGCCCTGATCGAGGGCTCGACCTCGGGCAGAGACTCGGTGGCACAGCCGGCCGCACGCGTCGCCTGAGAATCGCCTCTAGCCGGCCTTCCTGAGGTTACCCGGCAGGTCGGCGCCCATCAGGTCGTGGCTCAATGCCTTCCAGCCGCCGAGCAGATCCACGAACTCGCACAGGAACTCGTCGTTGAACTGACCCCTCATGTTCAGCCGCATCAGCTTCAGGGCGTCGAACGCGCTCAAGGCGGGCTTGTAGGGGCGCCTGGTAGTCAGCGCGTCGAAGGCATCGACGATCGAGACCAGCTGGCTATCGAGGGCGATACTCGACGCCGCCCGCCCCGTCGGATAGCCCGACCCGTCGCATCGCTCGTGATGGTCGGCGATGATGTGAGCATAGGCCGGCGGGTGGCCCAGCGCCCTGACGACCATGTCGTAGCCGGCCCTGACGTGACCTCGCACCGCCTGCCACTCCATGGCATCCAGGGGCTCCGCCTTGTCGAGCACCGCATGGGGGACGCGGCTCTTGCCGATGTCGTGGAGCAGACCGCCCAGAGCCACGCCGTGGATCGCCGCCGCGCGGCCGAGGGGGATGAAGCGAGCCAGCGCTATCGCATAGACGGCCGTGTTGATCGCGTGAGTGTGCGTCGCCACGTGCCTCTGCATCGTCGCGACCATCGCCCAGACCATCTCCTCGTCCTCGAGCAGGCGGAGAGCGATCGAGTCGATCGCCTGGTGGGTCAGTGCCAGGCTGTTGCGGTCGAGGGGTTTCTCGCGCACGAAGATGCGGGCCAGCACCTTCGCGGCGATCGAGTAGGCGGTCTTGCTCCGCTCTGTCGGTGAGATGCGCTGGTTGCCGAGGACGTTGGGCAGGGACGCGGCGAGGGCACCGCACAGGAGATCGGAGTCGATCTCACGAACCAGAAACGGCATGCCGCGCTCGGCTCTGGCGACTACCTTGCGCAGGTCGCCGCAGCGCATCGCGTACAGCACCGGACGTGGTCCGCGCCAGACGTACAGGTCGCAGGGCAGCATCGCGATACCCGCCAGCACGCGGGCCGGTACGGGCTCGTAGCCTGGAGGAGCCGGGGTGAGAAACCGTTGAGCTGACATGGATGCTCGTTGACGACGCAGTTGAAGCTCAATGAGGTGTCGGCCCGTTCCGGGCTCCCCTTGAGAGACACTCTGCGACGGTCAACTTCTCTCGTCGACGCACCGATACCTTCCTCGATGGAGACTCTCCCGCGACCCCAGCCGCCCGTGATATTGCCGGCATTCGCGCCGGTCCCCCAGCTGGACACGGTCGCGTATGACCGGCTGGCCCACGAGGTCCATCGCCTGCTCGGCATCGACCTCAGCCGGTACAAGCCGGCCCAGGTCTGGCGGCGCGTGAACGGCTTCGCGGCCGCTCGAGGCCTGCCGGACACCGACGAGCTGGTCGCCAGGGTCCGCGAGGACGCGGTGCTGCGTCAGGCGCTCATGGACATGCTGACGATCCACGTCAGCGAGTTCTTCCGGAACCCCGAGGTCTGGGGTGCGCTGGCCGACCAGGTCCTCCGGCCGATGCTCCGCGATCAGGGCTCGGTGCGAATCTGGAGCGCTGGCTGCTCGCTTGGCTTCGAGCCGTTCAGCATTGCGATGATCATCCGCAAGCTCGCCCCCTTCGCGCCCGCGTACATTCTTGCAACCGACCTCGACGAGACGAGCCTGTCGAGTGCCCGTGAGGCCACCTACACGGAAGCCCAGATGGCAGGCGTTCCCCCGGCCCAGCGAGCGCGTTTCTTCCGGCACACGGATGGCAATTGGGAGATCCGCCCGGAGCTCCGGGCGCTGGTCACGTTCCGTCGCCAGGATCTACTGACCGATCCGAGCGAGGGCTCGTTCGACATCATCGTCTGCCGGAACGTGATCATCTACTTCACCGAGCAGGCCAAGACCGACCTGTACCGGCGGTTCCACGATTCGCTCCGGCCGGGCGGAATCCTATTCCTCGGCGCCACCGAATCGATCCCGAACGCACGCGCGGTCGGCCTGGTGCCGGTGGGATCGACTTTCTACAAGCGACCCTGACTCTAGGCGAGCTCGCGCCGACTGGAGTCCTTGCTTAAGACCATGCAAACGCCGCATGCCGGATTACCCATCCGTGTACTACCTTCCCGCGTATGGTGCATGCAAGCCTCAAACACGCCGCGGGTTGCCGGTCGCAGTCCGTCCTCGTCGTCGATGACGATGAGTACGTCCTGGGCACGCTGGAGGCAACGCTGCGCGGGCTGCGCGTTCATCTGCTGACTGCGAGCACCGCGGCGGAAGGCGAGGCGCTGGCCCTGCAGCACCGGCCGGTGCTCGCGATCGTCGATGTTGGTCTGCCGGACCGCAACGGCTACAGGCTTGCCGCGGATCTGCGGCTGGCCCCTTCGCTGGCGGGAATGCGGATTCTCATCCTGACCGGCCAGTCACCGGACGAGATCGCCGCCCGCCACTCCGGCGTCAACGGCTTGATCCTCAAGCCGTTCCGGCTGCACCACTTCCTGGACCTGGTCCGGGAGCAGCTGGGCAGCTACGACAGCGCCCTCGGCCTCGACCGCGCCCACGCCCACGCTCGAGACCACGCCCGCACCCACGCTCGCAGCCGCGGCGAGGAGCGCGCACCGACAGCCCTGGCGGGCAGTACCTGAGCCGGACCGCCCTAGACGCGGGCGTTGAGGATCCCCCAGGCGACGACATCCGCCCTCACCGTGAACGTACCCTGGGCGATGCGCTGCCTGGCGGCAACCACCTTGTCGGTCCGTACGTCGGGAGCGGCCATAGCGGCCCGGAGCGCCAGGCGGACCTCTTGGCTCCGCGCCGGCGACCAGGTGACCGATTGCAGCATGTCGATTCTGATGGCTCTGCCCTCCCCGGTGTCAGTTCAGGGATCGGCTGGTACCGCCCGGACTTGACCTTTGAGAGGGGCCGTTCTTCATCGATTCGACGTATGTGTTGCTCGGGAGCGCCAGATCGGCGCGCGAGGGGCGGCGGGGCTTGCCTCGGGCTACGCGAAGATGCCGATCACACTCGAGCGCGCCGCCGTCCGAGGCGGACTGCCACGTCGGCGTCCACGATCCGGCTCCGCAGGGCGAGGACGGCCTCCGTGTGGATCTGGCAGACGCGAGACTCCGTGACGCCCAGGACCTGGCCGATCTCCTTGAAGGTCATCTCGTCCTGGTAGTAGAGCGCCAGCACCATGCGCGCCCGCTCGCCGAGCCTGCCGATCTCGTGGATCAGCGAAGCGATGGCGTCGCGTCGCGACGCCTCCTCGGCCGGATCCACGGCACTCTGGTCCCGGACGCTATCGGCCAGGGAAGAGGAATCGTCGTCGCTGTCGCGGGCTTCCGCTTCGTCGAGCGACACCGTCACGATCGAGGCCGCCTGGAGTCGCTCTCGGTAGCGGGCCGGCGAAAGGCCCAGGTGCGCGGCGATCTCCGACTCGGTCGGGGACCGGCCCAGCTCGCGCTGCAGATCGCGGATCGCTCCCTGGATCGCGCGCGCCGCCTCCCTGCCGGCCCGGCCGACGGTGTCGAGGGCCCGGACGGCGTCGAGGATGGAGCCGCGGATGCGCAGGATCGCATACGACTCGAACGAGGCCGCAGCCTCCGGCCGGTATGCGTCGATCGCTCGCAGCAGCCCGAGCACGCCGGCTTGCATGGCGTCCTCATGGTCGAACACGCCGGGCACCGAGACGCCCAAGCGGCCCACCACGTACTTCACCAGGTGGACGTAGCGCGCAACGAGCTCACCCCGGCCAAGCCCGGAGTCGAACGTCAACGCAGCGCGACCCACCACCCTTGAGTCTGCTAGTGGATAGCTGGCGATTCCCATTGGGCCGATCCTTGCGATGCCTGTCCGGCTGGCGGACGATCCATCGGCAAGCGCCGGTGGGATCCGTCCTTCGATCTGCACCCAAGCATCGGACCCGCGCCCTGGCGTGGGTATTCCCGATGCGAGCCGGTCGTTCGGGGAGGGACCGTCGCCGCAAACACGGCCGGAGGTACTAAGCCAGACGCTGGAGGCGCCATGCACCGGGATGCGTGAGGGGCGGTCCCGAGTTCGCGTGGTTCAGCATTGACTGAACCGCACGAACACACTACCTTTTTGCGAACGCTCGCGACGGCACCGGTCGGGTGCGTCGAAGCGCCTTTTCGGGGAGTCGACTAACGATGAACGACGTCTGGGATCGGAGTCGGGAGAAGCGCAACTCGCGAATATCCGCAGAGCGCTTCGTCGAGGAGATCGGGCTGGTCTTCGATTCCCTGCATCTGCCGCGCATGGCCGGCCGGGTGCTCGGAGCGATCCTGCTCGGCCCCGCCGACGGCCTCACCGCCGGGGAGCTGGCCGACACACTGCAGGCCAGCAAGGGCTCGATCAGCAACATGACCCAGCTGCTGATCCACTACCGCTTCGTCGCGCGGACGGTCCGGGCCGGCGATCGGCGGGACCGCTTCGTGGTCAGGTCCGGGGCCTGGGCCCGGATGATGTTGTGGCGGGTCGAACTCCTGCAGCGACTTCAGGAGCTGGCCGCCGACGGCCTGGAACTGCTCGGCCCGGAGGGAAACCCCGAGCCGCTGCAGGAGGTGCGAGACATGTATGCCTTTCTGGAACGTGAGCTGCCCCGGCTGTTCGATCGCTGGGAGGAGGAACGGATGACGGTCAGAAAGGAGGCTCCCTGATGACGGTAGCGATCGAGACATCGAAGCTCACCAAGTACTACGGCCGTTCCCGCGGCATCATCGAGGTCGACCTGACCGTCGAGAGCGGCCAGATCTTCGGCTTCCTCGGCCCCAACGGAGCTGGCAAGTCCACCACCATCCGGCTCCTGCTCGACCTGATCCGGCCAACCAGCGGCAGCGCCCACGTCCTCGGGCTGGACGCCCACCGCGATCGCCTGGCGATCGACCGGCGGGTCAGCTACGTTCCCGGCGAGCTGGCCCTCTACGGTGAACTGACCGGGCGTCAGTTGCTCACCTACCTCGGCAACCTGCAGAGACACGTCGACGCGCAGTACCGAGAGAAGCTGATCGAGCGCCTTGAGCTCGATCCGACCAAGCGCATCAAGGGCCTGTCGCGCGGCAACAAGCAGAAGGTCGGGCTGGTGGCCGCCTTCATGATCCGGCCCGAGCTTCTCATCTTCGACGAGCCCACAGCGGGCCTGGATCCGTTCATCCAGCTCGAGTTCGAGCGGCTCTGCGAGGAGGCCCGCGAAGAGGGCCGGACGGTCTTCATCTCGTCGCACCAGCTGCCCGAGGTGGAGCACCTGTGCGACCGCGTCGGGATCATCCGCGAGGGTCGCCTGCTGGCGGTCGAGTCGATCGCGACGCTCAAGGCGCGTGCCCTGCACCGGCTCGAGATCGACTTCGCGGGGTCCGTCAAGGTCGAGGCATTCGCCGAAGTGCCCGGGGTCCGCGACGTGACCTTGGACGACGGGACGCTCCGTTGCACCGTCATAGGCAGCATCGACGCCCTCATCAAGACGGCCGCGCGGTACGAGGTCGTCAACCTCCACAGCATCGATACCAGCCTGGAAGAGATCTTCCTCGCGTACTACGGGGCCGGCGACGGAATCGCCGCGCAGGAGGCGGACCATGCTGCTGCGTAGCGTCTTCACCAAGACCATCCGCGACCTGCGCTGGCCCACCTTCTGGGTGGCCCTGGGTTGCGGCCTCATGACCGGCTACTTCGCCATCCTGTTCCCAACCTACTCCAAGATCCTCAACATGAACGATCTGCTGGCGAAGATGGGGCCCATGGCAAAGATCTTCGGATCATCAGTAGGAGACGCCAGCACCCTCATCGGGTTCCTCCACTTCGAGCTGTTCTCGATGATGCTGCCGGCGGGGATGATCGCCTTCGCCGCGGGCATGGCCAGCGGTTTCACGGCAGGCGAGGAGTCGCGCGGCACGATCGACGTCCTGCTCTCGTACCCCGTCTCGCGCAGGCGCCTGATCCTCGAGAAGTCGCTGGCTATCCTGATCGCCTGCATCGTCGTCGCGGTCGTGACCGGCGTCTTCGCCGTGGTGGGCGCGGCCCTCAGCGCCAGCGAGCTGCCGGTCGGCCCGCTCAGCGCGGCCCTGGCGCTGGTCGTGGTGCTCGGCCTTGCATTCGGAGCCATCGCGCTGGCGATCTCGGCGGCAACCGGGAACCGCGGCGTCTCCATCGGCATCACCGTGGCCCTGATGATCGCGATGTACCTGATCGACGCGCTGGCGAACATCGTGGACGGCCTCAACACGATCCGCCCGCTTTCGCTGTTCAAGTACTACTCGGGTCACGACCCGCTTCGCTACGGCCTGGACCTGGGCGACACCGCCGTCCTGGCGGCCGTGACCGCGGTCTTCCTCGTCATCGCCCTGGTCGGCTTCGAGAGGCGCGACCTGGCCGCATAGCCATCCCTCCAGCCCCGACACGGGCGGCCGTCTCGCAGCGGCTGCCTGCCGACTCCCGGCGGCCGTCCGATGCCTTCGCGGCGACCCCTTCGCCTGCGGTGGGCGTTACTCTTGATGGGAGGGGTCATCGGGGTTCGGCAATCGCGGAGGTACAGTGCGCGTCTCGATCGGGATCGACCTGGGTTCGTCGAGGGTCAAGCTGCTGGCGCTCGACGAGGGCGGCGAATGCCTCGGCGTGACGATGGCCGCCTACGCTACGGAGTCGCGTCAAGCCGGGTATGCCGAGCAGAACCCGGACCGCTGGTGGGACGCGGTGCGTCTGGCGATGTCCGAGCTGCTCTCCCGGCCTGCCATGCGAGGAGCGGACGTCGAAGCGCTCGGCCTGACCGGCCAGATGCACGGCGCGGTCTTCCTGGACGAGGCCCTTCTGCCGACTCGGGCAGCCCTGATCTGGTCGGATGCTCGGGCGGAAGCGGAGACGGTCGAGATCGAGAAGCGCATCCCGCGCGATGAGCTGGTTGCCACGACCGGAAACCGCTCGAACGTGAGCTTCACGGCCCCCAAGATCATGTGGGTCGCCCGACACGAGCCCGAGATCATGGCCCGGGCACGCTGGATCGTGCAGCCCAAGGACGCCCTTCGGGCGCACCTGACCGGGGAGATCGGCGCCGACGTCTCCGACGCCTCGGCCACTCTGCTGTTCGACCTGGCGGCCCGGACTTGGTCCGAGGACGTCTGCGGCCGGCTGGAGATCGATCGAGGGAAGCTGGCCCCACTCTTCGAATCGGAGGCTCCAGCGGGCCCACTGCGAGAAGACGCCGCGCGAGCGCTGGGTCTTCGGTCCGGGATCGCCGTGGCCGTCGGCGGCGCCGACGCCCCAGCCGCGGCGCTGGGATTGGGCTTGGCCCGCGAGGCCGACACACACGGCACGGTCCTGATCTCTCTGGGGACGGGCGGCCAGGTGCTGGCGCCGGTCGCGGAGCCGAGGGTCGATCCGGAAGGACGACTCCACGGCCTGTGCCACGTGGTGCCGGGTCAGTGGTGCGTCATGGCCGCGATCCTCTCGGCCGCCGCTTCGCTCGACTGGGTCGTGCGCCTGCTCCACCCCGACGACCCGAACGGCGCCCGGGAGCTGCTGGCCGCGGCCGCCAGGGTTCCGGCAGGGAGCGACGGGCTGCTCTTCCTGCCCTACCTGCGAGGCGAGCGGACGCCGCACTTCGACCCGGCGGCGCGCGGGGCCCTGGTGGGACTGCGGATGAGCCACGGCCCCGCGGAGGTGACCAGGGCGGTTCTGGAGGGAGTGGCGTTTGCCCTGGCCGAGGGTCTGGACCTGATGCGTGGCGTTGGCGTAACGCCGAAGGCCGGCGTGGTCGCCGGAGGCGGCGTCAATCGGCTGTGGCAGCAAGTCATCGCCGACGTGCTGGACATGCCCGTGGCGCTCGGAGCCACGGAGCACGCCTCGGCCCGGGGAGCGGCTCTCCTGGGCGCCGTCGCAGCGGGCATCATCGCCTCCTCTACCCAGGGGACGTTGCCACTTCCCGCCGACATGCGCGTCATGGAACCCGACCCGGCCCACGTGCGGCTGTACGCCGATCTGGCGGGGCCCTACCGCGAGCTCTACGGCCGCCTGCCGAAGATGTAGGGCCGCGGCCGCGGACGGCGGATCGGGACGTGCGCGGCCGAGCACATGTGGACCCAACAAGCCCCCGCCGGTGCGGAGATCGCGTCGTAACTGTGCGTGAGCACCCACAAGGGCGACCCGTACGCCAGCCCTGGCGGCCGATGATGACCCCGAGGTGCGCAAGTCCGCGAAAGATGGGCGATAGCCCGCGCGCCCGAGCGCGCTCGGCTCGGCCCGGCTCGCCTACCAGCGCTGGTGAACCAGCGGCTTGATGCGCTCCTCGTACAGGCGGGCGATCCGCTCCATCGTCGCCGGCGGCAACGCTGCCAGATCCGCCGCGGCCGCATTCCTACGAGCCTGTTCGGGCGTCTTGGCACCCGGGATCGCCGCCGTCACCCCGTCGTTCATGAGGATCCAGCGCAGTGCCAGCTGGGCCAGCGTGGCACCCTCCGGCACGAGCGCGCGCACCTCGTCAACGAACGCCAGACCGGTGTCGTAGTCGACGCCCGCGAAGGTCTCGCCCACGTCGAAGGCCTCGCCGTGGCGATTGAAGGCACGGTGGTCCGACTCCTCGAACTTCGAATCCTTCGTCAGCTTCCCGGTCAGAAGCCCGGATGCCAGCGGAACTCGAGCCAGGACGCCCACGTCCCGGCGCTTCGCCTCGATCAGGAAGTGCTCTGCGGGTCTCTGCCGGACCATGTTGAAGATGATCTGGACGGACGCTACACCCGGGAACTCCACGGCCTTCAGCGCCTCCTCCACCCTCTCGACGCTGACGCCGTAGTTGGCGATGACGCCGGCCCTCACCAGGTCGTCGAGAGCCGCGAAATGCTCCGGGCTGTAGTAGATGCTCGGGTGAAGGCAGTGGAGCTGGACCAGGTCCAGGCGGTCCACGCCCAGGTTATCGCGGCTCCGGTCGATCCAACCGCGGAAAGCCTCGGGCGTGTAGTTCTCCATCTCGACCGAGACCCGCCGGCCCATCTTCGTCGCAACGAACATCTTCTCGCCGCTGCGCTCGCGGAGGAACCGGCCGATCAGCTGCTCGCTCAGGCCGTCCCCATAGACATCGGCCGTGTCGTACAGCGTCACGCCTGCGTCGGCGGCTGCGTGAAGGGCGCGCAGGCTGGCTGCGTCGTCGACGCTGCCCCACCCGCCGCCGATCGCCCACGCGCCAAAGCCGATGGCGCTCACTTCACGCCCCGTCTTGCCGAGCCTGCGATACAGCATTGTCTCCACTCCTCTCGTCGGCGGCTCGACACGAGCCCAGGCCGGACGTTCCTGGCGACCGCTTGAGACGCGGAGCGTTCGCTGATAGGCCTGTCAGGGAAAGGTTAGCCTGCCCGGAGCCTGGGCACCGCCGGCCGCGGCTCGAGGCGCGGCGTGTGGTCTATCTGCCCCGGAGCTCGCGGGCTGCCCGTTGGGTCACGCCGCTCGAGAGCGCCCGCCTGGCCTCGAGCTCGCATCGACGACGACGGGGGTAGGAGGCGCGTATCCCGCCCGCGCCGCTGCTTCGCCGTCTCGCTCGCTCCGCTGGAGCTTGAAGCGAGCCGTGGAGCCCTCGAGCTCGTGGGCGATGCCGGTGAGCTCCGAGGCCGCCTCGTTCACTTCCTGGGCCTGCTGCGACACCATGCCCGT
>JBEKPL010000037.1:0-24314 GCA_049520815.1 Candidatus Limnocylindrales bacterium
CGCTGGCCAAGTTCCGCGACCGGGTCACGGTCGGATAGCGAATGCGCGCCCGGCCGGCGTGGCTCGCCCTCGGAGTGATCGTTGCCGCGGGGACCGTGTCGTATGGGCCGATAGGCGGCGATTCGGCCGTGGCCGTCATCGCGGCCGTGGCCGTGTCAGTGGTGCTGGCCGTGGCCGCGTGCCTGGTCCTGGCGCGCGGCCGGCGCGTTCTGGGGGAAGCGCTCGTGGTCGCGTCACTGGGGGCCGCGCTGGTTGCCGCCCGACTCGCGATCGGACTCGTCGTCGGGGGTGGCGTCGGGCCGGTCGAGACGACGGCCCTGCCGGATGGCCCTGGGCCGTGGCACGCCACCGTCGAGAGCGCTCACACGACCAACGGCCTCCAGATCGCGACGATCGATCTGGCCGATCCGACGCTCCGCTGCTCGGCGCAGTTCCCCGCCTATCCGCGATTGATCGCCGGTGACGTGGTCTCGTGGTCCGGCCGAGTGCGGCCTCTGACGGACGGCGACTACGACCGCTACCTCGCCGCCCAGGGGATCTCCGCGGGTTGCGAGGCCACCGACATGACCCTCGTGCGCCACGACGACTCCGCCGCGGGCCGCCTCGAGGCGATCCGCCAGGCCTCCGGCGATGCCCTCCAGAAGGTCATGCCCGAGCCGGAGGGAGGCCTGGCCGCGGCGATCCTCATCGGATTGCGGGACCGCGTCGACCGCGACCTGGCGGCCGCCTTCACGACGGCGGGGGTCAGCCACATAGTCGCCATCTCGGGCTGGAACATCGCCATCGTCGCGGCGACGGTGGCGGCCTTGCTGCGCAGCTTCGTCGGCCGGCGGCGAAGGGCCGTCATCACGATCGGCGCGATCGTCGCCTACACGCTCTTTGCCGGAGCGTCGCCGTCGGTAGTCCGGGCAGCCTTCATGTCGGGCGTGGCGCTGACGGCCGTCGAGAGCGGGCGCGGATCGAGGGTCATGGTGAGCCTCGCCTGGGCGATCTCGATCATGCTGCTGCTCGACCCTGGGACGGTGAGCGACGCCGGCTTCCAGCTCTCGGCGGCGGCCACGGCCGGGCTCGTCCTCTGGGCTACGCCACTGACCCGCTGGCTCGGGGAGCGTTTCCCCAGACTGCCCGGCGCTCTCCGCGACACCCTGGGAGTCTCCCTCGCCGCCCAGGCGGCCACGCTCCCTATCGCACTGGTCACGTTCGGCCGGCTCTCCATCATCGCGCCGGCGGCCAACCTCGTGGCGGTCCCGCTCGTGCCTCCGGCGATGGGAGCAGGGGCACTCGCATTCGTGGCCGGCTGGCTTGCGGTTGCCGGCGCGCCGGTCTGGCTGACCGGGCTGCTCGCCATGCCGGCGCAGCTGGTGCTCGTCGCGCTCGTGGCGGTCGTCCAACTGGCCGCCTCGGTCCCAGGCGCCAGCGAGACGCTCCCGTTCCCGGCGAACGTGGCCGCGGCCGTGGTGGCCGGCCTGTTCCTGGTGAAGATGCATCGAGCGCTGTGCGGGTCGAAGTTGATGGAAGCGCGGGAACACAAGCACCCGACCGGAGCCGCTAGACCCGCGGGTGGGGACGTCCGAAGGCCGCCAGTGCGGACCGGGCTTCGATGGGCACTGGCGGGGGCGGTGTTCGTCGTCGCCGCGGCCGGATCGGTCGTGGCGGCACGCCCGGACGGAAGCATTCACGTGGTCGTCCTGGACGTCGGGCAGGGCGACTCGATACTTCTCGAGGGCGACCGCGGCGGCCGCATCCTGGTGGACGGCGGCCCGGACGCGAACGTCCTCATGACCGCACTGGATCGATACGTTCCTTCATGGGACAGGCGCCTGGACGCGATCGTCCTGACCCACCCCCACGACGACCACGTGGCCGGTCTCGTCGCCGTGGTGGAGCGCTATCGAGTCGGCCGCGCGTTCGAGTCGGGCTGGCCGGCCGGTACTCCGGTCTATGAGGCCTGGAAGACCGCGCTGTCGTCGAACGGATTGCGGGCCGAGCCGCTTTCCACGGGTCAGACGCTGCGCCTTGACGACGCCACGCTCCGGGTTCTGTGGCCGGACGACGGCACTACCCGGCCGAGCGGCCTGGACCCAAACGCCACGGACAACCGCAAGACCAACGACGCCTCGATCGTCCTGCTCGGCGACTATGAGGGGCGGCGCTTTCTCCTGACTGGGGACGTCGAGGATGACGTGGACCCGATCCTGCTGAGCCGGGGCCTGCCGGGGGTCGACATGCTCAAGGTCGCTCACCACGGCAGCGCCACCGCCTCGTCAGACGATCTGCTGGCCGCGGTTCATCCTTCGGTGGCGGTGGTCTCGGTCGGGGCGAACAACAGGTACGGCCATCCGAACGCAGGCACGATGGCCCGGATCCGCGCCCACAGCCAGACCGCCCTGAGGACGGACCTGGCGGGCACCGTCGAGACCACGCTCGATCGGGCGGCGGTGACCGTCACCTCGTCTCGTGGCGCCGGCGACGGCGCCTCTCCGGTCTCCGCCTCTCAAGTCGCTGCCGCCAGGCCATCCCCGCTCCTGTACGATTCGCCCGATGTCCGTGCCCAACCGTCGCGACAGTGCTGCCCTTCTCCTCTCACTGAAACCGCCCGCCTGGCACCTCCGCCACTCGCGGGCAGTTGCGGAGGCGGCGGCCTGGCTGGCGTGGCGGGCGGCATCGGCTGGACGGTCGCTCGATCGCCGCCTGGTTGAGTCGGCCTCCCTCCTCCATGACATAGACAAACTCGGGTCGGTGAAGCCCGAAATCGACGGGTTGCCCCACGGCGAGGGGTCGGCCGATTGGCTGGCCCGACGCGGACTTGCGGAGCTGGGACCCGTGATCGTGGGCCACACGGTGACCCGGCTCGCCGACGCGGCCTGGTTCGAGCGATGGATCGAGACGGCATCGCCCGAGGCGCTCATCCTCGCCTACGCGGACAAGCGCGCCGGCCAGCGGCTCGAACCGATGGCGGCGCGTTTCCGCTCATGGGAGCGCCGCCACCCGCCGGAAGAGCGGTCCGGGCGGGCGCGCGGCGGCTGGACGTCCGAGACGCTCCGGGCCGTGTGGCGCAGGGCCGAGGCGCTCGAGCTACGGGTCTGCGAGCTGGCCGGCGTCACACCCGAGGAGGTTTGCCGCCTGCCCTGGACCGGGCGCGCCCTGCGAGCCGCGAGGGGCGACTGACGTGGCAACGGGACCAACCGCGCCGCTGGGCTACTACTGGGGCGACGACTCGTACAGCGTGGGGCACGGCCCGGACGCGCTTGCCGCCCGGCTGGCGGGTGACGGCCCTCCGTTGGAGCGGATGCGCCTGACCGGCGCCGCGACCACGGCCGATGAGATCACCGAGAGAGTGGCCACGGCAACGCTCTTCGGCGGCGGGACCCTCGTCGTCGTCTCCGAGCCGGCCCCGCTCATAGCCACGAAACCGCTGGCGGCGCGTCTGGTCCAGACGCTCGGCGCCGTGGCCCCGGGCAACGGCCTGGCGTTCCTCGACACGGTGGACGGCAGCGCTCGCCGCCCCGCCTCCCTGGAGACGCTGCGGGCTGCCGTGGCGGCGGCCGGTGGCGACGTCCGCGAGTTCAAGGCGCCGACCCGCGAACAGATGGCGCGCTGGATCGCGGACCGCGCCAGGGAGCGTGGCATCGACATCTCACCCCCCGCTGCGACCCTGCTCGCGGAGCGGGTCGGGGCCAACGTTCGTGAGCGCGACATCGACCGGAGGCGCCAGGGCGAGCTCGCCGTGGCGGAGCTGGAGAAGCTGGCCGTCTATCGTCTCGACGGGCAGATCGGCCCCGAGGACGTGAAGGCTCTGGTGGCCGACGCCGTCCCCGGATCCACGTGGGCATTCCTCGACGCGGTCGGTCTGCGCCGCGCCGGCGAGGCCGCTGAGCTGGCGGAACGCCTCGACGACGTCCCCGGTCCGGTCCTGATCGTCCACCTGCATCGCCGCATCAAGGGATTGATCGACGTCGCGGACCTCCTGGCAGCCGGGACTCCGGCCCCGGCGCTGGTGCGGACGCTCAAGCTCAACCCGTACCGGGCTGAACGCCTGGCCGAACAGGCCCGAACCTGGACGCTCCCGGAGCTGGACGCCGCGCTCGCGGGCCTCCTCGAACTCGATGCCGCGCTCAAAGGCCGCGAAGGGGGCGGCGAGCTCCGGCGCCGGGCCGCGGTCGCGCTGTGGATAGCCGAGCACGTTCGCCGGCACCCTCAGCGCTGAAGTCAAGAACGGTCAGCCCAGTCTCACCAGGAGCCGGCCGTCGACCCAGCCGCGCCAGCCGTTGACCGCACAGACCTGCGCCCAATCCCCGGCGAGCCTCTCCACGACGAGCGGTAGGCGTTCAGCCAGGGCAACGGAGGGTGGGCGTGACGGGTCGGGACTGGCCCAGGCCCACATCCCGCCGGCGGGAACCAGGTGGGTGGGCGTCCAGGCGGGAGCGGTGGCCGGGGGTTGCGCAACGATCGGCTGCGCTGCTGGCTGCGCTGCTGGCTGCGCGGCGATCGGTTCCGCCGCCGGCCGCGCCACGGGTTGGGCCGCTGGTTCTGCAGCTGGTTCCGCCGCCGGCTGAGCCGCTGGTTCTGCCGCTGGTTCCGCCGCCGGCTGAGCCGCTGGTTCCGCCACGGGCTGCGCGACAGGCTGCGCGACAGGCTGCGCGATGACCGGCTGTTGAGCGGGCCGTTGTGCGGGCAGATCGAGGCCCCCCTTCGAGACGATCGAACCCAGACGATCGCGCAGACCGTCGACAGTCGCCAGCGTGTGCGGGTCTTCGGGGCCCAGGACGTGCTCGACCTTGTCGGCGACGTCCGTGCCGCCCTCGATCCCCACGGCCGGGCCGTCGGCCGTGTCCATGCGACCGTCGAGCCACGACCAGGCCACCGAGTTCGGGTCAGGGTCGTTGTGGAGAGCCTCGAGATAGGCCCGGGTCCGGCCCATCTTGGTCGGTGCCTCCTGAGCGATTCGGATCCAGGCGCCGTGGCGCTCCGCGGCCGAGCACGAGGCGATCTTCTGGGCGAAGGACTTGTAGTCGGGGCCCGGCTCGGACAGCTCGAGCCGGATGAACGCCTCTGCCAGGGCTTCCCACCCGAGGGCATGTTCATACCAAGGACCTGCCGGGACGGCGGGCCCGAGCTTGGCGCTCAGATCCCGGGCGGCGTCTCGCACATAGCGGTCCGAATCCTCGATGCGGCGGCCGATCGGTTCTGCTGCACCCGCCGCGGCGAGATCGGCGCTGCTGAAGTGCGCCAGGGCCGCCACCGCCTCGTAGCGGACGCTGCGGCTCGAATGGTCCAGTTGTCCGACGATCGGGCCGATGGCGCGCCCGTCGAGCGTCTGGCCGAGCAGGCTGACGATGGATCCGGCCGCCTCGCTATCCGCCTGCGACAGAGCCTCGATCAGCGGCTCCAGGGCCGCAGTGCCGCGATGCTGGAGTTCCGCGTATGCCTCCGACTTCTCGGGATTCATCATCTCGAGACCCTGAGCTCTCAGGCTCAGCTTGGCGATCAGCTCCTCGGTTGAGGCCATGGCATCCCTTAGCCTGTGCGGATCATCGGGGCCGGGGCTCAAACGAGCCCGCGGCGTTGCTCGACCGGGCCGAGACAGGGCCGCCGGCTGGCCCAGCCACGGCACTTCTCGCGCGCCAGAGCCGTGACGGCTCCGGCCTTCTGATCCTAGCAGTCGCGGTTGTCGAGAATCGGTCGGCAGCGGGCCTCATCTTCGAGCCGGACATGGGTGTCAGGGCAGCTCCGACCCGGCCACCAGCACATCCGAGCGAGCCCTCAGATGGAAGGCGACGCCGTACACTTCGCCGCTGCCCGGATCCACCCGCGGCACCGCGGTCATCCGCCACTCGTCCTGGCCCAGGCGGATCCAGCGTGAAAACGGGCGGCCCCGGGCCAGGACCACGTCCAACAGGACGAAGGCGTCGGGCGGCAGGCTCAACAAACCCTCGCGAGCCGGCAGGCCCACGCACTGCGCCCCAAAGGTGGTGACGAAGGCCGGATTACCGTACTTCACGACGTGGCCCGGACCGTGGCATACCGCCGCGGGACGTCGCGCCGGCGCGCCGCCGTCCGCCGTCGACGGCACGGGATCGGATTCAGTCACGCGGTCGATTGTGCGCCTGCCGCGCAAGCCGCCCGGTGGTCATGGCCGGGCGGGGCTCATGGCCTCCAGGAAGTCGCCCGTGTGGTAGCGTCGGCCCCTCGTCTCCAAGTGACAGAGCGTCGCGCTCTCGTACTCCAGTCGCTTGTCAGGCGACGAGTTGCCGGAACCGACTGACGACCGTTGACCGCGCCCTCTTCTCGGCGTGCGGATAATCTGCCGAATCCGGAGATGGAGAGCCAGTGCGCCAGTCGGTTCCTTCGTCCGCAGGCCCGGCGGCCCGCCGGCCGCAAACCCCTCCACAGAGGGCGCCTCAGTCGGCGCTGGACCAGGCCTGCTCCTGGACGACCAGGTCGCTCTCGATGGCGAAAACGCAGCGACCCTGACTCAGGTCGAGCAGCTCTATCAGCTCGGGGTCGATGTACAGCTGATGGCAGTCTTCGCACAGGCCGCCCGGAATGCCGAAGCAGAGACGCTCGCTCCGGTCGGGCAGCCGGAAGGTCGTATCGAAGCGCGTGCTTACAAGGCGCCTACTGCAGTGCGGGCAGCGTTCGCGAGCGCGAGTCATCGCATCCGACCTCAGGAACGGCGGCCAATCGACCGCTCTCATGGTGCGATCCTACGAGCGGACTTCGAAGCGGCATATGACTCACTCGTACCGCCTGGTCGGTACTCGGGCCGTAGTCCCGGTGAGGGGTCCACGAGTGGGACTGGTACTGCTCCGAACGCGTGTTCGCGCGTCAGCATCCGAGCGCGCGCCAGGTACTGCCCTGTGCCAGGCACTGCCCTGCGCGCCGGGTACTGCCCTGCGCGCCGGGTACCGCCCTGTGCCAGGCACCGTGCCCGCCCATCTCGGCTGCGTCCGGCAGGCGCAAACCGGCTCCTGCTAGCCTTCGGGGATGGATCGCCGCCGCATCGTGGGGATCGCCCTGGGCGCCCTCGCGGGCGCTGCCTACGGCACGGGCCCGCTCTTCTTCAAGGGCTACGTGCACCCTGCCGGCGTGGACTGGATCGCGATGCTCGTGTGGCGTTTCCTCTTCGCCACCCTGGTCAGCTGGGCCTGGCTCCTGGCCCAGCCGCGGGCTCGGGCCGCGTTGAGGGAGCTCGACCCTCGAAGCATCGCCCGGCTGCTGTTCACCGGCGCCTTCTTCATCGTCAACGCCAGCGTCTACTACGCCGCCATTGAACGGATCGACATCTCGCTTGTCGCTCTCCTGATGAGCGCCTACCCCGCGCTGGTCGCGGTCCTGTCGCTGCGCCTCGGCTACAAGTTCGAGGGCCGGCTCGCGTGGGGATCGCTGGCGATAGTGATCCTCGGGACCCTCCTGACCGTCGGCGGCATCAAGCCCGACACCGATCAAGGAGGCATCCTGCTGGCGCTCCTGTCGCCGGTCGCCTACGCCGTGTACATCCTCCTGACCGCCTGGATGGCAGGCGAGCGACCCGGCCAGACGGCCGACATGCGCTCGCGAGGCCGGGGCGCGGAGGTTTCTCCTCCGGTCGCAGGCGCGGTGATGATGACCGGCACCTGGTTCGCCACGCTGGCGGTTGGGCTGGTGGCCCGAGAACCTCTGTTGCCCACACAGGTGCCGGCGGCGGCGTGGCCCGGCCTGGTGGGCATCGGCATCTTCGCCGCAGCCATCGCGATCCAGGCGTTCTACGCCTCGGCCGCCCGGATCGGCGCCGCCCAGGCTTCACTCATGGCGACCGTTGAGCCCGTCGTCGTGATCCTCCTTGGAATCGCGTTCCTGAACGAAACGCTCTCTCCGATTCGGGTTCTGGGAGCGTCGATCGTCCTGGGAGGCGTCCTTCTGGCCCAGGTCGCCACGCCCTCCGAGTCGCGCCCGATCGTGCTCGAGGAGCCCTAGCTCGCGAAAACGGGCGCCGCAGACTCCGCTACCCTCTCCGCAGACACGGCCGGCACGATCGTCCGGCCCCGTTGGGGAGCGACTTTCGACTGATGGCGACCCTCTACACGCAGGTCGAACGGCTGCGCACCGCTCGCGACAACCTGGTTCGAGTGCGCAGTCGCATCGAGCTGAGCCCGCCCGCGCCGGACGACCTGCCACGCCGTCGGGAGTGGGTGGCACGCGAAGTGCTCGCCCACGTCGACGAGATGCTGCCCTACTGGCTGGGGGAGATCGAGCGCGTCCTTGCCGGCCAGGTCGAGCCCGTCCCGTTCGGGCGCGCCCCGACCGACCTGGTCCGCCTCCTGAGCGTCGACCGCGACCGGACCCTTCCCGTCTCCGAGTTGTACGCGCGCCTCGACAACTCCCTGGAGCGAGTCGTGCGCCGGCTGCTCGAGCTCGACGAGCGGCAGGTGGCTCGACGGGGGCTGCACAAGGGGCGGGGCGAGATGACGGTCAAACAGATCGTGGACGTCATGCTCTCCGCCCACATCGAGGAGCATTGCCAGCAGCTGACGGCCGCCCTGGACCGCGCGCAGCCATCTCGAACGCGCGGGGCTTGACTCTCACCCAGTTGTAGGGCCTACCAAGAACCCTGCACTAGCCGCAGGAGTACGTGATGGCAACTACCGCCACTGCCGATCTCAAGAAGATGCTCGCGCCGCTCTTCAACCCACCACGAAACCCCGTCCTGGTGGACGTTCCCGAGCTCGGTTATCTGATGATCGATGGCAAGGGCGCCCCCGAGGAGGACGCCGAGTACCCGACAACCGATTTCCAGCAAGCCATCGCCGCCCTCTACCCGATGGCCTACACGATCAAGTTCCGACTCAAGCGCGACGGCCTGGCGATGCCGGTGCTGCCCCTGGAGGCGCTCTGGTTCACCGGTGAGGATGAGGCCTTCGACATGAACGTGGCGCCGGAGAACTGGAGCTGGCGGGCTCTGATCGCCGTCTCGGACGACGTCACACCGCACATCTTCGAGGAGGCCATGGCCGAGGTGCGCCGCAAGAAGGGCGACTCCGACCAGCTGGCTCGGCTGCGCTTCGAGCGCTGGCGCGAGGGCCGCTGCGCCCAGGTCATGCACATCGGGCCGTACACCGAGGAACGTCCCACGATCGAGCGGCTCCACGCCTTCATTGCCGCCCAGGGGCTCAAGCCGCGCGGCGCTCATCACGAGATCTACCTTGGCGACCCACGCCGGGGCGACCCTGCGAAGCTCAAGACGGCCCTACGTCAGCCGGTGGGGGAGAGCTGACCGGCAGGAGAAGGCATCATCGCGACCTAACGGAAGGGTCGGAGCTTCTCCGACAGCTTCGCGCTGAGCCGGCGGACCTCCTCGTGGACGACGGCCCGCAGCATGAAGCCGACGTTGGTAGGTCGCTCGGCAAGGCGCCGCATGAAGTACGGGTACCACTCCCTGCCGTACGGGACGTAGATCCGAACCCTGTATCCGCGATCAACCAGCATCCGCTGTAGGTCGCGGCGGACGCCGTAGAGCATCTGGAACTCTAACCGGTCTCGCGCGATCCCCTCCCGCTCGGCGATCTGGATGGCCCGGGCAATGAGCCGTGGATCGTGGGTGGCCAGGGCCGGATATGCGTCCGCCAGCAGCAGTCGCTCCATCAAGCGCGCGTAGTTGGCATCGACGGCCCGCTTCGTCCGGTAGGCGACGCTGCCCGGCTCGTCGTACGCGCCCTTGCAGAGCCGAACGCTTCCTCCGATTGCGGTGATCGCGTCGACGTCCGCCGAACTCCGCCGGAGCGCCGACTGAATCACCACCCCCACCTGTGGATAGCGGTCGTGGGCCGCGCGCCAGACATCGAGAGTGGCGTCGGTCTTGGTGTGGTCTTCCATGTCGAAGCGGATGAAGCCGGCGACGCCTCTGGCTGCCTCCACGATGCGCATCACGTTGGCCTGGCATCCCTCGCGGCCGATCTCGAGGCCCATCTGCGTCAGCTTGAGGCTGACATTGGCGTCGAAGCCACGGGCCGAGAGAGCGGCGAGCGTAGCGAGGTAGCGGTCGACCGCGGCGGCAGCCAGCTCGGGCGATGTGACCGACTCGCCCAGCACATCGATCGTGGTTCGCAGGCCGGCGCGCTGCAGTGCGGCGACGGCCGGCAGCGCTTCCCCGAGCGTCTCCCCAGCGACGAAGCGCTGGACCACGGGCCGCGTCAGCGAGCTCCGGACGGCCAGCCGGGCAAGCGACCGGCGATGCGACAGCGAGATGAACAGCGACCGCATCGCTCGATGTGGCAGGACCCGGACGGTCTCTGCGAAACCCATCGGTCGGCTCTCCCGGGTCAGGTCTTGGAGTCTTCGGACTCAGGTGAGGCTTCGGCTGCGTCGGCCTCCCGCGCGAACCTCGCGACCAGGCCGGCCTCCTGGCGCTGGAACGCCTCGAGCCGGCCCCGGCGGTGGGCGTCGACGGCGGCGCGGATCGACTGGATCGGCGGCGAGCCGAGCATTCGACCGCCCTCGTCCCGGTAGACCCGGCAGCCAAGCGCGACCGGCAGGTCCGGCTGGGGGACCACGTCCTCGCCGTCGATCCTGATCGTGGGCGAGCCCTGGAAGCCGAGGAACTCGGCGTCTTCCCGGCCGCGGACGAAGATCAGCTGAATGGGCGTCTCGATGATCCCCTTGCGCAGGACGCTCTCGAGGTCGCGCAGCGCCCCCTCGAGGTGAGGGCAGTCCTCGAGAGTAAGCAGCTCGACGCGTAGGTCCGCCACGGCCGCAGCCTACATCGGTCGCCCGAAACGGGTCGGCGTAGGGACTCGGACTACCGTGCTCCGCGGCAGCCGGGCCGCACGCTGGCGGGAGGCCTAAGCGGCGCGGTCCCACGCGGCAAGCAAGGTCGCGCGAGTCTGTTTGTCGAGCCGGTCGCCGAGCGCAATCCCAAGGGCGATGTCTACGATTGACTCTTCCGCTTCCAGCTTGATCTGAGCCCACGTGGCGGTGTCGCTGAGCGCATACGGGATCGCGTCAGTGCCGCGTGCCGCCCAGGCCATGGCGCGATTGCGGACTCGCTCGATTTCCTTGGATATGCCGTAGCGAACGCCGACGGCTCGAACGGCTGCCCAGGCCTCCTCGTGGATCCGCCTCGGGATACTCTGCCAGGCCGCCCTCATACGCAGCAGTTCGACCGCGTCTGCATGGGTCAGGGATTCGAAGAAGGCGTCCATCTCGGGAGTGTCGACCAGATTCGCCCCGTGCCGACGTCCCCACATTCAATCGGCTCCTCTTCAGTCCTCGGCGGACTGCTCGAGAAGGTGGCGCTTCAGGAAATCCAGGCAGCGCTTCCAGGCGTCGCGACGGTTCTCGCGCTTCTGCCAGCCGTGGGGCTCCTCGTCGTACCAGTGGACCTGGTAGTGCTTACCCTCGATCTCGAGCGCCTCGACGACCTTCTCCGTCATCAGCGGCGCCACGCGCTTGTCCTTACGGCCGTGCAGGATCAGCAGGGGAGCTTCGATCCGCTCCACCCGGTAGAGCGGCGAACCGCGACGATAGCCCGGGGCCGCCTCCGGATCGTCCGGATTACCCATCATTCGCTCAAGGTCGATCCGGCCCGGCCGGTCGCCGTGGCGGTAGCTCTCGGCGATCTCCGAGTCGCCGTACAGGTCGATCCCCGCCTTCCAGAGCGACGGCTCCTCGGTCAGGACGCAGAGTGTCAGGTAGCCTCCGTACGAGGCGCCGTGGTGGGCCAGGCGGCCGTCGCACCATGGCTGAGCGGCCGCCCAGCGAGCGGCGTCGATGACATCGAAGGCGTCGGCGTGGCCCCACTCCCCGCGGTTGGCCCACCGGAACTCGCGGCCGTAACCGGCGGAGCCGCGGAAGTCGACCGACAGGAAGGCGATCCCAGACTCCACGACCAGCTGCCGGAACGGCATCCAGTCGCGGAAGGACTGGTGCGTCGGCCCGCCGTGCGAATGGACCAGGCATGGAACCCGCGTCGCCTCGTCCCCTACGGCGCACGCGGGCAGGTACAGCGTCCCTTCGATCCGCAACCCGTCCCGAGCCTCGAAGGCGATGCGCGTCCCCACGGCGAAGTGGGCGGTGTCGACGACCGTCGGGAGGGAATGGGTCAGCTGGCGAGGCTTCGCTCCGTCAGTCGTGGCTTCCGGCACCGGCAGGAGCCACAGGTCATCCGGCGTTCGATCGCCTCTGCCGACCGCCAGGACGGCCGAGGAATCCGGCAGCCAGCCGATCGCCATCCACACGCCCTCGAACGGGCTGACCACGGCCGATCGCAGGCCGGCCGTCGGCCCAGCTTGGGTGCCGTTCGGCAGATCCCCCACCAGGAGATCGACGAACCCGTCCCGGAACTGGACGTGGACGAAACGTCGCCCGTTCGGAGAGGGCAGGGGGACGTATCCCCAGCCACCGCCGGGCTCGCCGTGCTCACGCCGGCCGGACGTCAGGACGGTGCGCTCCTTGCCATCGGCGGAGACACGAACCACCTGGAACCACCCGTCCTGATCGCTGACCATCAGCAGGCCCGATCCATCGGGCAGCCAGCGCGGGCCGGTCTCCCAGGCCGCTTCCCCCGCCACCAGCCGCTGGCGACCCGTGGCCACGTCCACGAGGTGGATCTGCGATGTCAGCAGGTCCGGCAGTCTCTGCGAAGTGACCGCGATACGACGGCCGTCCGGCGACCACGCGAAGTCGTCGATGTCCACTCCGGTCGAAGTCAGCGGTGTCGGTTCCGGAGAGCGTGGCCGCGTCGCCGGACGGCCTCGGCGCGGCACCGGGGCGTCCACGACCCACAGCTGATCCCAGCCCCGCCGCCGCGAGACGAATGCGATCTGGTGGCCGTCCGCGGACCATCGCGGTGAGCGGTTGCCCGCAGGATGCTGCGTGACCAGGGCCTGGTGAGAACCCTCCACGTCGATCATCCAGATCGCCTCGTCCCGGACGAAGGCGATGCGGCGGCCGTCGGGCGACCACTGCGGATCCGCGGCGGGCTTCTCGGTGGCGGTCAGCTGTTCGGGGTAGCCGCCGCGGATCGGCATCAGGAAGATCTGGCGAGCTCCGGCGGCCTCGGCGGTGAAGGCGATGCGCCGGCCCTCCGGCGAGGGCCGGAACTCGCGCGGGGCCTCTACGGCGGCCGCCTGCTCGATGGTCAGCCCGTCTCGGGAGGGGCGGTGGGCGCGGCCGTTCTCCCCGTTCGGGCGGAGGGCCTCGGGGGCGGCGCGGCCGGTCCACGTCACGCCCTTCGCCTGGTCGCCGTCCGCAGGGCCTCCTCGTGCAGCGTGCCGATACGTCACTGCTCGCCCCACTCAAGCGCCCTGAAACGATCCTCCATCTCGCCTGCCTCCGGAGCGGGATCGACGCGCACGAACGTCTCCGCGCCGAACATCGCCTCGAGCTGGGCTCGCGTCTCCGGGTCGTCCCAGCGGCGGCCCCGCATCTGGCTGTCGTGGCAGGCCAGGGCCGCGATCTTGCGCTCCAGGACGGGGCCGATTCGAACGACGGTCGTGATCTCCTCGTCCGGCCGGGCGAGGCGCTCAAAGGCCTCCTGCTGACGTCGATCGTCGTCGGAGGAAGCTGCGGTTTCGCCGGAGCGAAGCCGCTCCTCCTCCATGGCGGCCCTCATAGCGGCAATCCGGGAGCGCGGCAGGGCCTGGTGGTAGAGGGCGACTGGTCCGCCCGCCTCTGCGGCGGCTCGCCAGTAAGCGGCCGTGGCCGTGGCGGAACAGGCCACGTGATCCGGGTGCCCGTACACGCCACCCGGATCGAAGGTCACGATGACCGCCGGCCGGAGCCGCCGGATGACGCCCAGCATCCGCTCGACGACCTCGTCCGGCTCGGCCAGGCTGAGCGAGCCCTCGGGGGCGGCCCAGCCCTCCATGCCGGAGTCGCGGTAGCCGAGGAAGATCGGCTCAGAGATCCCCAGTTCCCTGCAGGCGCAGCGCAGCTCCTCGCGGCGTATCCCGGGATCCAGCGAGTGGTCGACCCCCGTTTCGCCGGGCCGACCGCCTTGATCGCCGTTCGTGACGCACAGCACCCACACGGGATTGCCCGCGGCCGCGGCCAGGGCCATCACGCCGCCGGCGCCATAGCTCTCGTCGTCGGGGTGGGCGAAGATCGCCAGTAGGCCGCGGGGCGCGGCTGTCGAGCCGAGATCGCCCGTTCCGGGCACGTCAGCGGCCGGAACGCCGGCCGGTCGAGGTCTCCGAGCGGGCTCCGCCGGCCGCGCGGCCGTTGGTTGCACCGCCGATCGACCCGGCGCCCTGACCCTCGTTCAGCCCCAGCCCCTTCTCCAGGTCCGCTCCCAGCTCCACCGTTCGCCGGTACGACGCCCAGACAGCCTCGGACAGCACGGTCCGGAGCCGGCCGGATTCGAGCTCATGGATGGCGGCGGCGCTCGTCCCGCCAGGAGAGGTGACCATGTTTCGGAGAACGGCGGGATGCTGAGCCGTTGCCTTGGCGAAGGCCGTGCTGCCCTCCAGCGTCTCGATCACGAGGTCGTGGGCGATGTGGCGGGGAAAGCCCAGGTGGACGGCGGCGTCGATCAGCGCCTCCATCACGAGGAAGACATATGCCGGACCCGTTCCGCTGACCGCCGTCGCCATCTCGACGAACCGCTCGTCCTCGACCTGCAGCTCCGCGCCGAGAGCGCGAAGCAGCACCCGGGCCTGATCGCACTGTTCCTCGGTCACCTCCGGGGTGGGGTACCAGACGGTGATACCGCGCCCGATCTGGGCCGGGGTGTTGGGCATGCTGCGGACGACTTCGCGATGGTCGAGCAAGCTGGTGAGGACCATGCAGGTTGCGCCCGCGACGATCGAGACCACCAGCTGACTCGGGCGCAGGTGGCCGCCCAGCTCGTGACCGACCTTGGTCAGCGTCTGAGGCTTGACCGAGAGCAGGATGACGTCCGCCTCGGCTGCGGCCTCCAGGTTCAACGCAACCATGCGCACGCCGTATCGGCTCTCGAGCTCCGCGCGTCGCTCCGGCCGGGGTTCGCTGCCGACGATCTGGCGCGGCTCTACGAGCTTGCCGCGGAGCAGCCCGGCGATGATCGACTCGGCCATGACGCCGGAGCCGATTGTGGCCACGGTTCGGTTCGAAAGAGGCGACATGCGGGCGAGTATAGGCGCGCTCTGGCCCCGGCGATGGCCGGTTTCGCGCGGAATTGCGCGTCGTGGGGCGAATGGGGCACGGAATGTCGCCGGCCAGACCCCTCCATGACAGACGAGAGCCGGTCGCCGAGGGAGGTAGACGACCGGCTGTTCGATCTCGTCTTCGCGCTGGGAGGAGGAAGGAAGCTGAGGCAGATACTCGGTCCCCAAGCTGAACAAATCCTGAAACAGAGACTCCTTCGCCGTGGAAAATGGCCGATCGACCGCGCCCTGCGATCGCTACTCGAGGATGGGCGTCCAGCTGGCGGGCGGTGAGGTCTCGATGAAGCCCTCGGGGTCGAAGATCTCGGCCAGCATGGCGACACCGTCGACGACTCTGGGTCCGGGCCGGCAGAAGTAGACCGGTTCGGCGATGAAGACCTGCCCGCGCCGGACGGCCCCGATCTCGTCCCACATCTCCGGCTTCTCAGTCTGCGCCCACGCTCGTTTGGAGTCGCGCAGGCTGAGCCCGGCCGGGGCCAGAATGAGCATCTCGGGATCGACGTCGCGGACCGCTTCCCAGCTCGTCGGCGAGGCGGGTTCGCCGTCGCGGCCGAGCAGGTCCCAGCCACCGGCTCGACGCACCTGTTCGGGAACCCAGCGGCCGCTCGCCAGCAAGGGCTCCAGCGCCTCCAGGACCACGACCCGCTTGGGCGCGAGGCCCCCGTCATGGCGCACCACCACCTGCTGCTCGATCTCGCCGATCTCCTCGCGCAGGGCTTCGAGCAGGCCTATCGCCTCGTCCTCGGTTTCGGTCATGGCCCCGATGGAGGTGATCGAGTGGAAGATGCCCTCCAGGCTGACCGGGTCCAGGGAGATGATCGAGGGTCCGGTTGCCGCCTCGCCCAGGGCCTCGCGCACCGCCCCGGCACCCGGCCCGAGCCCGCCTTCGCGAACGATCACGAGATCCGGCTGGCTGGCCAGCAGAGCCGGCCGATCCAGTTCCGCCGGGCCCATCTCCTCACCGACCGCCGCTGCCGCGCGCGCCGCCACGGCGCTCTCGCCGGTCTGCGGCCGGGTGACGACTGCCAGGCCCTCGATCTCCGGGGGATAGTCGCAGCGGTGACTGACCCCCACGAGCTGGTCGCGCAGGCCCAGCGCGCAGACGATCTCAGTGGCCGCGGGGAACAGGGAAACGATTCGCATCGGCCAAGTCTAGCCGCAGTTGCTTATGCGCCCGTTCAGACACGTGCCCGGGGAATCGAAAGCACCCGGCCGGTCGGCCGGGCGCCGCTCGAGTGCTGAGTGGATCAGGCCGGCTTGGCGGCGTCGACGAGCTTGCGCGCGGCGTCCTTGTCCGTGTACCAGAGGGCGTTGATCTCGGTGTACTTCGTCCACTCGGCCGGGAGGCTCTCCTCGGCGAAGATCGCGTTGACCGGGCACTCGGGTTCGCAGGCGCCGCAGTCGATGCACTCGTCCGGTTCGATGTAGAGGGTGCGGTCCGTGCCTTCATCGAAGTGGATGCAGTCGACCGGACAGACGGACACGCAGGCCTGGTCCATCACATCGACGCACGGCTCGGCGATCACATAGGCCATCGGGCTACTCCTGGAGTCTTGGCTTTGGATATCAGGCTTGGAGGCCCAGCGGCACTCCGAACGCTCACCCTGAGCGTACCATGCGGGTCGCCTTCGGCGGGGCTCACTTGGAACCAGCGAGCTACATCTGCGGCTCGTACGTGGGATCGAGGTACTTCTCCGGATCCTCTTCGAAGTCGAGCTTGCAGCCGCGGCTGCAGAAGTAATAGGTCTCGCCTTCGTACTCGAACTTGAGGTCGCTGCTGGTGTCGACCTCCATGCCGCAAACGGGATCCTTCGCGGACGCCATGGTGCTCCTTCGACCGCCTGCCGGTCGTGCTCGCGATTCGGTTGGCCGGCATCGAATCGCTCGGTTCGAGTGTAGGCCACTTCCGGCCGGACGCTCCGGCGGGCCGTTGGAGGTGCGTCGAAAGCGCGCGCCACCCCATCGAGCGGCGTACGATGCTAGCCATGGATCCCAAGCTGGTCGAAAACGCACGACGGACGCTGGAGTCTGAGCGCGAGCGCATTCGACTCGAACTGTCCGAAGAGGTGGAGCATCCGAGGGTTTCCCACGGCGCCCAGACCGCGGCCGCGACGGAGGTCTCGGAGAGCCAGCGCGGCCAGCAGATGCGGGAGCGGGAAGAGCAGCACCTCATCCAGATCGAGGCCGCGCTCAAGCGGATCGGCGCCGGAACGTTCGGAACGTGCCAGACCTGCGGCAAGCGGATTGCCCCCGAACGCCTGGAAGCCCTGCCTTGGGCCCTCGACTGCATCGACTGCCACTCCAAGAAGCGCCGCTGATCGTTGCGCTGCCCGCGCACGGAGGCGACCGCTGGGAGTCCGGCCATCTCCCGGTCCAGCCGCGATTTGACGCCTGTCAAATCGCGGTACAATGCGGCAATGGATCCGCAGCTCTTGCAGGCTCTGCGCGCCCTGGCCGATGCCTCACGGCTGCGGCTGGTTGGGCTTCTGGCCGGGCGACCGATGGCGGTTGAGGAGCTGGCCGCGGCCAGCGGTCTCTCGGCCGGGACCGTCGTCCACCACCTGAAACGGCTCGAGGCGGCCGGGCTCGTCGAGTCGAAGCCGCGCCGTCCGTACGTCGAGTACGTACTGCGGGTCGATCGGCTGCAAGCAGTGTCTGGGCAGCTGGCTTCGCTCGAGCGCGCTGACGAGGCAGGAGCCCAACTGCCGGGCCCGGAGGGCGAGCCGCTGCCCGCCTACGACGCCAAGGTCTTGCGGGCATTCCTCCGCAACGGGAAGCTCGTCTCGATCCCGGCCCAGGAGAGGAAGCGAGGGGCAGTGCTCCGCTACCTGATGGAGCACTGCTTCGCCGAGGACCGAACCTATGCCGAGCCAGAGGTCAACGAACGGCTGGCGGCCTACCACGAGGATGTGGCCGCGCTCCGCCGTTACCTGGTGAGCGCGGGCCTGATGACGCGGGCGGCGGCGAGTATCGGCGGGCCCAGACACAGAGAGAAGGGCCCCGGGAGGGCCCTCCGTGACAGTTCGCGCCAGGAGCTTGGTTGCGGGGGACGGATTCGAACCGCCGACCTTCGGGTTATGAGCCCGACGAGCTGCCGCTGCTCCACCCCGCGCCGGGAAGTGTAGGCACGCGCCGGGGGGCCGTCAAACTTGAGCGTGCTGCTTTCGGGCGGCCGTTGAGCGCGGAGACGCTGAGCGAGGGCCTGCGCCTGGCCCGATTTCCTGTCATTTGCCAATGGGGTTGGCACGCCGCGAGGTTCTCGGCCGGGCCAGCCCTCTGAGCGGGTCTCTGGAGCGCTCACCCGAGCGTGGCCAGCGTCATTCCTGGTCCGTCTTCGGTGTCCGCGACCTCCTCGCGGCCCCGGAGTCTTGCGTCGTGCCAACCCCATTGGCAAATGACAGGTTTCCGGTCGCAGCCGCCGCTCGCAGGTGTCGGGAGAACTCGGGGACTGTCACGCTACCGCGGCCTTGCCCCGGCGTCGTCGCACGCCCACCCCGGCCGACTTCGCCCGACAGCGCAGAGCCTCTCGCCAGGCCTCGAGCGCGACCGGCCACCAGACGTCGACCTCGTCGTCGCTGCCGTACCAGGGTCCGCCCCCACCGGGCCCGTGGATGCAGCTGTCCAGGACGACCCCGCGGGCGCCGGCGAGCGCGGTCGCGGCAACGGGCACGAGACCGTCGCCCTCGGTGCCGGGCACGGCGGCACGGCCGATGATGGACCGATAGAGCAGATGCGCGACGCGCTCCCGGCCCGTGCCTCCCGGGTCGCTGTGAACGGCTCGCGACGCCACCGACACGTACCCGATCTCTGGGGCGAAGAACGAGCCCGGGACGAGTGCGTCCGCTATCGACGAAGCCACTTCGTTGATGCGACGGCCGATCCCCTCGCCGCTCGAGAGCTCGTGCGGCGTGCCGAGAGTCACGATGGCCCCGATGCGCGACGCAGCTCCGAGCCTCCGACCCGCGAACGGCTCCGGGGCGGTGAGCAGTCGCGCAATGATGCCGCCCGCCGAGTGCCCGACGACCAGGAGCGGAGCGCCCTCGGAAACGTCCGTGCCGACACGGGCCGCAGTCAGCAGGGCACGGGCGGACCGCGTGGCGATCGGCCCCGTGCCACGGACCCCGGCCAGAAGCCAGTCGGGCGTCCAGACATTCGCCACCACCACGGCCGCGGCGCCCCGCGCCTTCAGGCGGCGGACGAGCTGCGAGTACATCGGTGGGGCGGTCAGGAACCCGCCCAGGATGAGCACCGTCGGGGCGATCGAATCCGGGTGTGCAATCCAACCCGGGCCATCGTGGGGCGTTCGACCAGCGTTAGCCATGACCACAGCCTCCGAATTCATCGTACGCCCTATCGGCTCTCGGCCCGTTCGGCAAGGGGCGCCGGCGCGCTTGCCATGCCCGCCTCCGCGGACGCGGAACCTCGCTCCCCCTTCAGCGTCCTATCCGGACAGGTGCGCCATGATGTGCGCTGCAGCGGAATTGGAGGCCTTGGCATGCGCAGCGACGACGACAAGACACAGAACCGATCCGGGAGTCCGGTCGACGGCGAGACGGGACCCTGGACCCCGGCGGATTCCCCTGAGGCGGGCTCGACTCAATCGTCCGCCGGGCCGGATCCCTTGGCGCCGCCGGCCGTGCCCGACGCGTCGCCGCAGAGCTCGCCCGCACCGCAAGGCTGGAATACGAACGCGGGCTGGCCGCCTGCGCCGCCGAACGCGGGCTGGCCGCCCGCGCCGCTGCCCGCGCCGTCGAACCCGAGCTGGCCGCCATACGCGGGCTGGCCGCCGAACCAGGCCTGGCCGCCAAGCCAGGGCTGGCCACCCGCGCCGCCCCAGTGGAATGCTCCGGCGGGGATCGATCGTTCGCTGCACAACCGCCCCAGCCGCCTGCCCGCGATCCTCATCGCCATCGCCGCCTGCATGATGGCGTTCTCCGGCGGGCTGGTCGTCGACCACGCCGCGTTCGGGCCGGGCACGCCCGCGACCGCGACCGCGACCCAGCCGACCGCCGGCACAGCCGGCGGCGCGCTCCAGGGCATGGACCTGTACAACGAGGCACTGCAGGCCGTTCGCCAGAACTTCGTAGGCCGGTCGTCGGTCACCGACAAGCAGCTGCTCTACGGCTCCATCAAGGGGATGGTCGACAGCCTCGGCGACACCGGGCACTCCGTCTTCCTCACGCCCGAGGAATACCAGGCCTTCCAGACTTCGCTCAACGCAACCGTGGCCGGCATCGGCGTTCTCCTGTCCGACAGCAGCGGCGCGCTCGTCGTCACCAAGGTCGTGGCCGGATCTCCCGCCGCCGCGGCCGGCATGAAGCCGGGCGACGTGATCACCGCCGTCGACGGCGTCTCGACCGCCGGGCTGACACTCGACCAGCTCAGCACCAGGGTCCGCGGCCCGGAGGGAACGAAGGTCGAGATCACCGTCGTTCGCTCCGGCTCCGCAGCGCCGATCGACTTCGACATCACCCGCGCCCAGGTGTCCGTGCCGCTGGTCGCGTGGGGGATGGTACCGGGCACCCACGTGGCCGACATCGTCATCGTCGAGTTCTCCAGCGGCGCCGCCGACCAGCTCCAGACGGCTCTCGACGAGTCGAAGAAGGCCGGCGCCACGTCCATCGTGCTGGATCTGCGCGGCAATCCGGGCGGCTATACCGAGGAGGCCACGAGCGTCGCCAGTCGGTTCCTCAAAGACGGCGTGGTCTACATCGAGCAGGACGCCGCCGGGCACAACACCAGCATCAGGGTGGATACCTCGCAACCGCACACGAGCCAGCCCCTGGTGGTGCTGGTCGATCACTACTCGGCTAGCTCATCGGAGATCGTGGCGGGCGCGCTGCAGGATTCCGGACGAGCCAAGATCGTCGGCGAGGCGACGTACGGGACCGGGACCGTCCTCCAGAAGTTCGACCTGTCCGACGGCTCGGTCATCTTCCTGGGCACCGCCTACTGGCTGACGCCGTCAGGTCACAAGATCTTCGGCGTCGGCATCCAACCCGATGAGACGGTGGCCCTGGCCAGCGGGGCCGTGCCGGTCGATCCGGCTGAGCTTGGGTCGATGACGACCGCTCAGCTGAACTCGTCAGGCGACGCGGAGCTGCTGGCGGCGGTCCACGACCTCACCCAGTAGCTGGGGGTAGCGGCCGGATCTTCGATCGGGGAAGTACTATCGCGCCAGCGCCGCCACGCGTTCGCCACCGAGGGCCGTTAGCTCAGTGGCAGAGCCGCCGACTTTTAATCGGCTGGTCGTGGGTCCGAATCCCACACGGCCCTCCAACTCCTCCTCCGGTCACGGCGGGGGCGGGTACAGCTTCACCTGTGCGCCACCGATCAGCAGCTCCCCGGACCTCAGACCCAGCTCGCCCTGGACCGGGTAGGCCCGGCCCGTATCGTCGAGCACCCGGATGGGGTTGGCGACGTCGAGGCCTCGGACCAACCAGCCGGGCCCCCGGCGTTCGATGGACGCGTGACGGGGGCTGACCCGCGGATCGACCAGGACGATGCTCGACCCCGGGTCGCTACCGATGATGACCAGATCACCGAAGTTGACGAGACCCGTCGTGGTTTGCCCTGCCTGGACAACCGCCAGCGTTCCCGGAGCGCCCGAGAGATCCAGGGCCGGGGCCTGCTCGCCGGTCTCGCCGACGGGTGCCGGCGGCATGGACGGGACCGGCGGCATGGACGGGACCGGCGCGGCATACGGGGTCGAGCCATACGGGGCCGTGGGGTACGGCGGAGCCCAGGCTCCCGGGTACTGCGGCGCGGATGGCGGGGCGTAATGCGCCGTCGCGAATGGGGGCACCGTGGGAGTGAATGCGTTGGGGCTGGCGAAGCGGACGCCCGCCGCGATGACGCCCGCTACCGCAACAAGGAGGCACAGCCACGCCCCGAACCCCGGATCCCCGAAATAGGAGTCGAACCTCGAGGCCATTCCGATGACCGTCCCGGCTCCGACGGCCCCGAATCCCAGTGCCTCCACGATCGCGGCCCGTCGACCGAGTCTGAGGAAGGCGTCGAAGAACGCCGAGATGAAGGCCACGAGGAAGCCGAGAACAAGCAGATCCGGCCAGAGGCGGCCAATCCAGTCTGAGGCCTCGAACATTGCGCTGAGCGAGACGGAGATGCCGAAGGCACCGAAGCTCACCCACGGCAGGGGGAACGTGATCCCCACACACAGAGCGAGCACGGTGGCGACGATCGGCAGCCGGGCGCGCGGCGGGGCCTCATCGCCGCCCGGCCAGTAGCCCTGGGCCGTCGGCGGCGTCCAGCCCCAGGCGGCCGGCGGTGGCCCGCTCGCCAGGCCGGTCGGCAGTGGCGCCGGGGCTGCGGCCGGCGCGGGTGGATCGAACGGCGACCGCGGCGGCTCGGCCTGACTCGAGGCGTCGGGACCCGGCCTTCCCTGGCCGGGCGACGTCAGATCGCCATCGCTCTCGATCCCCACTTGATCCTCCGATACGCACCTGGCAGCCGGCCGGTTGGCCGTCTCGCTCACTGTAAGCGGGCGTGACACCGGACGCTCGGCTCACTGCTCCCGCGTCAGGTTTGAGCCGGAGGCCTGGCAGAGTAGAGCGCGCAGACGGCGGTCACGCGTCCGGCAGAAGCGTCGAGGGCTCCGCCCGCCACGAGCACGCGACCATCGGGCAGGGTCTCCATCGCCGGCCGTTCCAACGCCACCGGCAGCTGACCCGTCGTCTGCCACCTTCCCAATCCTGAGTCGTAGATTTCCGTGCTGGCCAGAACGTGGTATGCGGGATCGACCCCCCAATTGCCAGGACGCGACCGTCGGGCAGCTTCGCCATGGCGAAGCTGCCGCGCGCGTCGGTGAGCGAACCGGTCGCGCTCCAGGCGTTCGAACCTGGATCGTAGATCTCGGCCGAGGCCAGGCTCGGGTCGGTGTTGGCGGTGAAGGACCACCCGCCGGCCACCAGGACGCGATTGTCGGGCAGGAGCGCCGCGGCGCCGGCGTAGCGCGCCACGGACATCCGGGCCGCCGAACGCCATGTGTTCAGCCGAGGGATATAGATCTCGGCCATCGCCGTCACCGATCCGTGCACTCCGTTGTATATGGTCGCTCCACCCGTCACCAGGACCTCGCCGCCGGGAAGCAGCGTCGCCGTGTGGAAGGCCCGGGCCGCGGACATCGGAGCGGCGAGAGACCAGGATCCGGCGGTTGGATCGAAGATCTCCGCCGAGGCTGTCGAGGCCCAACCGGGAGAGCCTTCCATGCCGCCTCCGACAGCCAGGACATGCCCGTCACTGAGAAGCGTCAGCGTCCCCTGGGTCCGCGGAACGTTGAGCCGGCCGGCCGCCACCCAGGTTCCATTGTCCGGGTAGTAGCGCTCCGCCGTATCGAGCGGCTGGAGATTGCGTGAGCCGCCGACGGCGAGGATCGAGCCATCCGCGAGGGCCACGACCATCGGATATGCGCGCGGCTGGAGCATGTGCGTGGCGGCGCTCCAGTGGCTGGTCGCCGGATCGTAGATGATCACCGAATCCGTGGCGGAGTTGCTCGAGGAACCGAGTGCGCCGCCGACGACCAGGACGCGGCCGTCGCGCAAGACCGCGCTGCCGGTGCCCCACCGGCCCTGCGGCAGTGATTCGGCGCGAGCCCACGTCCCGTCGCCGTAGGCCAGCTTCGGCGATGGACTCGCGGAAGCGACACTCGACCCCGCCGCGCCGGGCGAGGCGCTGGGGCTGCCCGGAGCGGGGGAGCCCGACTGACCGCCCGGCGGCGCGCTGCCTCCTGGCGCGACTGGGCTGGGATGGGAGGAATCGAGCCACAGCCACGCCGCGGGGGCCGAGGCCAGGACGATCATCAGGGCGAGCAAGTCCACCAGCAGGATCGCGCCGACGCCGCTCGCAGGGGGACGGCGGCGCGGGCGTCGATTCGCGGGGCCGGCCACTCTCGACCCAGTCCCTCTCGGCCCAGACGCCCCCGAGCCGGTCCGGTCCGGCCCCGCGATGAGCGTCCTCATCCGTCCGCGCTCATTCGCGCGCCAGGAGGGCCACGATCCCGGCGGCAAAGACGGCGGTTCCGCCCATCACGCAGACAACAGCCGCGCCCAGGACGCTCCCGTCGGTGGCGTGGCCGATTCGCCCGATGGCGCCGAGAACGCAGATCTCGATGACTGCCCCGAGAATCAGCAGCTCGATCGCGGCCGCCAGCGCATCCAACCGGCGGGCGGCGACGAG
>JBEKPL010000038.1:0-23824 GCA_049520815.1 Candidatus Limnocylindrales bacterium
GGCGAGGCTCGACGCCCTCCCCGCCTTCGTTGCCCACTACAACGAGCACCGACCCCACGGCTCACTGAACGGACAGTCGCCCATGGCCGTCCTCGTCAACAACGTGTCCGGGAATCACACCTAGCGCAGACTGAAGACCCGAAGGGTCGTGCGGCCCTTCCCGTACGCCACCTCGCTGCCCAACTCGGCGGTCGCGAGGAAGTCGGTCGGCTGCGCCAGCCCGTGAGCGATCAGGGCATCGACCAGGAGACCCAGCTCGAGGCTGCCCTTGCTGCGAGGCTCGGCGTCCACCAGGCATAGGGTCTTCCACGGCTTGTCCGGCTGCTCCGTGGGCGTCTCGAAGGTGGCCTCGTAGGTGCGCCCGCCGATCCCCAAAGTCGTGCGGCGGCCTTTGTACGAGGGCTTCAGCCCATGGTTCATGGTCCAGATGCACAGGTTGCTCACGATGTCCTTCGGCCTCGGTCGGTCGGAGCTGGTGATCCAGAAGTCGAAGCTCTCGCACCACAGCCCGCTGCCGACGGTGGCGAAGTCGAAATCGAGCGTCAGGCGCGTTTCTGCCAGCCGACGCGGCAGCTGGTCCCCTGCACTCGCCTCACTCCACGGTGATCGTCCCAGAAGGACCTCGGGGTAGCACTTCATGGACGGTCCGGCGCTCTCGGGCCAATCCCACTCCCAGCCTGCGCCGTCCTGACCACGAAAGACGAGCTGCCGGTAGTTCGCGATGTCGCCCTTGCCATAGACGTTGTTGTAGAGCACGGCTCCGGAGATTGGGAGCAGGGCGGAGTCGTCCGACAGGATCGACGTGGGCATGATGCCCTCCAGCGCTGGCGCGGGCGGTATCGCGCGTCCTGCGCTACACGGTACTCGACTCTGCCCGCTCGGAAGCTCCGCGGCGGGGCTGAGCGCGGTCATCCGGACCACGACGGAGACGCAACGAGTTCAGATCCCCAGTCGGAAGTCCGAAATGCTCTGCTTGGTCAGAGATACGTTCCTCGCCAAGCCACAGACGCCCGGCGCCACGGTTCCCTGCGCGGAGGGCTCGCCGCCACATCGGGTCCAGCCCACTCGTCGGCGGACGTCTAACATAGTCGGCTCGAACGGCTCTGGCAGTGTTGGAGGATCGGCGATTGCCCCAAGGAAAGGAGACGCGCGGCCGTCGCGTGCCGGGCCGGATTGAGGCCGCCCAGGTCGCGCTCTACGGCGAGGGAGCGCCGGAGGAGATTCCCCTCCCAAACCGGCTGAGGAACCTGGCGCTGACGGCGCTGCCGAAGAACGCGGTCATCCTGGCGATCCTCATCCTCGTGGGCGCCGGAATGTCGTTCCTCAACCTGCGAGTCCTCGGTCACGCCTACGGGGCCGGACCGGAGCTGGACGCGTGGTCCGCAGCCATGCGCCTTCCTCAGCTGGCCCTCGAATTCCTCGTCGTAGGCGGCGTCGTGGGCCCGTTCCTGCCGCTGTTCGTTGGGCTCAAGGGCGAGGCCGCGGACAAGGCGCGCGACTTCGCCCGCACGATCCTGACCCTCGCGATCCTGGTGATGGCGCTCGCAATGGCGGTCATGTTCGTGTTCGCCGAGCAGACGATGTCGATCGTCGCGCCGGGCTTCACCGGAGAGCAGCGCGACCTATACGTCGGTCTCTTCCGCGTCCTGTGTTTCGCGCAGGTGATCTTTGCCGCCTCGTGGGTGCTGGGCGAGATCCTGGTGGCGGAACGGCGCTTCGTCACCTACGGCCTGGCCGAGCCGATGTACTACGGCGGCATAGCTGCCGGCGCCCTGCTGCTGAGCGGCCCGCTGGGGATCTACGGCGCAGCCGTTGGAGCCGTGGTTGGGGCAGGCGCGCACCTCGGGATCCGATTGCTGGGAATCTACCGGACGAGCTTCCGGCCGTGGCCGAGCCTGGCATTGCGAACGCAAGGCCTGGGCGAGTTCTTCAAGCTCATGGCGCCCAAGATGCTCAGCCAGCCGCTCCTGGCACTGACGGCGCTCTACTTCACCGGCCTGGCGTCCCGCCTGGCGCCTGGATCGGTCACCTCGTTCACCTTTGCGCAACATTTCCAGAGCCTGCCCGAGAGCCTCTGCGGAGTCGCCTTCGCCACGGCGGCTTTTCCCGCCCTCTCGTCGGCCGTCGCGGCCGGAGACAAGAAGGCCTTTAAGCGGGTCTTCAGAACGAACCTGGCCACGATCGCGTTCCTCTCCATCTCGGCCGCAGCCTGCCTGCTCGTCTTCGGCCCGATGGCGATCCGCATCTTCCTGGGCGGTGGGGCCTTCGACGCCACGGACGTCGCCCAGACCACGATGGTGGCCCTCATCTTCGCCGTCTCGATCCCATTCGAGAGCCTGACGGAGCTGCTGGCGAGGGCTATCTACGCGACCCACAACACCATGGAGCCGACCCTGGCCGCGATCGCCGGTTTCGCGGCGACGGTGCTGTCGGCCACCGCGCTCTCCGGTCAGCTCGGGTTGGCGGCCATTCCGACCGGCTACGCGATTGGGATGGCTACGAAGCTGGCCATCCTGGCCGTTGCCCTCCGGCCGCGAATGGCCCGCATCGGCGGCGCGCCACGATTGTCGCGGACTCTCGTCGCGGATCGCTGGGGCGTGCTCGCGCCACCGAGACGGCGGTCGTCGCCGGCAACAAACGCGGTGCTCGCCATGCTTCTCGTGGCACTGGCAGGCGGAGCGTTCGTGGCTACCACCCAGGCTCTCAACCACTCCACTCTGGCCGTGAACCCGCTCGTGACGCCGTGGGCCCGCGTTGCGCCGACGCGGTCGCCGGTCGTCACGCCCACCCCGTTCACGCCTCTGCCGACCCTGCCGGGCTTCGGCTCAGCGGCACCGACGTATACGGTCCCGCCGAAGCCCACCCCCGGATACTTCGCCATGGACCTCTACAAAGCAGGCGACTTCGTAGAGGAGCTCAAGAACACCTGGTGCGTGCCGGCGGCGATACAGACTTCGATGAACATCATGAACGCTTCTCCGGACGTGACCCGCGACACGCAGGCCAAGCTCTTCGATCTGGCCGTCTCGCTCGATGGGGGCAGCTACGGCGGCGCCACTCCCGAGGGCTGGGCTGATGCCCTCACGCAACTTGGCTACGGCAAGTACAAGGTCGGGGCCAAGGCGAACATGGACGACGCGGTCCACTTCGTGGTCAAGCAGATCCGCATCACTCAGCGCCCGGCTGGGCTGGTCGTCTGGTCGGGCTGGCATTCGTGGGTCGTCTCGGGCTTCACCGCCTCCGCAGATCCGGCCACCACCGACGACTTCAAGGTGCTCTCACTCCTGATCGAGGATGTCTGGTACGACCGCGTCTCCAATCTCCACAACCAGACCAGAGGCGGGCACTCACGACCGCCGGACTCGGATGTGCCCTACAGCGAGATTCACGAGGACTACGATCGCTGGCACCAGGGCAAGATCATCGATGGCCGCGAGGGTCTATTCGTATACGTGTACCCGCTCTAGCGGCGACGTCAGGGCCTCCCCTCCAGCCGCGGGCAGCTCGAGACACCGGCCCAACGACCCCGACCGGACCCGCGTGCGAGCCTCCCGCACGGATTCCGCTCGGCGGCGCTACATTGACCGTAGCCAGCTGCAGGAGCCGCCACTCGATGCCAGCGTACGGGGAGCTGTTCGAACCCACCGAATCCGAGTCATCGGCCGTGGCCGTCTCGGAGATGGCCGTTGCATCCCCGGAGCGCGGCCACGGTGGCGTGGCCATTCTGCTCACGATCGCCGCGGTGGTGGCCGCGATCGTCGGAGCTCGCGTTTCCATGGTTTCCAGCGCCGCCTCCGATTCCTGGCAGTCCGCGCTCAGAGCGGAGGTGAAGCGCTCGGCCGGGGCGATGGACGACGTTCGCTACCTGTACCAGACCGAGCTGCCGGTGGCGATCCGGATACTCGAGGCTCGTCTGGTCCAAGGCGAGCTGCAGGCCGCGGCCGCCACCACGACCGGACTGGCCGGCGAGGCGCTCCAGGTGGAGGCGGACGTGCAGGCCGGCATCGCCAGCGGGCTCATCTCCAGCTCGGACCTGGCCGCCAAGCCGGACTATGCGCTCCCGTCGGGCGGCTTCGACCTGGGTAAGCGGCTGGCCGACCTGCGGGCCCAGAATCCGGCGCTGATGGCCCTCGACCCGGACGGCCTGGAGGCGGCCGGCGACAAGCTGGCGCACAAGGCGGAGCTGCTCACCCTGGCACTGTTCCCCACGAGCATCGGCGCCTTCCTCGGGGTGCTCGCCCAGCCCTTCAAACGGCGCCGCGGGCTCCTGCTCGCGGCCGGCTCCGCCGCCCTTGCCGCGGGCGCGCTCATGGCCCTGGGCGTGGAGGCGCTGGCATGATCGCGCCCGACGCCGCGGCCGAGCTTCGAGCGGAGCGGCGGTTCGACCTGATCGCCGCGATCCTGATCGGGCTCATCGCCCTTCTCGCCGCCGTGCTTGCTGCGACGCAGATCTACGCCAGCGAGGCCGCAACCCGTGCCAACATGAGGGCGGCCCGGCTCGCGGACGACCTCTCGGCTCGCATCTCCGTGAGCTCGCAGGCGCTCGATTCTGCGGTGGGCGCCCAGGAAGTCGCACTCGCGCTGGGGATGGAGTCCGCCAGCCGCCAGCTGACCGGCATCCAGCACGGCGATGACGCCACCGTGGCCGTTGGAGCGGCGCAGGAGCGGGCATTCGACAAGCTGCGGAAGGCTCTCGCAGCCACATCCGACACGACCGGGAACGCGCCGGTGGACGCCTACACGCGCGGGCTCCTCGAGGCCTCGACCGCCGACCTCCAGAAGGAGCTGGCCGAACAGAACCGCCAGGTGGATCTGGCGAACGAGGCCGGCTCGCGGGAGCAGCGAGCGGTCCTTGGGCTCTCGTTCCTGGCGCTGGCAGGCGTGCTGACAGGCCTCGGCGCCGTTCTGCGAGAGAGTCGGGCGGGGTGGATCGCGCTGGTGGCGGCGTGCGCGATCGCCGGCGGCGCTGGCGCCCTGGCGGCTCTGACTCTCCTCTGAGAGAGCAGTTCGGATAGGCGGGTCCGGCGTCTGCCGCGCGGCCTGACCCGACCGTGGCTAGTGGCGGAACGAAGTCGCGGACTCCTTCTCGACCGGTTCGGCCTGGCGTTCGAGCTCGGGTAGCAGACGCTCCAGATCGGCCAGGAACAGGGCCGCGAGATCGTGCGAGAAGCCGTTGCGGACGACGATCCGGAGCACCGCCAGATCCTCGCGATTGGCCGGGAACGTATAGGCCGGCACCTGCCAGCCGCGCTCCCGCAGCCGCCGCGAGATGTCGAAGACGGTGAAGTTGTCGATCCCCACCTTCAGCCGGAAGGCGACGACGGGCAGCTGGCTACCGTCCGTGATCAGCTCGAACGGGCCCATCTCGGCGAGCCTGGCCGCGACGTCGCCGGCCACGTCACGGCAGACGGCGTGGACGAGCCGATACCCCTCCCGGCCAAGACGCAGGAACATGTAGTACTGGGCCACGATCTGAGCGCCGGGGCGTGAGAAGTTGAGGGCGAAGGTCGGCATATCGCCGCCCAGGTAGTTGACGTGGTAGACCAGCTCTTCGGGCAGGGCCGCCCCGTCGCGCCAGATGATCCAGCCGACCCCCGGGAAGACCAGGCCGTACTTGTGGCCCGACGTGTTGATGCTCGCAACTCTCGGAATGCGGAAGTCCCAGGCCAGCTCCGGATCGAGGAACGGGGCGATCATCGCGCCGGAAGCGCCGTCGACGTGGATCGGCACGTTCAGGCCGGTCTTGGCCTGAAGTCGGTCCAGCGCAGCGTCGATCTCCGCGATCGGCTCGTAGCTGCCGTCGAAGGTCGAGCCGAGCACGCCAACCACACCGATCGTGTTCTCGTCGACGAGCTTCAGCGCCTCCTCGGCCGAGAGGTGGAAGCGGTCTCCCTCCATCGGCACCAGGCGCGGCTCGACCTCGAAGTAGTTGGTGAACTTTTCCCAGCAGACCTGGACGTTGATGCCCATGACTATGTTCGGCTTGTCCACCGGCTTGCCCGCGGCGCGCCTGGACTGCTGCCAGCGCCGCTTCAGAGCCAGGCCGCCGAGCATGCATGCCTCGGACGACCCGACCGTCGAGCAGCCGGGCGCCTTGCTCGGGTCCGGGGCGTGCCAGAGGTCGGCCAGCATCGACACGCAGCGGTGCTCCATCTCGGCCGTCTGGGGGTACTCGTCCTTGTTGATCATGTTCTTGGGCAGGCACTCGGTCATGAGGCGGCCCACCTCCGGTTCCATCCAGGTCGTCACGAACGTGGCCAGGTTCTGGCGGGCGTTCCCGTCCAGCATCAGCTCGTCGTGGATGATCTGGTAGGCGGCCGCGGACGACATCTCGCCGTCGGGCAGCCTCCTGACCGGGATAGGGGCGAGGATGGAGCCCTGGGCGAAGAGCGGGTTGACCGAGAGGTGCTCGGCTTGGCGCCGGCGGCGATGGCTCGAACCCAACATCCGACTGACCTCCTGTGGTCGATGAAGGTGCGGACGACCGAGCGGCCTGCCCGATCGAACTCTACTGCCCCAGGACGTCATTGCGGGACGCGCCGCGCTCGCTGAGACCGGCCGGCCGGGACGCGGGCATGCTGCCTAGCCGACGTCGCCGCCGGTTACCATGCGGCGATGGCCGAACTCGACGGACCCGACGAGGCCGCCCCACCGACGGAACCGGCGGCCGGAGGGGCCGCGGCCGGCGCGGTGCGGCGCACTCTCTGGCGCCACGCCGACTACATGAAGATCTGGACCGCGGCGACGGTCAGCCTGATGGGCAGCCAGGTGAGCCAGCTGGCGATCCCGATCATCGCCGCGGTCGTGCTGTACTCGAGCCCCCTGGAAGTCGCGCTGCTCGGCGCCGTGGAGATGGCCCCGTTCATCCTCTTCGCGCTCCCTGCCGGGGCATGGCTGGATCGCGTGCGCCGCCGGCCGGTGCTGATCGCCGGAGACGTCGGCCGCGGCCTGGCCCTGCTCACCATTCCGATCGCGTTCGCGGCCGGCGTCCTGACTATCTGGCAGCTGTACGCCGTCGGCTTCATCACGGGGTCGCTTACGGTCCTCTTCGACGTCGCCGATCAGTCATACCTGCCCGCCCTGCTCGATCGCGAAGAACTCGTCGAGGGCAACGCCAAGCTGTCGCTTCCGCAATCGAGCGCCCAGGTGGTGGGCCCCGCGCTTGCCGGGGGCTTGATCGGCGCGGTGGGTGCGCCTTTCGCCATCGTCTTCGACGCAGCTAGCTTCTTCGCCTCTGGCGGGCTGATCTCACTCATCCGCAAGCCGGAGCCAAGACCGGAGCGGCGCGTCACAGAGACGGGTGCACACACGAGCGCGCGGGAAGACATCGCCGAGGGCCTGAGATACGTCCTCGGCAACCGCTATCTGCGCACGATCGCCGGCTCGACCGCCACCTCGAACCTGGGCACCTCGATCGCGTTCTCGATTTTCGCGATATTCGCGTACCGCGAGCTGGGCCTCAGCTATCAGTTGGTTGGCACCGTGTTCGGGCTGGGCGGCCTGGGCGTGCTGATCGGCGCGCTCGTCTCGGAGCGTCTGTCACGGCGGCTCGGCGTCGGCCCGGCCATCGTGTGGTCGATGTTCCTGTCCGGGCCGGCGACGTTCATGTACGCGCTGATGCCGTCGGAGGTTCCGATCGCGGCGGCGCTGCTGCTCGGATCGGTCTTCCTGACCGGCTTCACGGCCGTTGTCTACAACGTGAACCAGGTGAGCTTCCGCCAGGCGATCACGCCTCTCGACATGCAGGGCCGAATGAACGCCACCATGAGGTTCATCGTTTGGGGCACCATGCCGCTGGGAAGCCTGATCGGCGGCGTCCTGGCTTCGTTCCTGCCGCTTCGCACCACCATCGCGGTGGGCGCAACGGTTGCCTCAGCCGCCTTCCTCTGGGTGCTCTTCTCGCCGGTTCGGTCGCTGCGCGAGATCCCCACACAGGCGCGGGACGCGCATTCGAACACTTAGGCGCCTGTTCCGTCCCGTGAGTCGCAGGGGGCGTTCCGGGCGCACGAGCCGCAACGTCAAGAGGCTTTCAGAACCAGCCCGGCTCATGTCCCGTACACCCTACGCGCCCCTTCGAAGGGAAGGAGCCGTTCAAAGCAGGATCCAGCGAATACCCATCCAGGAGAAAGCATCATGCGTCCCAGCTCACGTTTGCTCTCGCTGACGAGTCTCGCGGTTGGCGCGGTGTTGGTCGCCGCCGCCTGTTCGTCCGCTGCCAGCACGCCCGTGTCTAACGTCCAGGGAATGACGGCCGCCCCCGCCTCGGCCGGTGCGCCCACGGGCACCGCGCTCGGCATGACCAACGACCCGACCCTGGGGGCATATCTCACCGGTGCCGGTGGTATGACCCTCTACGTCTTCACCAAGGACACCCCGGATACGAGCACCTGCACGGGAACTTGCGCCACCAGCTGGCCGCCCCTGACCGTGGCGAGCGGGGCCACGATCCAGGGTCCCAGCGGCGCCGCCGGCACTTTCGCGACCATCACGCGCGCCGACGGCACTTTCCAGGTCACGTACAACCACATGCCGCTCTACTACTTCGCCGGTGACTCGGCCGCGGGTGACACCACCGGCCAGGGCAAGAGCGGCGTCTGGTTCGTCGCTCCAGTGAGCGGTTCCTTGCCGAGCGCTGCAGCGCCGAGCGTTGCGGCCCCGGCGGCGACTGACACGGCTCCGGCGGCCCCTGCCGCAACCGACACGGCCCCGGCCGGGACCGACACGGCCCCTGCCGCGACCGACACGGCCCCGGCCGGGAACACTTCGGGGGCCAGCGGCTACTGACCATCGAGCGGCCCAGAGCGGCCATCCGCTCGACCCCAGTGCAGACCCGCCGGCAAGTTGCCGGCGGGTCTTTGCGTACCCGACGGGAGCTGGCCTTACGGCAGCAGGACTCTGGCGAACGCCTCGGCGATGGCCCGATAGCCTCGAGCGTTGGCGTGCAGGTCCGGGCCCAGAGGCGGAGGCGTGGCAGCCCAGGTCCACTGGCAAGCCCGGGCCACGTTGATCGGCACCCGCCCCACACCCTCGAGCTCAGCGGGAGTCTCGAAGTCCGTTGTGGCGAAGGCCCCCTCCACGTCGGCGAGCCGCAGCCCCGCGCCCTGGTAGATCTCGCGCAAGCGGGCGTTGATCGGCACCACGGCATCCCAGACCGAGATGCGAGCCAGTTCCCGGCCTTCCGGCCCGTCCAGCCAGCGGGCCAGGAACGGGTCGTAGATGGTCATGCCGGCGATCGGGACGGTCGAACCGGCGGCTTCGCGGAGCGCATCAAGGATGCCCGGCAGGTTCCGCCCGATGCTGGTCATCCCGTACGGGATCGCCTCAAGCGCGTACTCGGGGAAGTCGTTGAAACCCACATCGAGCGTGACGAAGGCGACGCTGCGGCGATGGGTCCGCAGGAACGAGATGGCTTCGCGAAGCTGGCTGCCGTGCGGATATTGGGTCAAGCCCCCCTCGATCATCGTCACCGTGGACTCGCCGGGGTATCCGAGCTTGACGACCTGCAGCCCGGGCAGGCGCGACAGGGCGATAGAGAGCAGCTGGTCCGAGTAGCCCTCGTCCGTCCTGAACTGCCGCTCCTCGAGGCCGATGGGCTGGACACCGGTGGCCAGTGAGTCGCCGAGCGACAGGTAGTAGCTAGGAGCTCCTTCGGCGCCGTTCTCCGCCGCGTGCGAGCCGCCCATGGCCTGCCCTCCTGTGCCTGAGGCGATCGCCATCCCGATGGCAAACCGCCCATTGCCGCCGCTTCGCCGGGCGCATTCGCCGCAGCGACTACGCCGATTCAGCCTACCAGCAGTCCCGCCGGCCGGGTGTCGGCCCGCGGACACATGCGGAACGGGCGATACTGGCACCGCACACGAGGCCAATCCGACTGGGCGTACCCGAGCCGAGCGCGAGGTGGGCTGGGGACTGAGCGGATCGGGCCGACAATCGGAGGCGCAGGCCGGTGCTCGATGCCGTCACGGGAGCCAAACCGATCGTCGACGTGTCACCGTCCGAAGCCGATCCACCGCCCACGCACGACGAGGACGGCCGCCCCACCCGGAAGCTCCCGCTGACCCAGCTGATCCGGATCTCAATCTACTGGCTCGGAATCTCGACCGTCTGGAGCGGCATCCTCGACATCGTCAACGGCCGGCTTCAGTTCGCCCACCTCGCCGAGAAGGGATCCGAGGGGATCGGCGCGCTCCAGATCGCCCTGGTCGGGACGGTCATCGCGGTCGCCGTCCAGCCGACCGTGGGCTCGATCAGCGACTACACGATCACCCGCTGGGGCAGGCGCAAGCCGTACATCTTCATCGGGGCGACGCTCGACTTGGTCTTCCTCTACGGCATCGCGACGTCCAACAGCGTGGCCGCCATCGGGGCCTTCGTGGCTCTCCTCCAGTTCAGCTCCAACTTCGCCCAAGGACCGTTCCAGGGCTACATACCGGACCTCGTCCCGGCGCCTCAAGTTGGACTCGCCTCCGGGTTGCTCGGACTCTTCTCCGCGCTCGGGAACCTTCTCGGCTACGGAGCGGCGGCAGTGGCCTTGCACCAGAGCCACGACGATCCGAACGCGTTCTTCTACGGAACGATGGCGATCGGGGTGATCGAGTTCATTGCCATGCTGGGTGTCGTCACTGGCGTCCGCGAGGGCCCGCGCGTCAAGCCTCGGAACGGGCGGTCGTGGTTCGCGATCGCCCGCGAGGCCTGGGGACTTGACATTCTGCGCGAGCGAAGCTTCCTATGGCTGGTCGGCTCACGACTGTTCATCCTGATCGGCGCGTCGCTCTACCCGACCCTGAGCACGTTCTACCTGGCCCAGGTCTTCGGCCTGGACGCGCAGCACACCGCCGACACGAAGATCGTCCTGCTCGGGGTCGTGGCCGCTTGCCTGACCGTAGCCGTCATCCCTGCGGCCCGGCTCTCGGATCGAATGGGCCGCAAGAAGATCATCTACGCCTCCTGCGTCATGGGCGCGACCGGGCTCGGGATGGGAGTGGTTGCCCCGATCCTGCCCGTCGCCATGCTGGGAGCGGCCCTGTTCGCGTTCTCGGCGGGAGCCTTCCTTGCCGTCGACTGGGCGCTCATGAGCGACATAGTGCCGAAGGCCTCGACGGGCCGGTATATGGGCATCTCGAACGTGGCGACCGCCTCGGCCGGCACGATCGCGCTCGCCGTGGGCGGGGCGGCGGTCATGGACACCGTCAACCATCTACTCGGCTACGGAGCGGGGCCGAGGGCGGCCCTGTTGTTCGGAGTGATCTGCTACATCGTGGGCGCGCTGATGCTTCGCCCGGTGGTAGAGCGACGCCGGGAAGGCGAGCCTGTTCTGGCGGGTCCGGCGGGTCCGGCGGGTCCGGCGACCTAGGCCGACCGGGAGTCCGCGAGGAAGCGACCCGCCCGCAGACATAGACCGCCCACCGTCTGGGGCTGACTTCTGGATGGTCGCCTATCCCCCATCTGGATGACGAAGCCGCGTCCTCACGTCTCCGATACCTCCGGCGGTGGCGCCTCCGTGGGGGGTGTGCTCCGCGGCATCTTGGGCGGCCCCGCTCGCGACGTCCGCGCGCACCGAAGAGAGCTGCATCGCCAGATGCTCCCGGATCGTCACCATGTCGCGCTGGTGGGTTCTCGCGGCCCGGCCGGCTCGATAGTCAAGAACCACCGCGCCGGTGAATCCTCGGCGTTCCCGGGGGTTTCCTGTCGCGGCGCTCGCCGTTGCCGCCACCGGATGGCACCCTGATGAGCCGCGAGCTCGTACTTCGCCAAGGCGATGTCTTCCCGGGCTCGAACACAGCCTTTCTGCCGCCGCGCGCGGTCGGGCACGGCCGGCTCGACCATCCGGGGCTGGTTCTCCTTCTCGGCGCCGTGGCCACGGCCGCGCTCGTTGGTGCCGATCTGGCCAACGTCGCCGGCCGGGCGGCGGGCTTCGAGAGCGCCCACGGTCTGGTTGCCGCCGGAGCGGGCGCTGTCGCGATGACGATGCTCGCCCGCCGGTCGGAGGTCTCGATCCTCCCGTATCGCTCCCTCGCCGTTTCCATCGTCCTGGCGGAGGCAGGCATTGCCGCGATGGACCTGAGGCCGATCCTCGGCGCCTCCGGGGCCGTGGTGATGGCGAACCTTCTCTTCGCCGCGGGTGGCGTCCGCGCAATGACCGTCATCGTGCCGTCCCTGTACCGACGCCTCGACAGGCGCGCGATGGCATCCGCGGGGCTTGATGGCGCGATCATGCTGTTTGCGGGGATCACGCTGGTGTTGACCCTGTGGAGAACAAACCCCAACGGCCCCGGTGGCCTCGCCGAGCTGTTCGTTCCGGTCCTTGCGGTGGGATTGCTCGCGAGCTCGGGAGTAGCCGCCATCGCCGCCTTCTCCCTTCGGTGCGCACCCGGTCCCCACGGAGTTTGGGCCGGTATCGCGGGAGTCGCCATTCTCGGCCTGTCGTGGATCCTGTGGCTGGATCTCGCCTTCCACGGCCAGGGTCGCGACGCCCTGGCAAGCCTCCTCTTCTCGCTCGGAATGCTGCTCGTGGCCTACGCCTGGATGACCTGGAGTGACGAGATCGGCGGCGGCAGGCGGTATGAGCTGGTCGCTCACGCGCTCGTGGACTGGCTGCCGATCGGCGCGATCGTGCTGTGCGTGACTGTGGCCGCGATGCCACATCCCCGCATCTCCGGCGTGGATCCCGCGCCGCTCGGCACGGCCCTGGTGGTGTTCCTTTCGATCGCCCGCCAGAGACTGCTCATCGTCCGAGAACGGTGGGCCTCCCACAGGCTCGCCGGCGAGGTCGAGGAGCGCGCCCAGACCATGCTCTCGCTTGCCCGGCTCGAACAGGCGGCGAACATCGAGGAAACGGCGGCGCGGATCTGCGCGGAGGCGCTCAGGCTTGACGGTATCGAAAGCGCGGCCGTCTACGGCTTCGGCCCGCTCGGTGGCGCCGTGCCGCTCGCCCTGGCCGGCGATTGCCGGCGCGAGGAGGTCGTGGGCGAGCCTCTTTCCTTGCCGCGGGCCACACATCTGAGGGCCTGCGCCAGCGCGGGGGCATGGGTGGATACGCCACAGGAACCGCGGACGGGTGCCAAACAGCTGCGCGCCGAGGCCTTCGCGCCGATACACTCGGACGACCGCGTCGTGGGAGTCGTCGCCATGGGGACGACCAGTCGAGAGGACGCCCTGCGACTGGCGCTCCGGCTCCCGACGATGTCCGAGTTCGGAGTGGTGTCCGCCGCCCTGCTCGGGCCCATGCTGGCCGACCACTGGCGCATGGCCGACGTCCGCGCGCAGCTCGACTCGATCATCGCCGACCGCGCCTTCATGCCGGTATTCCAGCCCGTAGTCCAGCTCGAGACTCGAGAGGTCGTCGGCTTCGAGGCATTGACCCGTTTCCTCGACGGAACGCCCCCCGACCGGCGGTTCGCGGAAGCGCACTCGGCCGGGATGAGCGTCCGCCTCGAGACCGCGTGTGTCAGGGAGCAGCTCGAGGCCGCTTCGTGGCTTCCGCCCGGGCCCTGGGTGAGCCTCAACGTGTCACCGGCGCTGGCCACGGCCGTTGTCCCGCTGGTCTCGATGCTCGAGCGGGCCGACCGCGAGGTGGTCCTGGAGATCACCGAACACGTGGAGATCGGGGACTACCGAACGCTGTTGGCGGCCCTGGACATAGTCCGAGGCCGCGTCCGGCTGGCCGTGGATGACGCGGGGGCGGGCTACGCCGGACTGCGCCACATCCTCGAGCTGCACCCGCAGTTCGTGAAGCTCGATATTTCGCTCGTCCGCAACGTCGACACGGATCCGGCCCGCCAGGCGATGGTGGCTGGGATGGCACACTTCGCTCGCAATGCCGGCTGCGAGCTAATCGCCGAGGGGGTCGAGACGGAAGAGGAACTGACCGAGCTGGTCCGGCTCGGCATCTCGCTGGGCCAGGGCTACTTGCTCGGCAGGCCTGCACCGATCGCCTAACAGCGACATCCGCGCGGAGGGGAGCCCGCGCCCGGAACGCAGGCGAGACCCGTGACCCTCCGCTCGGGCGGCGTGTACCCTTCTGGTCCAACACCCCGAGGAGGCAAGTGGCGTCGCTCGATCAGCACCTGCTCGCTCTGGAGCCCCAGTACCGCGAGCGCGTTTGGGGCGGCCAGCGGTTGCACCCGGCGGATCCGCCGATCGGCGAGGCATGGGTCGCGTACGGCTCCAGCAGAGTCGCAGCGGGGCCCCACGCAGGCCAGACCCTGGACGAGCTGTCCGAACGAGTCGGTGTCGACCTTCTCGGAACGGCCGTCGCGAAGCGGTTCGGATCGCGATTCCCGCTCCTAATCAAGCTGCTCGACTGCGCCGGCTGGCTCTCCGTGCAGGTCCATCCGGACGACGCGCAGGCTCGAACGCTGGTCGGACCGGGCGCGTTCGGCAAGACCGAGGCGTGGTACTTCATCGAAACGAGCCCGGATTCCCGAATCCTCGCGGGCGTCAAACCGGGGGTCGACAGCGGCGAGCTGGCAACCGCGATTCGCGAGGGCAGGGTCCTCGACGTCGCCGCCGAGGTTCCGGTTCAGGCCGGCCAGGCAATGCTCATCCCCGCCGGAACGCTCCATGCCCTGAGCCCCGGCATTCTCCTCTACGAGATCCAGCAAGCCAGCGACACGACCTATCGAGCCTACGACTGGGGCAGGCCGCAGTCGGCCGGTCGCAAGCTCCAGGTCGAGGAGTCGGCCGAGGTCGCACGCCCGATCGGACCGCCGGATCGGAGGCGCCCGCAGTTCGGAGCGACAACGGGAACGGTTTCGGCCGTCTCGTCGGCTTACTTCGACCTGGAGCTGGCCCGGGCGTCGGCCACCGATCCGCTGGTTGGCGACACGCAGGCGCTGACGTTCCACATCCTGACTACGATCGACGGCGTCGCCGAGCTGACGTGCTCTCACGAGACGGTTCGACTCAACCACTTCGAGACCGGCGTTGTGGCCGCGGCGGCCGGCCGATACCGGATACGGGCGATTGACGGGCCCGTCACGCTCCTCCGGGCATCCGTGCCCGGACCGTAACGAGACGCGACTATGGATTCGCCGTGAACGAACCTGTGGCCAGCACGTTACCTTGCGAATCGAGAACGCCGAAAGTGTGCTTTCCCGCTCCGTATGCGGAGCAGACGTTCGATGCGGATGCGGTATCGGTCGAAAGCCAGCGGCCGTCGGACTGCTTGGTGAAACCGCTGCCGCTAACCGTATCGGTGTTGCCTTTCTGGCCGTCGAGTTCGGCCGTGATCTCCGCCGACGCCGAGACCGAGGCTGGCAGCAAGACGGTGATCGTGACCTGGGTGGTTGTGTCGGAGCAGCTGAAGGTCGAAGGCTGGACCGTGAGGGAGCCCTCGCTGGCGGGGGTTGGAGTCGCCGCCACGCCCGTGGTGGTGAACGATCCCTGCGCCAGCAGATTGCCCTGTGAATCCACGACGCTGTAGACGTGCTTTCCGGCCCCGACACTGCTGCAGATGTCTGCGCCGGGACCGGTAGCGCTCCTGAACCAGCGGCCGTCGGACTGCTTCTTGAAATCGTCGCCCACGACTCGCGTGCTGGCCGCAACGCCGTCGAGATCGCTCGTGACCTGCTCCGACGCCGACACGGAGCCGGGCAGCCAGACGGACAACGTGACCTGGGTGCTCGAGTCCGAGCAGCTGAAGGTCGATGGCTTGAAGGTGACGAGGCCTCCGCCGGTGCCCTGTGTCGGGGAGGCCGGGACGGCGCTGGTCGTCGGAACGGCGCTGGTCGTCGGAACGGCGCTGGTAGTCGGAACGGCGCTGCCGAACAAACTGCCGCCGTTACTGGCGCTGGCGCTCGACGAGGCCTTGGAGCCGTTCATGGCGAAGAACCCGACCGCGACGATGGCAGCGATGACGAGGGCGCCGATGAGAAGCATGGCGGGGCTGATGGCGGACTTCGCCGGGGCTGCCCCGACCGGGGCGCCCGGCGGCACCGCCCAGGGGGGAGGGGCCGGGGCGACCGAGGCAGGCGGCGGCACGGCGGCCGGGGCCGCAGCTCCCGACAGGGTGAGGCCACAGGCGGCGCAGAATCTCTGCCCCGCTTCTGTCAGAGCGGCTCCGCAGTTGGGGCAGAACCCGAATCCGGTCGTCATTCCCGATCCCTCCGGCCTAGCGTTTCCCCGCATGATGAGGTCCGCCGGGCTGCCCAGGAGAGTCGGCACCTTGCCCCAGCCCCGGCACGTAACCGGGCCATTGTAGTTGACCTGGCGATCGAGGCGGCAAGGCCGGCTGCGCGCTGAAGTCGTCCTCGTTCAGTCGGGACTCCTGCGACGTGGGCGACCGGCTGTCGGGCGTGTCGCGTACGCTTCAGCAATGAGGATTCCAACGAGCGCGGGCATCCTCCTCTACCGCTTTCGAGACGGGCGGCTCGAAGTCCTCCTCGGCCACCCCGGGGGTCCGTTCTTCGGTCGCAAGGACCTCGGCAACTGGTCGATTCCCAAGGGCCAGCGCGGCCCCGACAACGAGGACCTCGAGGCGACGGCCAGGCGCGAATTCCAGGAGGAGACCGGCCATCCGGTGCCCGCGGGTCCGCTGCTCGACCTCGGCTCCATCCGCCAGAGGGGCGGCAAGATCGTGTACGCCTGGGCCGCCGAGGGCGATCTCGATCCAGCCAAGGCGACGAGCAACATGATCGAGTTTCCGTGGCCGCCGTTTACCGGCCGGGTCAAGCGCTTCCCCGAGATCGACCGGGTCGGCTGGTTCGGCCCCGAGGACGCCCGCCAACGAATCAAGGAGGCTCAAATTCCCTTCATCGAGCGGCTGGAGACTGCTCTCGGCCGCTCCGGCCAACCTGGGGCCTTCGAGGGAGGGCCTGCCGTCCGACTACCTAGCTCGGATGGGCAACGAGGCTTGGTGGCGAACCGTTTCAAGGCCGTGGCGTTCGACATCGGCGGCGTTCTGATCGACTGGAACCCACGTCACCTGTACCGGAAGATCTTCGGCCCCGACGAGGTCGCGATGGAGCGATTCCTTACGGAAGTCTGCACCCCGGAGTGGAACGCGAGGCTCGATGCCGGCCGGTCCTTCGCCGACGCCGTCGCTGAGCTCATTCGCGAGCATCCGAGTCAGGCCGATGCGATCGAGGCCTACCGCTCCCGCTGGGATGAGATGCTAGGCGAGGCCTTCGAGGAGACGGTCGGGATCTTGCGAGAACTGCGTCGCGCGCATGTTCCGGTCTACGCGCTCAGCAACTGGTCCGCTGAGACGTACGCCGTAACCAGAAGCCGCTTTCCGTTCCTCGACGAGCTGGACGGCGCCTTGATCTCGGGCGACATTGGCGTCGGCAAGCCGGAGCCGGCCATCTTCCGGGAGTTCCTCGACCGGTTCGGACTGGTCGCCGAGTCGACGGTCTTCATCGACGACAGCTCCGCCAACGTAGCCGTCGCCCGATCCCTCGGGATCGAGGCGATCCAGTTCCGCAGCGCCGGTCAGGTGCGGCGCGACCTGATCAGTCGTGGTTTCCCCCTCGCGAGTCACCCGCCCGGAAGCTAGTTGCAGGCACCCGACCTGCCCGGCTGGGCGCAGAACTGGCCTGCCGACAGGCCGCCTCGGCGCCGAGCCGTGGGCGGGCTGCTGACCTACCGGTGGGCCAGGCCGGCAGTTGGCCGGCTTCGCTCATCAGTGCGACAGAGGCATCGACTCAGTGTGGGAAGGAGGTTCCACCTCCACCCGCCAGAGCCGAGGCTAGTGGGATCAGCGCCAGAGCCAAGCTGAGGATCCAAGCGACGACCACGGTGCGAAGGCTGATACGCCGAACGAACATTGGACGACTCCTTTCGGGAATCGCCCGCCCGGGGCCCAGACCGGAGCGGCCCATCGGCAGTTAGATCGTATGGTCGTGCATGACGCGGGTCAAGTATTTGTAAACTAGGTCGCATGGGCGCACCACTGGGGTGCAACCCGAACGAAACGGGGCGTAAACTACTCGGCATGGCAAGAGTCAGTCGCACGCGTCCCCGAGTAGACGATTCCCCACTCGCCCGACAGATCGGCCAGCGGCTTCGCCGCGCCCGCCTGGCGGCCGGCTTGACCCAGCAGCAGCTCGCCGAGGGTCGCTACACCAAGGCCTACGTCAGCGCCCTGGAGAACGGCCTTAGCCGGCCGTCGATGGTCGCCCTCAACTACCTCTCGAACCGGCTTGGCATCCCCGCCAGCAGCCTGATCAACGACGAGCCTGCGGCCTGGGCGCGCCTCGAGGCCGACCTGGCGCTCGCCTCGGGTCGGTGGGATAACGCGATCTCCGCCTACCGCGAGCTTCTGGAAGCGGCGGTCACGCGGGAGACACGCGCGGAGATCATGAGCGGTCTGGCCGAGGCGCTGATCCGCCAGGGCAAGGGGCGCGAGGCCACGTCACTCGCGGCCGAGGCTGCCCGGATCTTCCACTCCGCACAGCGGGAGCCGGAGGCGGCCCTGGCCGAGTACTGGCTCGCCGCGGCGCAGTACCAGCAGGAGAATTGCGCCGAGTCAAAGGCGATCCTCCATTCCATCCTGTCCCGCGTCCGAGCCGGCATGCGGGTCGAGCCGGATTTCGAGCTTCGTCTGGTCATGGCGCTGTCGAGCAACGAATCTCGTGAAGACAACCACACCGCCGCCCTGGCCTACCTCGAGGAAGTCAGAGGGCTGGCCGGCTCTCTCGACGACCGCAGACGAGCCAATTACCTTCACGACCTGGCCTACAGCTATCGCGAGACCGGCGATTTCGAAGCCGCGGTGCGCTCAGGCATCGCCAGCCTTGAGCTCTTCCGGAGGGTCGATGCCGATCGCGATACGGCGAATCTGGAGAACGACCTGGCCCTCTCGTACCTGGCGCTCGGCAATACGAGCAAGGCAGCCGAGCTCGCGGCTTCGTCACGCGGCAGACTCGAGTCCTTGGGCGACGACTGGCTGCTGTCGCACGTCGTCGACACACAGGCCCGGATCGCGCTGGCCGGCGGTGCCGCAGACCGGGCCGCGGTGAGTGCGCAAGAGGCGCTGGCCGTCGCCGAGCGCGCGGGCAACGTCAAGGCATCTGTGGACGCGCTGCTCACCCTGGCCCGCGCCAAAGCGGCGCTCGGAGAGACCGAGACGGCTCTCGCGGCGAACGGCCGCGCCGGAGAGCTGGCTCGACAGCTCGGGAATGCGAGCCTCCTCCGCAGGGCTCTGGGCGAATGGGCCGATACTCTGGCTGCGGCGGGCCAACACGAGCAGGCGTTTGCCATCATGCGCGAGGCATTGGCGGTCTCCTGACCCGAGGGGGGTTCTAGGACCGCCCCGCAAGCCGGACCGCCGGGCCCAGCCCGGTTACTCCTGGCACCACTTTTCCCGGCTTGTGTCTGCCAGATGCTACGTTGCGCCTCCTATGCGGGCTACTTTGTGCGAGTTGCTGAAACGCGTGGGTACAATAGCGCTTGACTTCTGCCACAACAGGAGCGGAATCGAATGCCTCCCGTATCCCCGCCCCGACCTGCGCCCGGACCGCGGAAGCTCGGCCCGGTGCCGTGGTGCCAGGACGGCTGTCGTGGGTTGACCGTTCGAGCGGGCACGGACGTGCCTTCGTTCGACGATCTCATGATCCGGGTCGCCCTAGTTCGGGGCGCCCTCGCCTGCAGGCAAATCGACGGCCTGGAAAGAGCGCTGAACCGGGAGCTATGGCCGCTCGGCTACGTTGCCCACTTGGAGCGCGACCTGACGGATCGCTCGGTGGTGCTCGTGGACATCGCCGCAGGCCGCTGATTTCGTATCGTCGGGCCGGGGCCTCCTTGGGGGGAAGGCCACGGCCCGACGGACCCACATCGGACCCAGCGACAAGGAGCCGCCAGTGCGTTCGCCGTGGCGGCGATACGGTTCGCATTTCTGCCAGGGATCCTGGACGCGCTGTCGGGTTCGGTGCGCGGAGCGGGACGGGTAGTGGTGTCGATCCGGCGGCGCCTCGATACTCCCGGACCTGGAGGAGCTGATGAGTCTCTATGGCATCGATCACCTCGTGCGACTACGACTTGCACGGGACCGCGCGGCCCAGCTCCGTACCGACTGGGGTATGGCGAATGGCCGGGGCCTTCGTCGGATAGTGGGACGCGCGGGGCCGTGTGGCGACGGCGTCGCTCATGCGCTCGCCTGGGCGACCCGCCTCATCATCCAGCTGGCGCGGCGCCCCAGGCTCGCCACGAACGATCCGTGTAGCTAGAGAGACGGAGAGCGGCAGAGCGCTCAGCCGGCTGGCGCGTCCGGCCGAAATGGGGCAACCTCTAGCCCATGCCCACCCTGCCGCTGGGGACTTCCGGTCCCAACCCTCACGATCCGGGACCGGACGAGGCCGGCGAGCGAGGCCTGGCCGTGGAACGCGCTGCCAGCATGCCGCTCACCACGCCCCGCGGAGCGACCATCCTCATCGGCACCGCCTCGTGGACCGACCCGACCATGACCGCCCCGGGCGTCTTCTACCCGCGCGGCGCGAACACTGCCGAGGAACGCCTGGCCTACTACGCCGCCACCTTCCCGATCGTGGAGGTGGACGCAACCTACTACGCGCTCCCCTCGGCGCGAGTCGCAGAGGCGTGGGTCGCGCGCACGCCGCCGGATTTCGTCTTCGACGTCAAGGCCTACGCCCTCATGACGGGCCAGCCCACCGAGACGAAACGGCTGCCCAAGGACATACGCAACGCCCTGCCCGAGGAGCTCGCCGCCAAGCCACGTCTGTACGCCCGCGACCTGCCGCCGGAACTGCGCCAGGAAACCTGGCGGCTCTATCTGGCCGGTCTCGAGCCGCTACGAGCCAGCGGCCAGCTGGGCTCGGTGCTGCTCCAGTACCCGCGCTGGTTCTTCCCAACGAGCGAGAGTCGGGACGAGATCCTGGAGGCACGCGAAAGGCTCGGGAGCACCCGATCGGCCGTGGAGTTCCGCAGCGAGACGTGGTTCAACGCCAAGAACCTGGAGCGTACGCTGCGCTTCCTGGCCGACAACGCCATCCCGTTCGTGATGGTCGACGGGCCGCAGGGGTTGCGCAGCAGCGTTCCGCCGATCGTGGCTGTCACATCGCCGGAGCTGGCCCTGGTTCGCTTCCACGGCCGGCGGGTGGAGACGTGGGAGGCGAGCGGCATTCCGGTCGTCGAGCGGTTTCGCTACCTCTACACCGCGGAGGAGCTCGCGGAGTGGGTGCCTCGGATCCGCGAGGCGGCCGAAGAGGCGCGCGAGATGCATGTCCTGATGAACAACTGCTACGCCAACTACGGCTCGACGAACGCCCGCGAATTGGCGGCGATGCTCGAGGCCGAGCTGGCGGCGGGCTGACGCCGCCGCTCCGTGCAACAGTCATGTCGCGGGCCATCGAGCCGGCGACCTCGTGGCGGCGTACGGAACGCCTCCCTCTGGTCCGCGGCACCCTCAACTTACGCGTTAGCATCGGTCCGTGGCGGGCTGCGTCCCCGGAATCGCACGAGCGATTCCGGGATTGCGGCTACCGCTCCAGTGGCCACCCTCACCGCGAGGCCGGGATGATCACCCAACGCACGAACGTGGAGCAATCGCGATGGGCGGCCGAATCCCCCGAGACGGACCCACTTCCTCCGAGAAGGAGGACCCGCCCGCAGGCTGGTTGGTCGACCTCCCCGAAACCCGGGTGGAGCCGCTCCGGACCGTCCGGAGACGGGGCTCGAGGCTGGTCGGAGACGACCTCGCGGTGCCGCTACGCGACCGCGATCGTGACCGCGACCGCGATCGTGACCGCGACGAGACCGAGTTCCAGCGGGTCGGAGGGCGGCATCGATTCCGACCCGAGGTTCTGCTCGTCTTAGCCGGTCCGCTCTTCCTGGCCGCTGCACTTCTGAAACCCTGGCCTTCAGGACCCCCCGCGCGCAGCTCGAGCGACGTGCCAACCGCCACGACCGACCCGGCGACGGGGGCCGAGACGAGCGCGGCCGCGGCCCTGCAGTCCCCCGTCCGCTGGCCCGACGTGCCGCACTGGCACTACGACCGGCCGGTCGCCGGTGCGAGCCAGCCCACGCCGCAGCAAAGCAACTCGGGAACCGCTGCCGATGGACGCTGGTCGGCGGTGGACTGGAGGGTGCTGAGCACCAGCGATCCACATGACGGCTGGGGGTATGGCACAGCCACTATGCCCGACCTGGCCGGGGTGCCGTCTGGTAGCACGATTCCATCGCCGGCCACGACATGGATTGCCGTCGGTTCGGCCGGCTACACCACGATCAGCGTAGGCCGCGGGACCCGAGTCTTCGGGTTGGCCGTCACCTGGCCTCACAGCATCGACGTCACGAGCGTGACGGTCGGGTACATGGGCGGCCCCGAGCATCCGCCGTATCTGCCTCCGGCCGGATTCCCGGCCTACGAGCAGGTGAGCCCGCTTCCGGCCGCACAGGTCGCGTCGGGCTTGCAAGGAGCCGCTGCCGCGCGGGCCACGACCCCGCATGCAGCTGGAGCAGGCGGCACCCTGGGATCGGGGTCGTTCTGGATCCCACCCTCTGTGGCGTCCTCTGGTGCCTCCTCGGCCTCGATCGCGGATGCCTGGCGGTCGCAGCCGTGGCCGTGGCCCAGCGGCACCTACACCGTCACCATCACCTCGGCAATGGGGGTGACCAGGTACCTGCTGACGCTCCAGGCCGGCTGATCGCACGCCGGGACTCCGGAGAGCCGAGCGCTGCGTGACCGAGCCAGACGCGGCAAACGGCCCGGGGAGGGGGACCCGAGCCGTTTGCGAGGAGCGCGCCGTCACTCGCGCCCTGGGGAATCGGCCGCATCGTAGGCCTCTCTGCCATGGGGGTCGCGCCGGCGCGGCCGTGTTGCATCGGGCGGATCGCACCTGCTGTCCGTCCATCCTCCGCCGACCGCTAAGATCGGTCCGATCCCCGTGGGCACTGGACTCTCCGGTGGCTTCAGAGTCGAGTCTAGGTGCGTCAACACGAGAGGGAGAGATGCGCAATCTGCTGCCCATAGGCCGGTTCTCGGAGATCTGCAGGCTCTCGATACCGGCTCTCCGCCACTACGACGAGCTCGGCCTGCTCCCGCCGGCTGCGGTCGATCCTGACACGGGCTACCGCTACTACTCGATGGCCCAGGCAGTCGATGCCGACCGGATCAGGACGCTGCGCTTCCTCGAGATGCCTCTGGCGGAGATACGGGCTATCTTGGCCGGCGATCCGGAGCGCACGAAGGCACTACTCGAGGCACACCGCAAGAGACTCGTCGAACAGGCCGGCCGCCAGCAATACGCCATCTCCCTCCTCGAGGCAATGCTGCGAGAGGAGGCTCCGATGACGTACGAGATCCATCTGCGCGAGACGCAACCGCAAGCGGCGGCTTCGGTCCGGGGCCGCACCGCCTGGACGGACATTGGAACCTTCGTCGCGGCCGCGATCATGGAGGTCTTCAAGGTCGTCGGAGACCAGGGCATCCGGCCGGCCGGCCCGTCCTACGCCATGTACCACAGCGCCGACACGAGCGAGGCGGAATTGGACCTGGAGGTTGGGCTGCCGGTTGCGGACCCTGTCGAGCCCTCTGGCCGCGTCATCGCCACGGAGATTCCGGGAGGCCTCGTCGCGACCACCGTTCATTCCGGCCGCTACGAGGAAGTGGCGCCGGCCTACCGGGCCCTCGGAGAATGGGTCCAGGAACACGGCCACGAGACCGCCGGGTCGCCGCGCGAGATCTACGTCGTGGGCCCCGACCAGGTCTCCGATCCCGGCGCCCTGCGCACGGAGATCGTCTGGCCGATCCGCTAGCTGTAGTCCCCACACACGTTGTTGACAAACGAGAGTCTCCCCGCAGGGTTCGGGTTGTCGAAGCTCGAAACCGAAGGAGACTCTCGTGGCGCATCGTACGGCCCGCCTCAAC
>JBEKPL010000039.1:0-23431 GCA_049520815.1 Candidatus Limnocylindrales bacterium
TCGCGCATGTGGCGGGCGAAGCCGTCGATGAAGTCGTACTGGCTGCGGTGGGCCTCGTCGGCGATGACGACGATGTTGCGCCGGTCCGAAAGCACGGCGTTGCGGTCGCCCGACTCGGCGGGCATGAACTTCTGGATCGTCGTGAAGACGACGCCACCGCCGGCGACACGGCGTTCCGTCGCCGGCGTCCCGGTAAGCGCCACGTAAGCGGGCCCAGCGATACTCACCTGTGACGATCCTGAGCGGCAGCCACGATGCTGTCATTATTGACATATGCCGTCATGCAGGTACCATCATGGAGATGCAAGCGCGACGTTCCTTCACTCTTCGCTTCGAGCACCCGGAAACGCACGACCTGCTCTCGCTCGTCTCAGATCGACTCGGTGTCTCAATGAACCAGCTCGCCGAGCAGATGATCACCGCCGAGCTGGAAGTGGTGAGTGCGGGCCTCCAGGCTGACCTGATGCACACCCTTGGGATGCTGGATTCGTACCGAAGCGACGCAGAGGCCGAGGCCGAGGCCTTCGCTCGCGCCGAGGTAGCGTTCGCGGATCCGATCCACGCCAGAATGGTTGGCGGCGACGACGATCCGTTCGGCGTTGCGTCCGCCTTCGAGTCCGGCGCTCGCGGCTAGACCGTGCCCATAGCTTGGAACACCGACCCGCCGGGCTCCGGCAGGCGGGTCGCGGCCAACCTGCGCGCCATCGCGATGGAGATCAAGCGCGACGCTCCGGCGCGCCTGCCCGCCACCACGACCATGGCTCAGGACTGGCATCGCCGCGCCTTCGCAGGGATTACGCTGCCCGTCCCCTACTACGCGGGCGAGTTCCGCGACACCAACGCGGCCTTCCCAGAGCTGATCGGCTATGAGGTTGAGGTGGGCGGTGTCCGCGGTGTTGCGTCCGCGGATGTGCCCGCGGCGCTGCTCGCCTTCGAGTCGGGGATGCGCGCCGCCCTTGCGGCGCTGGACCCGGTGATCGCCGCCGGGGCCAAGCCGGCTACGGTTGCGGAACTGGAGGCCGCCCTCCGGATCGCAGCCATCGCCCACGGCGAGTGGACCCGGATCCATCCCTTCGCCAATGGCAACGGCCGAATCGCTCGGCTTTGGGCCAACTGGGTTGCCGCCCGCTACGGTCTGCCTCTCTTCGTTCGACTGCGCCCGCGTCCGGCCGCCAGTCTCTACGCCGGCGCCGCGGCTATCTCGATGCGCGGCAACCACGCGCCGATGGTCGCGGTTCTCCACGAGATGCTGCGGTCATACCTCAGCGAGAACTGACGGGCGACCGGGGCAATGTCGACCAGTCATCCTCGACTACGTCGAGCTCCGAGCGAGGGGCCGTGCCGACTGCGTGGGCCTGGCGCTCCACGTCCGAGTCGAGAACGAGCGCGCTCAGAGGCTCTACCGCAGGCACGGCTTCGTGGAGGAAGCCGACGTGTTCACCGAAGACAACCGCGCCACGATCGAGATGAGGAAGCTGTTCTAGGAACGATCGGCGTAGGGATCCTCGTCACCGAAGTCCGGGAATTCGAGGTGCCCGCTCGCGTTGCGGGCCTCGGTCGCTCTGATCCGCTCTTGAACAGCGAGGACATCCGCAAGACGGAAGCGACGCTGGCGACCGGCGGTTCGGACGGCGCCGGGGAAGTAGCCCTTCTCGAGCCAGTTGTGGATGGTCGTAGGGGACGACACGCCGAGCATTCGCGCGACTGCGCCGACGGTCAGTAGCCTCTCGCCGTTGAGCAGCCTTTCGACTTCCTCGAGTCGCGCCTTGTCTTCAGGTGTGGCCGGCGTTGCTCGCGCCACCGCGGTGGCCAGCGTAGCGAGGGCGGTCATGGGTTGGCTCCCTTCTGTGCCGACTCATAATCCTCCAAAACCTCCACTTGTCAAGGGGCCGCTCACGCCCCCTCGTCCCACGGCCACGGCGCGCGCGGAGCACGGCGTTGCGGTCGCCCGACTCGGCCGGCATGAACTTCTGGATCGTCGTGAAGACGACGCCACCACCGCCGACGCGGAGCTTCTCGCGCAGGTCAGCGCGATCGGCCGCCTGGACGGGATCCTGGCGCAAAAGCATCAGATAAGTGTCAGCGAAGGCGGCACGAGCATCATGCATTCGCCCAGAAGAGGATTGCCTTACATCACCCAGGTATGGACTGATATCATGTCAACCGTGATACGAACCCAGATATCGCTGACCGAAGCGCAGATGGAACGCCTCAAACGCGAGGCCCGGCGGCGGCATACCTCCATCGCCGCCATCATCCGCGACGCCGTCGACGCCACGGTGACGGAAGACTCCGATCGATTGACCCGGCAGCGACGTGCTTTCGGCCTGGCCGGCGCATTCTCATCCGGGCGGTCCGACACCTCGGAGCGCCACGACGAGATCCTGGGCGAAGAGACCCGCTGGTGAGCGTCTTCGTCGACACCAGCGCGGTCTATGCGCTCCTCGACGCCGGCGATTCCAACCACGAGCGCGCCCTCAGCGCCACCGCACGCCTGCTCGGCGAGGAGCTGGTGACGCACAGCTACGTTGTGGTGGAGCTCGTCTCGCTGGTTCGCCGCTGCCTCGGCGCCGACGCCGCCGCGCGCCTGATCGACGCGGTGCTGCCGGCCATCGAAGTCACCGACGTCGACGCCTCCCTACGGGGCCGCGCCCTCGCAGCCTTCCGCGCCGCACCCGGCTCGGCCGTGTCGCTGGTCGACCGGACCAGCTTCGAGTTCATGCGCCAGCGCGGCATCCGCCGGGCCTGGGCGATGGACTCGGACTTCGCCACGGAAGGCTTCGAAGTCGAGGCGTAGGCGAACTCCTACGCCGAGGCGCCCGGCTCCCGCACACCCCGCAGCAACAGCAGGAGGCCGATGATGACCTCGAACGGCAGAATCGCGATGAACGGCAGGATCCCGACGTTGTTGCCGAGCAGCAGCTCCGCGCTCGCGCCCACCAGGCCCACCGCCACCGCGGCCAGGCCGTAGAGCGACAGCCACCTGGGCACGTAGCGCGACTCGTAGAACAGGTAGTACCAGAGCAGGCCGCCGGCGCAGTAGAAGAACATCAGGATGACGCCGCCCAGCTTGTAGACGTCGTTGTAGAGGAAGCTGCCCAGCGTCTCGTAGAAGGAGCCGGCGGGCGATCCCGCGTTCACGGAGTCGGTTCCGAGACGGATGAGCCCCGCTGACGCGACCTGGTTGAGGGTGTAGAAGAAGGACTCGCCCACCCAGCACGCGAGGGCCGCGATCGCCATCGTCCTGCCCTGGCCCTCCAGGACCGCGAACAGGAGCGCCGCCAGGATCAGGATGCCGACCGCGTTGAGGAGGCCGGCCAGGATGCCGACGTGCATCGCGCCGGAGTTGGCGGCCACGTGTTGGAGGATCGCGGACGCGCTCCCCGTTCCCAAAGCCGTGTCCGTGGCCATACCGCTGACCAGGCTTGTGAGGACTACTCCGAGAAACGCGGCGCCCAGATACCTCGGTGTGTTGCCTCTTGCGCTCATCGATCCGCTCCGCTGCGTTGGTGGCTCCCCCGGATTATGGACTCGCCGGCCGCTTCACGCGGCGGCCCAGTGTTCGGATAGGACCTCGGCTTGTTCCAGGACGGTGATGGTGGCTTTGGCTTGCTTGTCTGGCGGGTAGCCGTGTTTGCGGAGGCAGCGCTTGACGAGGACGCGGAGTTGGGCACGAACGTCCTCGCGGACTGTCCAATCGATCTTGACGTTGGCTTTGACGGTGGCTACCAGCTCACGGGCGATGTCGCGGAGGGTTTCGTCGCCGAGGACGGCTACGGCGGAGTCGTTGGTTTCGAGGGCGTCGTAGAACGCCAGCTCGTCCTCCGATAGACCCAGCGACTCGCCGCGGGCGTCTCGGGCTCGCATGTCTTTGGCCAGGGCTATCAGCTCTTCGATGACCTGGGCGGTTTCGATGGCGCGGTTCTGGTAGCGGCGGACGGCCTCGTCGAGCATCTTCTCGAAGGAGCGCGCCTCCACGACATTGCGGCGCGACCGCGATCGAATCTCGCCCTTCAGCAGCTTGGCCAGCAGCTCAACGGCCAGGTTCTTCTGCGGCATCTCGCGGACCTCGGCCAGGAAATCGTCGGACAGGATCGAGATGTCCGGCTTCTTCAACCCGGCCGCAGCGAAGATGTCGATGATCTGGTCCGAGGCGATTGCGCGGGAGACGATCTGGCGAATGGCGAGGTCGAGATCCTCGGTCGGCTGCCGCTCCCCGGCGGCCGACTTCAGCAGGACCGAACGAACGGCCTGGAAGAAAGCCACATCGTCGATGATCGCCATCGCTTCATCGGAAGGCACGGCCAGCGCGAATGCACGTGACAACGAATAGACGGCATCGACCAGCCGCTGCTTCCCATCGCGCTGCGCCAGGATGTGCTCCTGCGCCCGCGGCAGCACGGAGACACGCTCCGCCGCGGAACCCCGCGAGAACGCCGACCAATCGAAGCCGTCGAACAGCCCGAGGCAAACCTCCCACTCCCGCTGCATCGCGTGGATCGCGTCCTGCTGTTCGAAGGTGGGCTTGCCCTTGCCGCCGCTCTCCGTGTATGCGGCCAACGCTTCCCGCAGCTCGTTGGCCAGGCCCAGGTAGTCCACCACCAGGCCGCCCGGCTTGTCCCGGAACACGCGGTTCACACGCGCAATTGCCTGCATGAGCCCGTGCCCGTGCATCGGCTTGTCCACGTACATCGTGTGCAGGCTGGGCGCGTCGAAGCCCGTCAACCACATGTCGCGGACGATGACGATGCGGAACGGATCGGCCGGGTCGCGGAAGCGCCGCGCCAGCGCCTCGCGCCGGGCCTTGCTGCGAATGTGTCCCTGCCACTCCAAAGGATCGGACGCTGAGCCCGTCATGACGACCTTGATGGAGCCAGCCTCGTCGCCCTTGCCTGCCCACTCCGGCCGCAGCGCCACTATCTCGCGGTACAGCTCCACGCAGATCCGGCGGCTCATGCAGACGACCATAGCCTTGCCGTCCATCACTTCGAGCCGCTTCTCGAAATGGTCGACAAGGTCGGCCGCGACGAGGCGCAACCGCTTGTCCGAACCAACGACGGCGGCCAGCTGCGCCCACTTGCTCTTGAGGCCTTCCTTGCGTTCGACCTCCTCGCCCTCGGTGACCTCTTCGAAGTCGGGGTCGATCTTCGGCCGTTCGGCCTCGGATAGCTCGAGCTTGGCCAGCCGGCCTTCGTAGTAGATCGGCACCGTGGCGCCGTCTTCGACCGCGCGCTGGATGTCGTAGATGCTGATGTAGTCGCCGAAGACCGCCCGCGTGTTCGCGTCCGCCTTCTCGATCGGCGTGCCGGTGAAGCCCACGAAGCTGGCCTGCGGAAGGGCGTCGCGCATGTGGCGGGCGAAGCCGTCGATGAAGTCGTACTGGCTGCGATGGGCCTCGTCGGCGATCACGACGATGTTGCGCCGGTCCGAAAGCACGGCGTTGCGGTCGCCCGACTCCGCCGGCATGAACTTCTGGATGGTCGTGAAGACGACGCCACCACCGGCGACGCGGAGCTTCTCGCGCAAGTCGGCACGGTCGGCGGCCTGGACGGGATCCTGGCGCACCAGGTCGCGGCAGCGGGCGAATGTGCCGAAGAGCTGGTCGTCCAGGTCATTTCGGTCGGTGATGACGACGATCGTCGGGTTCTCCATCGCAGGATCGAGGATCAGCCGCCCGGCGTAGAAGGCCATGCTCAGGCTCTTCCCCGAACCCTGGGTGTGCCAGACGACGCCGACGCGCCGGTCGCCGGGCTCGCCGCCAGGTTGGCGACCGGACTCGTATCGACCTTCCAGCTCGCCCGCGCGCACGCGCTTGCGCCCGGCCGCCCGAAGCGTCTGCTCGACCGCGAAGTTGACGGCGTGAAACTGGTGGTAGCCCGCCATCTTCTTGGTGAGCTTGCCGCCGCCCTCGTCCTCGAAGACGATGAAGTAACGGATCAGATCCAGGAACCGACGCTTGTCGAAGACGCCCTCCAGGACCACCTGCAGCTCCGGCATCCCCTTGGGCGCATCGCCGCGCCCGTCGATCGTGCGCCAGGGCTTGAACCACTCCTTGCCCGCGCCCAGGACGCCGATCCGCGCCTCGGTGCCGTCCGAGACGACGAGCGCGCAGTTGTAGTCGAAGAGGGCCGGGATCTGCGACTGGTATGTCTGGAGCTGCTTCAGTGCTCCGCTGATCGTGGCCTTCTCGTCGGCCGGGTTCTTCAGCTCGATCACGCCGAGCGGCAGCCCGTTGAGAAAGATCACGATGTCCGCCCGCCGGTTGTGCCCCTGCGGCCCGACCACCGTGAACTGGTTGACCGCCAGCCAGTCGTTGTTGTCCGGATCGTCGAAGTCGATCACGCGCGCCTGCGCCCCCGCGATCGACCCGTCCGCCCGCCGGTATTCGACCGTCACGCAATCGACCAGCATCTTGTGGACCACCCGGTTGCGCTCGATCAGCGACGGGCCGTCAGCCCGAACGATCTTGCGGAAGGCGTCGTCGAGGGCTTCCTCCGGAAGATCGGGGTTGAGCCGAACGAGCGCTTCGCGGAGACGCCACTCCAGGACAACGTCGCGGTAGGTTGGGTCAGAGCGCTCTGCGCCGGGCTGCCCGAAGGCGATGTCGGGGCCGTGGGCGACGGCGAAGCCCGAACTGGCAAGCCAGGCTAGCGCGGCTTCCTCGACGGTGGACTCGGCAAGGGCGCTCACTTCAGACCGGAAGTCCGGTGGTCGGCGTTCGCACCGTCGTCGGCCTTATGACTACGACTTCGGATCTCGTCAAGGCCGCCAGACTCGAGCAAATACGACGCGAGGATCGGCGCCGCGCGGATTATCCGGGGCATCACGATGGTGAGCCAGGCAATGAAGTCGTAAAGAAGGTATTCGGAGCGCGGAAAGAACCACCCAGATGCCAGTTCTCCGTCTGGCTTGAGAACGGCAAACGCACCCTGACCGTCCCCCAGATGTATCCACAGGCCCCTGCCAAGAACCAGGATGGCGTCCAAGCTGCCGTCCATACGTGTCGGATCTTCAGCGAACAGCTCGTTCATGACCTGAGCGATCTTGTCCCGGCTTATCTCCGACTCGAGAGAGAACAGGAAGTACGGGGGGCATTTCCCGAATCTGGCCAAGTCGGACGGGTTCGAATGCGTCATTGCCCCCTTTCCGGGGTCAGCCCGAAGGCGCTTGAAGATGGAAGCAGCCTCGACGGAACGGCGTAGCTCCTCGGAAGTGAGCACGCTCTTCACTTCCCCTGCGGCCGTCACGCCCTCAACGAAGAACAGGCTGGGCTGGTTCTCCTCGTAGATCCGCGGGTGATCCTCTGATACGACGACGATGTCAGTCTGTCGGGATCGGTTACCTTGAGAGTCGACGACCTCGCCGTGGCCTACCGCGGCGACTCGCGGAAGGTACTTGCGGAGAACGACCCGCACAGATTCCTCGACTGCACTGCCCTTGTTGCCCGAGTGCTCGAAGCTGGCGCGGGCCTCCAGCAGCGCCGCCTGCATCCGAGCCTCGGCAGCCTTAGTCATGTCCCGGAGACGTCCGGCCAATTCCTCATTCACAGGCCCACTGCACTCTCAATCGTTGAATCCACGTCTGTCGAGCCGGCCAGCAAGACCGGCAGTAGCGAGTCCCGGATGCCGGCGAGATCCCTGGACTGGACGCGGATTCTCCAGGACGCCTCTGTGATCGGTCCGCAGACCGAGTCGACTGCCTCCAAAACCGCCGCAGCTGGCACCACGACCTTCGCATCCGAAAGGTGATGGCGCTGAATATGGCCCATCGTGGTCGCCTTGCCAGCCGCGATCTCGCTGAAGTCCACGAGATGCTGGCGCGTCCAGTGGTAGTAGAACCACTTCGGGAAAAGCCGAGAGGTGACCTTGAAAAGGTGCTGGTTCAGCGCCCCTGGACCACCACACCACAACTCGACGGAAAGGCTTCCGGACCAGGAGAAGAGGACGTCTCCGTCTTGGACGACGTAGTCGCTGGGAATACCCGCGCTAGCTTCGTCGGCACCCTCTGTGTTGCCCGCATGAAGCTGGGCGATCTTGATGACTGGCAGGGTCCGGCCGTCGTTGGCCGGAAACCTCTGCAACGCGAGACCGTTGAGGAAATCGGCGATCTCATCGAGGCCGAATAGTCGCCACCCCTTCGGGACCTCGCCGGCTTCCGAGTCTTCGAACGAGTCCGGCAACAGGTCGGCCAGAGGGCCAGGCAGGCCTGGGTCGCGGCCTTCGGCCTTAGCGCGGACGGGGTCGAAGTCGACGAACCAGGACTTGAAGAGGGCGCGAGCCATCGACTCGAGGGCCTGGCTCATCCGGCGGTTCGACTCGATCTTGTCGTCGAGGGCGCCGAGGATCCGAGCCACGGCACGCTGGCGGTCAATCGGCGGCAACGTCAAGCGCATAGACCGCTGGTCAGCGAGGCTGACATATTCGGCCATATCGGTCTGCCCAGCCACGCCTTTGTACTGGCCGAGAAAGTCCGGTCCGCACATCCAGTAGAACAGGTACCGTGAATCGATTAGTTCGGCGTCGAGCGCGCGCCAATAGCAGAGCTGCGGGGAGTAGACGAAGCGCGGAGTGTCCGATCGTACAAACGCGAACCGACCTACCGTCCCCTTCGACGTGAACACGACGTCGCCGGGTTGACTGATCTTGTCGCCGACGCGCGAGAGGTCGACCTCAGGGAAACAGTCGCAGTCGTCGAAATGAAAGCCGTCGTTGATGTTGCCCGCGCGCGCGAATGGAAGTCCGACCCGCGCCAGTTCGTTGTTCTTTGCCCGGTATCCGTCACCAATCGCGAGTTTCCCTTGCGCGATCAGGTCCTGCACTCGGTATTCCTCGAACTCACTCCCCATACCCGAGCTCCCGCAAGTTGGCGTTGATCAGCTCGTCGAGGCGGGCCGCTTCGGCTTGCTGCTCGCGGAGGGTGGCGACCAGGCGGCGCATCTTGTCGTTGAAGGGTTCGGCGTCCTCTTCGGCCGCCTCGGCGCCGACGTATCGGCCGGGAGTGAGGACGTGGCCGTGGCCGCGGATCTCGTCGAGCTTGGCGGCCTTGCAGAAGCCGGGCACGTCCGCGTATTCGCCCGCGTCGGGATCGCCGCGCCAGGCGTGGTAGGTGCCGGCAACCCTGGCGATGTCGGCGTCGGTCAGTTCGCGGTGGGTTCGATCGGTCATTGAGCCGAGCTTTCGGGCGTCGATGAAGAGCGTCTCGCCGCGCCGGTCGCGGAAGCCGCTGTTGCGCTTGTCGCGGGCGAGGAACCACAGGCAGACCGGGATCTGGGTCGAGTAGAAGAGCTGGCCGGGCAGGGCGACCATGCAGTCGACCAGATCGGCTTCGACGATCGACTTTCGGATCTCGCCTTCGCCCGACTGGTTGGTGGACATCGAGCCGTTCGCGAGCACGAAGCCGGCGATGCCGGTGGGCGCCAGGTGGTAGATGAAGTGCTGGACCCAGGCGAAGTTGGCGTTGCCCGCGGGCGGCGTGCCGTAGACCCAGCGCTTGTCGTTGCGCAGCAGCTCGCCGCGCCAGTCGCTGTCGTTGAAGGGCGGATTGGCCAGGACATAGTCCGCCTTGAGGTCCGGGAAGGCGTCGCCGTGGAAGCTGTCGCCCTGGGCGATGTTGGCGCCGATGCCGCGGATGGCGAGGTTCATGTTGGCCAGGCGCCAGGTGGTGTAGTTGGACTCCTGGCCGTAGATGCTGATGTCGCCGACGCGGCCGCGGTGCTCCTCGATGAAGCGCTCGCTGCTGACGAACATACCGCCCGAACCGCAGCACGGGTCGTAGACGCGGCCCTTGTACGGCGCCAGCATCTCGACGAGCACGCGGACGACGCGCGAGGGCGTGTAGAACTGGCCGCCCTTCTTGCCCTCGGCGCTGGCGAACTGGGCCAGGAAGTACTCGTACACGCGGCCGAGGATGTCCCTGGCGCGGTCGGCGGGGCTGCCGAGGCCGATGTCGGACACGAGGTTGATCAGCTGGGCCAGGCGGGCGTGCTGGAGGCCGGGGCGGCCGAAGTCCTTGGGGAGGACGCCCTTGAGGGTGGGGTTCTCGCGCTCGATGGCATCCATGGCGTCGTCGACCGTGCGGCCGATCGTGGGCTGGGGCGCGCTCGCCTTGAGGTGGGACCAGCGGGCCTCTTTGGGCACCCAGAAGATGCTCGCGGCTTTGTATTCGTCGGGGTCTTCGGGGTCGGCGCCCTCGGCTCGGGCGGCCGCGGCGGCCAGCTCGGCGTGCTTGGCCTCGAAAGCGTCGCTGATGTACTTGAGGAAGATGAGCCCCAGCACGACGTGCTTGTACTCGGCGGCGTCCATGTTGTTGCGGAGCATGTCGGCCGACTGCCAGAGCTTGGCCTCGAGGCCGGTCGTGGCGGTCTCGTTGGGGTCAGTGGCGGCGGCCGTGCGCGTGCCCGAGGCCCGGCTGGTTCGAGCTCCGCGAGGGCTCACATTCGACCCCCAACTTCGGTGTCCACTCGGGCGCACCGCGTCAATGCGGTACACCCGGACTTGTCCAGCCTACTCCGTGAGCAGCCCCCGGTGAGCGCCCATTTCGTGCGCAGTCATGGGGCCTGCATGACTCACAGAACCTCTGAATCGAGCACGCGGACCCGCGGGAGACTCTCGCTACCTTCGAAGAGGATCACGAGATTGTGTCCGGGGCTCCGGGCCGAAGGCACCACGATGCCGTCGAAATGCAGGAACCAGGCGGCGCCACCAACGGCCTGGCAGCGGGAATGGTCATCTTCGGCGAGCGCTGCCTGATCGACGCCAAGTGAGGCCAAGACAGCAGGATCCGAGAGGTCGAGCATGGACTTCAGCTCGACCTCAAGCCGATGAACTGTCCTCGTCGTCGTGGGAGGCAGAGGCTGGATCTCCAGCAGATGATCGCCTTCGGCCACCGCGGTCGACCGGTCCATGCTCGTGTACAACGCCTCGACGTCGGGCGGGTTCCATCGAGCGCCTCTCGTGTTCGTCTTGTCGGGCGGGTTCTTGCCGAGCGTGTGCCTCCATACGGTCCCGGACCAGGCGCGAGGCTCGAGCTTGGCTAGCCGTTCGAGAATGGCTGGATCCGGCTCGAACCTCTTCAGGGTCAAACGTAGGCGCCGGTCTTGAGCTGCTCAATCACGGCGAGAACGTCATCGACCCTGTCATCCTGAATCAATTGGGCGGGGGTGGCGCCGTGCAGCAGCCTATTGCGGGAGAACAGCCAGACCTTGGCGTCACCGGGCTCGTAGAACTCGGCAATCTCGGAGGCGAGCCATTCGAGAGTGAGCAAGCGCTGCAGGTGGGCCTGCTGGGGATCGACTCGACCCTGCTGCCATCTCGACACCGTCTGCGGCGTTGTGCCCACCAGTTCGGCCACTTCGCGTCCCCGGATGCCAGTCTTGTCCTTGATCGATTGGAGCTTGACCGCGACCGCTCCAGGCATGAGTCCTCCTAGTTCACCGAATGTGGCTTCGGCCTGGCCGGCTTGGCCGGCGACAGAAGCGTGAGTTGCGCCTTCATCCGAATTCACCTTCGAGTGAACGTTAGAATGCACATTAGGCTGAACATTAGGCTGAACATTAGGCGACGTCAAGAGCGGATTCCGCGCGCACCAATAGGCCGTCCGGTGGCCGTGACCCGGCCAAAGAGGCTGAGAATGTCAGGCAACACGGTGTCAGCTTCGACGACGCTATCGTCGCGCTCCGGGACCCGTTCAGAGTCACGTGGTTCGATGAAGACCATTCGATTGAAGAACCGCAGTTCATCACCATTGGTCGCGACGTCAGGGGACGCTTCTTGGCCGTGGTAACCTCAGACAAGTGGCCCAAACCACGAGTCATTTCCGCACGGCGCGCCACGAAGCGCGAACGAAATGCATACGAAGACCAGCGCCCCCTCGGCCCCGTCTAGGCGGGCCAGGGCCGGCGCGGAGCCCAGCCGGCGCCCGGGGCGACCCCGCGAGGAGTTCGGTATCGCCATCGATGGAGCCGTTGGATATTCCCTTCGGCTGATCCCGTCGAACAAGATCCTTGGCCGATTCGCTTCCACACGCGAGGCCTGGCCTGAGGTGATCGCGGCTGTCGAATCAGGCCGGTTGCCTCGGATGTTGGTCCTCGATTGGAATGGCGCGGACGGGTCCGGAGGCCGCGTATCGAGCGGTGTCACCCTTGAGTACCTGGCTCGATCCGGCCTCGGCCTGCCCGCCGAGCACCTCCGCTCACCAGATCAACGCCAGCGCTGACCGGCACGATGTTGCGTATCCAATCCGCACGGGCGCTGGACGACTACCGGGTGCGGCTGACACTGACCAACGGCGACACGGTCGAGCGCGACCTGACCGATTTCATCTGGGGACCTGTCTTCCAGCCATTGATCGACGACTACGCGCGGTTCCGGCGGGTCAAGGTGGAGGCGGGAACGCTTCCTGGCCCGGAGACCTCGACTTCGACCCGGACACGCTGATCTGGGGCGGTGCGCCTCCTTCCGAACCGGGCGCCCGACCGGCGCGCTTCCTCAAACTGCCACGCCGGTCGCCTTCGGTCGCCTGATCGTCAGCTCGCCTGCTCCGCCGCGGGGCTCAGTCGGATCCCAGCAGTCCGTCGATCTTTGGCTCAAGCCGCATAGAGCAAAGCCTTCGTCTGCTCGACCGACTGCCGGAAATACGGGTTCTTGATGGCAGAGGCGACCACCAGGTCGACAGGCCTCCCCATCAGCCGCTGCAGAGACTCGAGCAGGCCGAAGTAGGCGTCGGTGTACTTGCCAGGCGGCAGGGCCTCGAATTCGACAAGGAAGTCGTAGTCGCTCCGCTCCGGGTCGAAGTCGTCGCGGACGGCCGAGCCGAACACAGACAGGCTCAGAACGCGGTAGCGGCGACATAGGCCCGCCAGTTCCGCTCGGTGCATATCGATTGATGGACTCACGGCGCTTTCTCCTCCGGTAGAGAGTAGCCGACGCTGGCGAGATTCTCACGCACCGTCATGAGGGCAGTCTGCGCCGGGGCCGGGCCACCGTGGCTGTCACGGCCGGTGGCGCACGTGCGCCCGAATCCGGGCTAGATCGCTGGCTTCGGTCGGTAGTCGCGCGGATCGAGCGCCAGATCGTAAGTCGCCTGGTCCAGCCGGATCCAGTCGGTTCGCTCGATACCGCGCCGGTTGGCGTACGTCGGGCTCACCGGGAACGCGCAGGCCATCTTGATCCAGCGGCCCTGATCTCGAGCAATGGCGCGGATCTCGCTGGCGAGCTCGGACAGGTCCTGGTCCTGGCTGAAGACCAGGGCCACGTCGCAGGCGCCCGAGCGGGCCAGGCGCACGATGTCCAGGGCGATTCGAACGTCAATGCCCTTCTCGCGCCCAACCCGGATAGTTGTCTTGCCCACGCCTGGCATGTCGACCGTCTCGTTGTGGTAGCGCAGGGGCCGTGTGATGGGGGTGATTCCCTCATTCCACATGGCTCGACACTTGGCCGCCCAGAATCCGTGCCAGAGTGGGTTGTCACTTGGATCCGGGACGCCCGTGTAGAACCTGATCCCGCCGACGGCCCAGCCTTGTGCTGCGGCGACAACCTCGGTCAGGCTCCGTGGGTCGTAGTTGGGATACGTATACCCGAATGCCTGCCTGGCGGCGTAGAACAGATTCTGACCATCGACGAAGCCGACGACCCGCCTGGTCATGCGGTGCTGACCAAGCTTGCGGGCAAGAAATAACCCCGCCCAAATTCCGTTGCCGGCTTATTAGACGGGGAGTAAGTACGTACACCATAGCGCGGCGGCCCAGGCCAGTCAACGTCGGCGATCGCGCCGACATGACCGCATCGGTGCCGCAGGATCTGGTGCACAGGTCCATGAAAGCAGGGCACGCTTCGCTGCCGCTTACTTGCGCCTTGTCCGGGCGCCGCCGCCACGGGGCGGTGAAGCTGGCCAGGTGCGAAGAGCTGTCGCTCCCTGTAGTCCCGGCGCTTTGAATCCATCCGGACCCCAGAGGTTGACGATGGCGCGCAGGCAGGCCGTCCATCGGCAGCCTGCCGTCCCTTTCGGCCGAAGGCCAATCCGTTCGGTCGATGCCCCCTCGCCCCGCGCGCGCCGCGGGTGTAGGGTAGTGATGGCTTCGCGTGGAGGGAAAGGGAGGACCGGTCATGTCTGAGGAGCACGAGCCGTCTCAGGCGATTGGGACGGTGACTCACTGGTACGGCCACATTTCGGTCGCCGCGGTCCGGCTCACCGGGCCGCTGGCCGTGGGCGACAAGATCCACATCAAGGGACATTCAACGGACCTGGTGGAGACCGTCGCCTCGATGGAGATCGATCACGGCAAGGTCGATCTCGCCGGGCCCGGCGACGACGTCGCGCTGGCCGTTGAGGGCCATGTGCACGAGAACGACCTGATCTTCCGCGAGGCGTGAGCCCTTCGGGGGTCTACGCGCGGAGTAGGGGAGCCCAGCGGGGCGAACACGCAATCTCCTGCGGCACCCTGCTAGACGGGTTGACTGCACCTCATTCGGCTTCCTTCGGGTGCGTCAGATCGACCTTGGTGACCCACACGATCCTGTCCGTCCGGTCAGGGCAGTAGAAGACCCGACCGCCGCCGCTCAGTTCGTGTTGCCACTGCTGCAGCTTCTTGCCGCCTACGACCTTCTCCGCCAGCGGAGGCTTGAGTTGATGGGTGCGATTGGGATTCTCGGATCGATCGAGCGGGCACAATCGAAGGCGCTCGCGCAGCGCCGACATCAGATCCGGTTCGGCCGCCCTGGACTGCTCCCACTCCTTCTGAGCACGAGCAGATACCGGCCTAACAGTCCAGGGTCCAGCGGCTGTTGGCGACGCCGCACGGCGGCCTGGCGGCTTCGGCATCCGGCCCGGCTCGAGTCCCTACAGCTCGGCGTCGATGAGAGGCGCGGTCTCCTCCAGCAGGAGCGCCTCGCGAGTATCCGGATCGGCCCAGGCCTCGGCGGTTGCCCGCCAGTCGCCCAACAACAGCTCGACCGGTCGAAGAGACATGCCGGACGAGGCGACGAGCAACGCTTCGGTGAGCTCGTCCAGGAAGCGTCGCTGGACTTCGTCGGGCAAGACGCTCAACCAAGCAAGATCTCCGTAGAGGCCGGCCGAACGTTGGCCGACCTCCCGATCGACTGCTTGCCTGGCACGGATCAGTTCGAGCGCTAGCTCCGCGATCTCGTAGGTACGCTCGATGTCTGCAGCAGGCGCAAGGACGAGGGCGGTTCCGTCCTTATCCCGCAGGAGAGCTTGCCCTGAACGGGCCGCATCGATGACCGCACGGTGGTGGCGCGCGAGATCGGTCGCTTGATAGGCAACCTGGGGACCTGATTCGGCTATTCTTCGCATGCGTACGATCATACGCACGATGCTACTGCTGTCAATTTCGTTCTCGGGCCCTGGCTGGAGCGTAGCTACGTGCCGGCGACCGACCCGTCAGGCCGATAGCGGATCTCCAGGGTGCCGTTATACGGTTTGGCTCCGGCGTTCCACAGGACCAGGAAGCCGCCGTCGGGCGTGTGCTCCACCCATTGCGGGCTGGCTTCGCATGGCCGGCTGAGCGGCCAGCCTGGCGCGACCGTGCCGTCGGACTGCAGCGCCACGATGCGGTTGTCAATAACCAGGTAGATGCCGCTCCCCGCAGTCAACCAGCCCGAGCCGGCAGGATCGGCCATGACGTTGCTGAGCTGTCCGGCTCCGATCGCGCGCGGCCAGCCCGGCGCTGGGCGACCGCTCGGGAGGAACGCGAAGATAGACTCACTCGGTGGACCGGCGGAGTCGAGAACGTCGGCGATCACGTGCACGGTGCCGTTCGGGGTAACAACCGGTGGATCGGGGGCTGCCTGCGCGACAGCTGGGACGCTCCCTAGAGGCCGGTAGCCCGCCGGCAACGAAACGGGCCAGCCGGGCCTGGGGCTGCCGCTCCCGTCGAAGGCCAGGATGATGGTGCTGGACGTCTTCGATTGACCGGAGGTGCCCCTTGTTGCATACACGCTGCCATCCGGGCCGAACGTCGGCGGAGATACCGGCCCGTCGAACTTGATCGGCCAACCCGGATAGAAACGGCCCGTAGCATCGAGTGCGCCTATCTGCGTCTCGATCGCCGGGCCGGAGTATCTCGCACCGGGCGACGCCGCAAAGCGGTGTTTCCAGACGTAGATCCGGCCGCTCGGATCGAAGGTCATGGCTGCCCAACCATGGAGCGGCCATCCGGGCTTGAGGGCGCCGTCGGAGCCGTAGGCGTAGATCGTGGCGGCGGTCTGGTCCTCGGCGTACAGCGTTCCGTCGGGACCTAGCAGGAGCTGGGCGGAGGACGAACCGTCCGCGGCGCTTGGGAGCGACACCGGCCAACCGGGCCGAGGAGCCCCGTCTTTGCCGAGCAGGACCACTTCCCCCGCGTTGATGTTGGTGTACAAACCCTGTGCGACGGGTAGCAAAGTTGCCACGTCGGCGAGGTAGAGGATGCGGCTGGCTCGGTACGGCCATCCTGCCACCCGCGTGCCGTCCGGGTGGAAGGCCTCGATCGTGTCGCCCCCCGTCACATAGACCGTTCCATCCGGGCCGACTTCGACGTCCGTCGGCGCGTAACCGGTCGAATCCAACGGGGCGATGCGAAGCTTCACGGGCCAACCTGCGGGCTCATGCCCGGTGGCGTCGATGGCGACGAGGGTCATGTCCCAGACGAGGTAGGACGTACCGTCAGGGCCAATCCGGGGAGGCTGGCTCACGTCGCCCAGCATCACGGGCCAGCCGTTGGGCACCCCGGGTGTCGGCGTTGGACTGGGGCTGTCGACGGGTAGATCCCCGCCGGTGTCTTCGGCCCCGCAAGAGCTGTCGGTTGGGCTCGCCGCCGGGATCACGATCGGCGGCCAGCTCGCAAGTGGAAAGACTGCGATGGGAGAGGCTGGCACCCAGGACGTGGGGCTCGAGCTCGGCTGGACCGAGCCGCCGCAGGCGACGGCGATCGAGGCGACAAGGCCGGCGAGAAGACGCGCTACGGTCGTCTGTCGCCGTCGGCTCGAGTGTAGGAGCATGTCACCAAGAGTACGCGGCTCGCCGATGTGAGGTTCAGAATCCCGGGGTAGTGCCGCTGAGCCAAGAGCCGGGTTCGCAATGCTCTGTCCAGGGGGTTCTGGAGTCCGCTAGGAGGCATCTGACATGGCCGCAGCCTCACCCGCGCGGAGCGAAGGAGACCCTGCGCACATCGCGAAGGTCCGCGAGATGCTGGCTCTCCAGACCAAGTGTCTGCGGCATCCCGAAATGTGGGCGAACGGCGAGCCGGGACGTGAGGTACCGGCTGTTCAGGCGGTGCTTGACGGACGAGGTGGGGCTGGCGAATTGGAAGCGCGCGCGGCCGCGGGGATAGCCCAGCGCGTGGTTGGAGATGCCTGGGAGTCGTACCGGTCCAGCCTCAAAGGGCGGCTCGACCTGAGCGGAGCCGATTTCACGGGTCAGTTCTTCCTGTCCCTCGACTTCAGGCGCGCGCGGCTCGTTGGCACCAGCTTCCGGCGTTGCCGCCTCTTCGTGTGCTTCTTCGATGGAGCGGACCTGCAGGGAGCATGCTTCGAGAAGGCTTATGGAATCGGGCTATGCCTTGGCGAAGCGAACCTCAGCGGATCCTGCTTTCGCAAGGCGGACCTGATGGCGCCCCTTGCGGACGATCGCACCAGGTTCGATGACGCCGATTTCTCCGGGTGCACGCTCAGGAAGTGGAATGACGGTTCTGGAGGGGACACCATTGCGAAGTTCAAGGGGCTGTTGAGCGCGGCACAACAGAAGCAGTTGGCTCGCGGATGGTTCGGCTAGGCGCGGTGGGTCGGCGAACCTAAACCCGACTGACGCGCCGTCGCCCCAGGGCGTTGAATAGCCGCGCCGCAGCCGATGAAGGCACGGTGCAGCCTCGCCTGGCGCGCACCGCGGGTGTAGGGTAGTGATGGCTTCGCGTGGAGGGAAAGGGAGACCGGTCATGTCTGAGGAGCACGAGCCGTCTCAGGCGATTGGGACGGTGACACACTGGTACGGTCATATCTCGGTCGCCGGGGTCCGGCTCACCGGGCCGCTCGCCGTGGGCGATCGGATCCACATCAAGGGACATTCAACGGACCTGGTGGAGACCGTCCGCTCGATGGAGATCGAGCACAGCAAGGTCGATCTCGCCGGGCCCGGCGACGACGTCGCGCTGGCCGTTGAGGGCCATGTGCACGAGAACGACCTGATCTTCCGCGAGGCGTGAGCCCTTCGGCGATCTCCGCTGCGGAGTAGGGGAGCCAAGCGGGGCGAACACCCGGTCGTGCAACTGCCGCTCGTCGTGCTGCGTTCCTCTCCGGGCTGGGTCCCCCGTCTCGTGGCTGGCGGCCCGCTCAGACGCCAATCACCGTCACTCGCGCGGCTTCCGGTTCTCCCTCCAGGAGTTGCGCCAGGTCCCCGGGGTCGCTTGTCAGGATCAGCGCCGGTACAGACGCGAGGGCCTCGGCCGCAACGATGGCGTCGACCGCGTCCGATGTCCCGGCCTTCGCCTGCAGCTCGCCGGCACGGCGCGCAAGCAGTTCCGAGGTTGGCAGCAGGGCGTCCACTCTGTTGACCACACGATCGACATGAGCCCGATCGCGTCCTCCCCGATGAACCTGGGCTAGAACCGGCGTCGGGATCACGACGATGTACCCGTCGTGGACGGCGCGATCGAGCGCAGCCCGGGCGTCGGCATTGCCGCTGGCCAGCGCGAGGATCCCACCTGCGTCCAGGATCATCCGCCTCGACCGGGGAAGCGCCTCTACCGAGGCCACTCCTGCCCCTCGATCCGCCGGCGGGACTCATCCGGGATAGGCCCGAACTCCTCGGCCATCTCCGCCAGCAGCTCTTCCAGGCGAGCTCGCTGAAGCCGCATGGCCAGCGACTCGTTGAGGAACCGCGAGAAGCCCCGGTCGCCGACGCGCGCCTTCGCCTCCGCGACGTTTGCAGCATCAAGAGTCGTGGAGACCTTCACCGTGCTCATGGGGACTATCCTACCGCGAGTAGGAGTATCGTCAAGCACAGGCTCATGAAGCTGCTGTGACAAGGGGAGAACCTCAGGCATCATGGGCTTGGTGAACGACTCCGCACAGTCTGCCAGGCGGCCCTTCACAGCCACTTATCCGCTCTCGTTGCCTCGGGAGTCGCTCCGGGCTGCCTCACGGACGCCCTGACGAGTAGGGGAGGCTTCGCTTGCCCAAGGCTCTCTTCGACCCCGGTGGGGTCCGCCCGACGAGGATGTCGAGCGTCTTTGACCACCGTCGGAATTGGTAGTTGTGCGGCGGATATCTAGCGGATATCCTTCCGACATGAGCAAGGTACTGATCACCGTTCCCGATGAGCTGCTCGACCGGATAGATCGCGCGGCAAAGGCTCGAAGGACCACCAGAAGCCACTTCCTCGAAGAGGCCGCCCAGCATGAGCTAGGCTGGCCCGCGGCCGACTCGATGGACGCAGCCGTGAAGCGTGCGCGTGAGGCGCTGGCGTCCGTGGGGCCCTTTGAGTCGGCGGACCTGATCCGGCGAGATAGGGAACTGCGCGATGCTGGCCGCCGCTGACGTCCTGTGCGATGCCAGCGTCGTCCTCAAGTGGTTCCACGCTGAAGGCGAGGAGGAGGTCGAAGCGTCACGTGCGCTCCTGGACCTGCATCGGACGCACGGCTTGGCCCTGTCCGTGCTCGACCTGACCGCATACGAGGTCGGGAACGCGCTGCTGCGCGGTCTTGGCGTTGGGGCGGAGAAGGTGTCGGCCGTGCTTGGTGCTCTGGAGGTCATCTGCCCACGTGTCGCTCTGACGCCGACGGAACTCTCCGACGCCGCGATCCTGGCCGAGGGCCACCACCTGACGATGTACGACGCGGCCTATGCCGCCGGGGCGAAGTCTCGACACGCCGAACTCGCCACGCTCGATCGCGCCCTGCTCCAAGCGGGGCTGGGGCGGAGGCCGTCCGAGATCCTGGCGGACCGAAGATAGCGTCCTGGTCGAGTGGGGGAGCACGCAGCGCCGCCATCCTCGAGACGGCCCGCCTGTCCGGTGGGAGCCAAACGATATGGAAAGCTGAAGTGTCCGGTTTGTCCTGGTCGCGCGTTGTATACGTAGGCGACAATGCCGCAGGAGGGCAGCGTGACCGGGATCGAAGTGGCGGAACTCGATGGCTCGGGGGCGGCAGACGAGCCGGACGAGGACCTGGCCACGGCTGTCCGACCCTTGGATGCCTTTGCCCTGGTCTACCGCCGCCATCACCTGAGCGTCTTCCGCTTTCTGCGTGCCAGAACGGCGTCGGACGACGAGGCGGCCGAGCTCACGGCGGTTGTCTTCGAGCGGGCGTTCGCGGCCATGGGGCGCTATCGGCCCAAGGGCGGAGGTGTCATCGCCTGGCTTTTCACGATTGCCCGAAACGCCGCCCTCGACGCCGAGCGCTCGAAACGCCGACATCGGTTGGTCGTGGCACCGGCTGCCGGGTCGGGCTTAGAGACCGAACCGCGTGAGCCGATCGGGCTCGAGGATGCCGTCATGAAGCGCGAGCAGATGGCGGACCTTCGAGCTCGAGTTGACCGCCTCCCTGCGGTCCAGCGAGACGCGATCGTCCTTCGCTACGCCGGCGGCCTCACCGCGCGCGAGATCGCCGGGGTGATCGGCAAGAGTGAGGCTGCAACCCAGAAGCTCCTGAGCCGTGCGCTCGCAATCTTGAGGGAGTCCTACCGTGATGATGCATAGATCCCTCACCGCAGGCATGCCGGAGGATCTCGAGTCGCTCCTCGTCGAGGCCTATGCCGCGGAGATTCCGGCCGACCTTGCGGCCACGCTCGAGAAGCGGGCGGCAGCCGTGACGCCATGGCACCCCCAGACTCCCCGGTTCCCGCGCCTGGCTCTCCCGCGCCTGAGCCTTACACGCCGGCGCGGCCTGGCCATCGTCCCGGTGCTGGTGGCGATCCTTCTTGGGGCGGCCGTGCTGATGAGCACGTCCGCATCCGGCGGTCCCGCTGCGTTCTACGAGGCCGAGGGTGGCTACATGTGGGATCACGCCCAGGTGCTGGGGCTGACCAAGACCGTAGATGGCTACCAGATCACTCTGGAGCGGGCCTACGCCGATGCGAATCGCATGATGGTCGGCGTCACCGTCGTGGACACACAGAACAGGTGGTCCCTGGTGAACCTTGGGGGCGTGTCCGTGGTCGACAGCGTTGGGGGCGAATGGATGAGTTCGGGTGGCAGTTCCGACCCGGTCTCCACTACGACGACCCCCTCCATCAGCGAGTTCGAATACACGCCCGGGCTCGCTCCCCCCGGTCGACGGGAGTTCTCGGTGACCGTGTCGTCGATCTCCGTCGACCCGCCAAGCCCTCCGGCGCAACAGGTTGCGGTGAACGCGACGTTCTCCTTCGAGTTGACTGTGGGTGGTGGTTCGCAGGCGACGCCACTCGTCTCCTCCGAGAGCAACGGCGTGACGATCACCCTCGAACGGATAATCACCTCACCATCGGCGGTCCGGCTGGAACTTCGCCTGGCCGGAGCCCCGTCAAGTGGGGATAGTTGGATGCCGAACGTCTACGTCAGCCACGCCGGCCAGAGCCTTGACGGTCTGATGTCCACGACAGCCATCGGCGGATCGCTGACGACCGTATACACGGCGGGTGTCCAGGACCCGACCGGCGACTGGGCCGTGACTGCCAGCGAGCTGATTGGCTCCGCGCCGACTGAGGGGAGCCCATGGGAGCACGAAGTCCGGTTCCAGGGGAACTGGACGCTCCACTTCTCGATGCCGTAGGCCCGTGTCACCCGGGCCACGCAGGCCTCACGCCGAGATGACCCGCGTTCGTACTCCGGAAGCTCGCGGACGCATTCCAGGATCAGCGCGGCGTCAGTTGGAATTGCGGGGCGGAGGGTCAGCACAGGCAGGTTCTAGGACGACTCCCGCCCGTCCGAGCCAGCGTGCCAGGAGCACCGCGAGCGAGACCGCGAAGAGTGCGAGCTACAAGATGGACAGGGTGGTCAAGGCCGGGTAACCATGGCTGCCACTCAGTCGCCGACCGGCCGGCATCCGCTCGGTCACATGCCGACAGTCAGGTGGCGGCAGTACATCCGGCGACTGAGGATTCTCCGGTCGTACGGTTTGAATACGGCGACGTTTGCCCGACAGTCCATACATGCGCCTAACTGCGGCCCCGCGGTCGTCCCTCGATGCCCTGGAGCAATGGGGTATCCAGTTTCCGCTGCTCCCCGAGGATCTCGCTGAACTCGTACACCCGACCCCATCGAGCCTGGCCCAGGCCATTTCCTCCTGGCGCCTTTCGATCTCGACGTTGCTGCCGAGCCATGGCGACGCGCTCGATCAATGGGGCATCGAATTCCCGATTACCTACGACGAGCCGGCTGCATTCGGCGCGAACTGCCGGGGCGGACGTAGTCAGGCTCGAACCTCGGCCATCCTGGGCGGCCGCCTGCATGGCATTTCCAGGTTCGGCGCATACGCCGCCGTCCTGGCGGTTGTGGTCGCCGGCAGTGCCTCCGCCGTCCCCTCGACTTCCTCGGCCGGCGCCCCGCCGACTCGCACTGAGCCAGTTCTCATCGTTGGAGCCGACTCGGCTCAGATAGCGAGTCTTCCATCGATCACTGTGCCGACGCCGGGCCCGACCTCGGACCCGACACCCGGGCCGACGCCGAGCGGGCCCTTCACTGCGCAGCCGTCGGCGATCTCGAGCCCGACACCCGGGCCGACGCCGGGCGCGACCTTGTCCGCCGAGGCACTCGCGATCAAACCTCCTTCGTACCCGCCGGCGCCCGCCGTACCCGAGGCGCGTCCACTCCAGGTTGGGTCGCTTGCTCTTCCAACGATCCAGGACGCGAGGAACTATCTGGTCGCCCGGTTGGGCTCCAGGGTGGATCGGCGCTGGGGCCGGTCTCAGTCTCAGTGCGCCAGCCTGATATTCGAATACGAGGCGCGCTGGGATCCGCATGCCACCAACAAGAGGTCAGGCGCGTACGGCTTGCCCCAGGCCTATCCGGCGAGCAAGCTGGCCAACTGGGCAGAGGCCAAGGCCGCGGCAGCGGCAAAGGCCGGCGATCCCGATGCCGCCTGGCTGTACCGGGCGTGGCGGGATAACCCGGTGGTGCAGGCGGAGTGGGGCGTCGACTACATGATCGAGCGTTATGGATCCCCGTGCGCCGCTCTGGCTTTCCGGAACAGAGTCGGCTGGTACTGATCGTCCGGCTTCTGGCGTCGTTGCGCGTGGCCTGCGCCGCACTAAGGCGTCAACGTCACCGATACCGGCATACCCTGCGTGACCTCGAGCACGGCGCGGCGATCGGGTGATCGCCGCGCCGCTGTCTTGAGAGACTGCCTAGATCGAGCCGCTCGAGCTCGCTATCCGGTCACGGTGATGCCGTTGATCTTCGGGTTCTCGGTCTGGGCCGTGAACGCGATCACGACCTGGCCGCTCGAGTTGGCCGTGGTCGTGAAGGT
>JBEKPL010000040.1:0-37593 GCA_049520815.1 Candidatus Limnocylindrales bacterium
TGCGATGCGCGCCGGCCCCGCCAGGAGCAGGACGTCGCTCTCGTCTTCCTGCTCGACGAGGTCGGTCCGCCAGTCGATGTACGTGGCTCCCGGAATGTGGCCGGCGGCGTACAGGCGGCGTCCGGAGCCGTCGGGCCGCCAGCGCAGGTCCAGGACGCCGAAGCCGGGTCGGCCGAGGTTCGCAGCCAGCCACTCGGCCGTTGCCAGCAGCTCGGGTCGGCGGTAGTCGCTCGTGTCGTACCCGGTCATTGCGCCCCCCAGGTTCGGGGCCGCGCGACGCCGATCGGGCGACCGGTCGAGACGAACCGGTGCCCGGGGGCCTGGCGCTGCCTGTGCCTATGATAGGACGATGGTGACCCCATTCCTCCCCGACGACGAGAAGATCCCGGCGATCCGAGAGGCGCTGCCGGCCACGGCCGCGGGCATCTACCTGAACACCGGCTCCGCCGGGCCGCTACCCCGCGAGACGGCTCGGGCCATGGCCGAAGCGGAGGCCTGGGAGCTGCGCACCGGCCGAGCCGATCGCAACTTCTGGCAGGATGCGGTGGAGCGGCGGGCTGAGGCCCGGGCGGCGGCTGCCGCCGTTCTGGGCACGGATCCGAGCAGGATCGCCCTCACCCATGCCACCACAGACGGCATGAACATCGCGTCCTGGGCGGTCGATTGGCAGGCCGGAGATCGGGCCGTCACCACGTCCCTGGAGCATGCCGGCGGTCTCGGGCCCCTGTGGGCGCTGCGCGATCGAGGGACAGCGGAGCTGGACGTGGCCGACCTTGGGATGGGCGGCGATCCGGCCGCGGCGATCGAGGCGATGGATCGGGCGATCGTGCCGGGAACGCGGCTCGTCTCGCTGTCGCATGTCTCGTGGGCCACGGGCGCACTACTTCCGGTCCGCGAGATCGCCGAGATGGCCCATGCGCGCGGGGCGCTCGTCGCCGTCGACGGCGCGCAGGCGGTCGGCGCGATTCCCATTTCGGTGGAGGAGCTGGGCGTCGACTTCTACGCCGTGCCCGGCCAGAAGTGGCTGCTCGGGCCCGAGGGCATCGGTTCGCTCTACTGCGCCCCATCGGTGATGGATCGGCCGCGCCTGGCCTTCGCCGGCTGGGCGAGCTTCGAATCGATCGATCTGGCCGCGAACGGCAAGATCTGGCCGGACGCCCGCCGCTTCGAGAACTCGACCCTCCACGGGCCGTCGGTCCTGGGCTTCGCCCGAAGCGCGGCCTGGCTCTCGATGTTCGTGGGGCTGCCGTGGGTGTACGAGCGGATCGGACGGCTCGCGGGCGAGGCGGCGGCGATGCTGGCCGACGTTCCCGGCGTGGAGCTGTTGACGCCGCGCGAGCACATGGCCGGGTTGGTCACCTTCCGGATCGCGGGCTGGAAGGCCGGGGCCGCGCTGCACGAACTGGAGCAGCGGACGCTGTGCATCGCCCGAACGATCCCACCCCTGGACGCGATCCGGATCAGCGTCGGCTTCTTCAACACCGAGGCGGAGCTGCGCCGCTTCCGCGACGGGGTCGCCCTCGTCGCCGCGCACACCCCGGAGTCGATCCCGCACCGCCCCAGGATCGAGGTGCTCCGCGGCGGCGTGGACTGACGAGCTGCCGCTTTGGCTCGGGGTGTACGATCCGGTCGCTCGGGGGAGTAGCTCAACGGTTAGAGCACGGCTCTTATACAGCCTCGGTTGGAGGTTCGAATCCTCCCTCCCCTACCAGCCGCCCGCGCGTCACGCCCTCGCGTGGGGCGCCGCTAGACTTCGACCATGTCCGTCCTCAACGATGCGCCGCACGTCCACGCCGACGATCGCGCCGCGTGGCGCGCCTGGCTGGAGGCGAACCATGCGACGGCGCGCGGCGCCTGGCTCATAACCTGGCGGCCACGTTCCGGTCGGGTCAGCCTGGGCTACGAAGCGGCCATCGAGGAAGCCCTTTGCTTCGGCTGGGTGGACGGCACCGGCGGCCACCTGGACGACGAGCGCGGCAAGCTCTACTTCGCGCCGCGCAAGCCGCGCAGCATCTGGGCCGCGTCGAACAAGACGCGGGTCGAGCGGTTGATCGGCGAGGGGCGGATGGCTCCTGCGGGCTTGGCCGCCATCGAGCGGGCGAAGGCGAACGGATCGTGGGAGATCCTGGACGCCGCCGAGCGGTTGGAGGTCCCGGAGGACCTGGCGGTGGCGCTCGAGATCCGTCCGCCGGCCGCGGCCAACTTCGCGGCGTTCCCGCCCTCGGCGCGAAAGATGCTGCTCGGCTGGGTTGCGGTCGCGCGGCGCCCGGAGACTCGTGCGGCGCGGATCACAGAGATCGCGGAGGCGGCCGCCCGCAATGAACGTCCCCGGGGCTGAAGCCGGGTCCGGCGCGGTGCCACAGCGGGTTGGCGCGGGCATACGAGGATGCGTGGCCCACCGAACAGGCTGTTGACCGCGCTGCTCGACCCTTTACGATTTGCGGACGCACCCATCGGCCCACTAGAGGACCGTCACTCGATGAGCGATCTCCCTTCCGCGCCCGGCCGTAACCAGCCGGCTGCTCCGCAGTGGGCAATGCAGCCTCAGCCGTGGGCCGCACAGACGTGGCCGCCGGGACCCGCTCATGGCTGGGTGCCTTCGGGTCGGCGGGCCGCGTCGGGGGCCGGCGGGATCGCGCAGCCCCGGTGGAGGGGAACGATCGCCGTCGCCGTCATCGTCGCCGGCGTTGTGCTGGGCGGGGTCGCCGCGGACAAGGCCCTCCCCGAGCCGAGCGCCGGGCGAGTTGCGATCAGTCAGCCCGTTTACATGACCGCGGCTCCGGGCTGGGTCGCGACGACGGCCGCGGGAGACATAGTGGATGGAGTTGCGCTCCAGAAATCGACCGCCCTGCTGATCGCCCAGGTCCTGAACGCCAACTACGACGGCGATACCCGGCGGCTCCTCACGGCTTCCGAGGCAAGCTTCGAGCGCGATGCGGCCCAGATCTCCTTCGGCGATGAGCGCGAAGTCGATCTCGATGGCAAGCACGCCAGCGCCGTTACCTTCTCCGCGCTCTTCTCCGACGCGGGAGGCTCGGGCGTCGTCGACGGCGAGCTCGTATGCCTGGTTCTGCATTCGGGCAGCCACGACTACGCCATCCTCATCCAGGCCGGCATGCCCCAGGGCGATCTCGCCTCGGTGGCCGACGACATCGACGCGATGGCCGCCAGCGTGGAAGTGAGCCAGTGAGCGCCCTGGTCGTTCAAGCTCCGCCGAGAGTTCCGAGGTGGGGCCTGAAGGGCACCTTCGTCAAGCCCCAACAGCCCGCCTTCTGGCTCTTCGTCGCCCTCTTCTTCGTGGGCGGAGACAAGAGCCTCGGCATCCAGCTGAGTCTCGCCGAGCTGCCCACGTCGTTCCTGCTGAGCTGGGTGCTGGTCCTTCTGTACGCGGTCCCGGTCGCCTTCCTGATCTACCGCCTCGACCTGTTCGAGCGTGAGCCGAAAGCGCTCCTGGCCGCCGCCCTGATCTGGGGCGGCGTCATCGCGACCGGCCTGGCGATCTACGCCAACGAGGCCTGGGGCTCGGTCGTGGGCAAGGTCGCACCTGACATCGCGCTCGACTGGGGCGCCGCGATCGTGGCTCCGCCGGTGGAGGAGACGCTCAAGCTGATGGGCGTCGTGCTCCTGTTCCTGATCGTTCCGGAGGAGTTCGACGGGCCTCTCGACGGCTTCGTCTACGGCGCGATGGTGGGCCTGGGCTTCACCGCCGTCGAGGACACGATGTACTTCCTGATGCCGGTCTTCGCGAGCGGCGTCGACCAGACCGGCCCCGTCATCGATACCTTCTTCATCCGCGTCATCGGCGGCGGGCTATACGGCCACGTCCTGTTCGCGGGCCTGACGGGGATGGGCTTCGCCTACTTCGCAACCTCCAGGGCGGCCCTGAGCAGGCGGATCGCCGGCTTCGGGGGGTGCTTCGCGGCGGCGTTCTTGGCCCACGCCTTCTGGGATGCGCCGCTGCTGGACGACGTGCTCGCCAATGGCGGCGCAGCTCCGACTCAGACCCAGATACTCCTGTGGTGCACGCTCAAGGGCCTGCCGTTCCTGATCCTGCTGGGCGTTCTTGTGGTTGTGGCAACCCGAAGCGAGGAGCGGTCTTTCCGGGCCATCGTTGCCGGAGAGCCGGACGGGAGTCTGTTCCCGGAGCCGGAGTTGCGAGCCCTGGGGAGCCTCTGGACCAGACGGTCGGCTCGAGCCGAGGCCGGCCGAAGGCTCGGCCCTGCGGGTGCTCGACTGATGGGTGAGCTCCAATCCGCCCAGATCGACTACGCCATGGTTCGAAGCCGAAGCAAGTCCGTGGCCGACCCGGCCCTCGAACGGCTACGGCAGCGCATCCGCTGGATCAGGGCCCGGATGGTGCCGATTTCGGGTGCCCCAGCCGCTGCCTCGCTCCCTGGTGCTCCGGCCGCTGCCACGCTCCCGGGTGTCGCGGCCGCTGCCGCCCCGGCCTGGTCGCCGACACACCTCGCGCCCGCCGGCGGAATGGCGGCCTGGGCCGTGCCGGACCCCTCGCAGCCGCCGGTCGCCAGCCTCCCTCCGGGGCTGGAGCTGGTAGTGGAATGGCGGATCGACGACTGGGCCCTCGTTCGGGCCCTCAGCGGGTGGCGGGGCTGGGTCGACGGGAGGTTGCTCGTCGAGCGTCGCTGATGGCGCGCGACGCGGGTTTCCTGTCATCTGCTAACCGGGGTAGCACTCGGCGAGATTCTCGACCGGGCCAGCCCTGTGCGCGGGTATCAGGAGCGCTTGCCCGAGCGTGGCGAGGGTCATTCCTGGTCCGTCTTCGGGTGGCCGCGACGTCCTCGCGGGCCCACAGTCTGTCTAGTGCTACCGGGGTTAGCAGATGACATGTTTGCGGTCCCCGGCCACCGCGGGCTAGGTCTCGTCACCGGTTGCCTGCACGCACCGCCCTGCGGGGCCGGTGTTCGACGGCACCACCCGAAGGGACACCGGGTCTTTGAGCCCTATCGCCGGATGCCCTGATCCGGCCGATCGAATAGGTGCGGTCTGGCGCGGTTAGGGTGCCTGACGATGGGCTTAGAAGAGCTTTCGGCCGGCATCCGACCGGAGTGTCCCAGGCTCAAGTCCTGGGTGCCAGTGACCGCCGTACCATTGCCCCACTCCCCCCGCCGTTCCATCCTCACCCATATGACGGACGTCATCGTTCGGCGTATTGCCGAACTTGGCAGAAGTATGGCTGCGGCGTCCGGATTGGCCTTATTGCTCCTGGTAATCGTTGTGGGCTCCGCCGCAGGTGCGGTCACGGGGCAGCTGTCCAATCCGGTTGTCACGCCGAACCCGGCGGTCGTAGGCACGACGGTCACGTTCCAGGTGACCTACACGGACAGCGCGGGCAAGCCCGGGTGGGTCCAGGTCTGGAACGCCAGTACCAACGGCCAGCTGGCGAGCTTCAAGATTCCTACTTCGACCGCTTGGGATCCCGGCGTCACCCTAACGACCACTTTGTCTACCCTGGCCGTCGGCTCATACCCGATCGAGTTCCGAGCCCAGCCCAAGGATGGCAAGCCGGTAACTCTCAACCCAAAGATCACCCTCGTGATCAACCCCGCCCCCACCCCCACACCCACGCCGAAGCCCACGCCCACGCCCGTCCCCACCCCGACGCCGCCGCCGCCGAGTGCCGCCCCCACGCCGGCTCCGGTGCAAACGCCCGCCCCCACGCCGGCTCCGGTGCAAACGCCCGCCCCCACGCCGGCTCCGGTGCGAACGCCCGCCCCCACGCCGCAGCCCACTCCGGTCCCCTCGGCGACGGTTCTGGGCGGAGCGGGCGCGGGCACGTCGACGGAAGGCCCGACGGCCTCCGGCTCGCCGGGATCCGGTGGGGCGTCGTCGGGCTCCGCGGCAGCCACGTTAAAGGTCGGAGAGCTGGCCGCCGTGCTCCTGCCCGGCGAGGCGGCCGGGGGCGCCACGGGCATCGGCAGGCCGGGCGGAGGGGTGGCCGGCGTCTTCGATTACCAGCCCGCGTCGGCCGCAGAGCTGCTCCGTGCGCTCGTTCCGACGATCGCGACCGCCATCGCCGGGACAGCGGCATGGGCGGCCTTCGTCCTCTTTGGCAAGCGCCGCCGCGACGACGAGCCGGAGTCCGACCCGGCCCTGGCCGCCGCCGCTGCCGCCGGTTACGAGGGCGGGGCCGTGTCCGGGCTGGAGCCGGTGGACGAATCGATGCTGCCGCGCTGGCGACGGCCCTCGCTGCAACAGGTCCGCAGGACGGACCCTCTTCGAGTCGTCGCGGACGCGCCCCCCCACCTGTCCTTCGAGGCCGCCGGCGTTGCGCCGCTCGAAGACTTCGAGCGGCGCCAGATCGGCTATCGGCTGGTGCGCCTCCTCGACTCGCCCGATGAATTGCGAGCCCAGGAGATCGGCATCCTCGACCAGGGAGACGAGGTCCAGCTCCTGCGACGGCACGGGGTCTACTGGCTGGTTCTCTGCCCGGACGGCCGGCAGGGCTGGGTGCATCGCATGGTTCTGGCAGACCCGGCTACGGCCCAGGTCGCCGAGGCCGAGCTGCCGGAGCCCGAGCCCTACGTAAGCGACGCCGGCTACGAGATGCCGGGGCTCGACGAGCTGGCCGGGGAGCCCAGCACCGACGGACTGCTCGAGGCCTACATGAAGGCGAGGGGCGACGTTGTCCGGTCGATGGGCGACGACCAGCCGGTCGCGCCCGAGCCTCTCGCCGAGAGTGGCGAGGTCTCCGCGGAGCCGCCACAGGTCGCTCCGGATGCGGCCGCAACAGCCCCTACCGTCGTCGAGGAGCCTTCCGCGGGCCAGGCTCCCGCCGCAGAACCAGAACGTGCTGGTGCGCGATATTCGGGACGAAAGAGCGCGGGTAGCCGTAAGGCCTCAACCGCGTCCCGGCCTGGTACCAAATCACGTCGCCCTTCACGACGAAGCCAGCGCGAGTCGCTCGATCCGCCAGATCAGAGCCAGTGAAGACGTAGCGTCCATCCTGATAGGCGTCACGGACTATCACAGCCGCGTAGCGGTCACGCCGCAGCACTCGCGCCAGCTGGCCCAGGACATCCTCCATCCGGTCCAGGCTGCTAGGGCTCCGAGACTCGGTCGAAGGAGCCCGGCCAGACCAGCGCGACACCGTGAGCGCTGCAAAGAGCCAGCCACCGGCCTTCCAAGGGTTCACGCTCCACAGCGAGGACCGGCCTGACTCGGCGTCCGGCTTCTTCCAGCATGGCCTGGTAGTGAAGGACCTGCCCGAGTCCGAGCCTCAGCTGCCGAGCCTCGTTCCTGCGATTGAGGCTCTTCACTTCTGCGACGAACAGGCACCCGCTGTCCTCCCAGGCCAGGTCGAAGTCGGCGCCGCCGATGGGAGACACGGGCTCGAAGCCCTGCGCCTGCACCCAATCCGCGAGGGCGTTCTGGGTCCGGGCATGTGCCCCAAGGGCCCGATCAACCGCATTCGGATCGATCTCGAACGGATCCCGTGGTGCCGTCGCAGGTTCCTCGTTTGCCCTTCGATACGGCGCCACGACGGCAGCCGCGCCATCTGCCTCGAGCGGCCTCGCTTCCCGAGGGACGGGCCCGAAGGCAAGTTCGAACACCGCGGCTTCGTCGTCCCAAGACACGATGATTGCCCTTTGGACGGCCCTTGTTCGACCACCATCTGAGTTTGTGATAACGAAGATCGGGAGGCTCAGGCGCGCGGCTCGCTTGGTGGCTTCGATGGAAGCGGCGTCCCGGCCACTGCGCTCCGTGGTTGGATAGTGGAAAGTCAGGCCCGCGGCAGTGAGGTCTTCGGCGTACTGGGTCCCGGTATGAAGAAGGCTCACCGTCAGGGGAGCCAAGTCCGGACCGTATTGACTCGTTCGCGGCGCGTCAGTCCAGACGCCATGGCCGCCTCGGTAGATGCCCAGCTCGCGCAGGAGATCGGGGGCCACGCTGGTTGGACCGCCGTGAGCCAGCAGGGCGTTCCACTGGCGTTCACGGTACTCAGACTCGGTCACGCGCCCAGTTCGCCGAGCCTCAGCCAGGGCCGCAATCCCAGGGGCAGTGATCACGAGTGGCGCATGTGACCCTGCGTAGGTGACGAAACCGGCCCCCGAGAGACTCGCAGAGGAATCACGATGCGAGGTCAGATTCCTGACCTTCTGGTCGAAGTAGGTGTCCCTTGCTCCTCGGCTCTCGACCAAGGTGGCATCGTGGCCAGCGGGCGCCAGCCTCTCCCGGAGACGCGACCGCAAGTCGCTCGTGGTGAGGCCAGCCGGTTGCTCGGCAAGCAGTTCGAGGGCGGCGAGACGGAGATCGCCTTCGTCGTATTGCGTCACGCAAGACTCCCCCTGAAGCTCCGACCTGAGCCTGATCCACCCTTCTCGGCCTACGGTCGCTGGAAGATGACGATGTACTGGTGCGCGATGTTCGGGATGTAGTTGTACGGATACCCGTAGGGCCGTAGGCGGGTCCCGGCCTGGTACCAGATGATCTCACCCTTAGGCACCAGTCCGACGCGCTTCGCGCGCCTTGCGAGCTCCGCGTGGGTGAACACGTACTCGCCATTCTGGTAGGCGTTGCGGACGATCACAGCCATGTACTTGGTTGATCGCAGTAGCCGGAAGCACCGGGCGAAGACCTGCTCCATGGCGTCGAGGTAGGCCTCGAAGTCGGGCAGATTGGCGAGATCGCGTTCCTCAACCGACCGCATGTAGTAGTCCGATCGGCGGTTGGAGTGGGTTTCGGAGTAGGCTCCACCGGCACTGCCACTCATGGTCTGACGAAGGTGGATGTTGTAGGGCGGATCGGTGGCGATGAAGTCGAAGGCCTGCTCACCAGCCTCGATTTGGGAGCCATCCGCCGCTTCGACTGCCTCGCCGGCCAACCACGCATCCATAACCTCAACACAGTCACCCACGACCATGGGCTGCGACATCAGCCGCGGGTTCTCGATCAGAACCTGGTCGTAGATGTCCGCCCACTCCTGGCTGATCTCGATGCCCACACAGCGGCGTGGCCCTGCATCGGCTATTGAAGCTCCGATCAAGGTGCCTCCCACCCCGGCGAACGGATCGAGCACGCGTCCATCGGACTTTGTGAAGAACTCAATGAGCTGGGCCATGAGCTGGGGCGGCTTGTTCGCACCGTGAGCCTTGCGTAGCTTGTGGCTGTAGATCGACGGATAAGCCGTGGGCAAGACCGACTTGGTGAAATACAGCCAGCGCTCGCCGCTCATCTCATTCAACCGGTTCCTTGGATGAACCGGCGCCCGAACAAGGACGTCAGGGGCGATCTCCTCGGCCAACTCCCAGGGCAGAGCCAGGCGGCTATCTGTTCTCAGCACTGGCAGTTCCTCACTTCTGCGCGTCGGAACTGGCTTGTCCCGACTGCCTCGCGGCGACAGCCATGCGGACTGCCTCCTTCTCTCCGTACCGATCAGCGGTCGTCTTCAGCACGGGAGCGAGGAGGCCTTGCATGCGTGTTCCCTGCACCCAGGCGGCGGCATCGAGGACGTCGTAGACCTCGACGGGGACTCGGATGTTGACCTGGCGGGCGGGAGAGGAAGTCCTCATTGCTACATTCTAGAGCGTAGCATACGGGAGCGCAACAACTATACGAAACGACCGCCCTCGCAAGCTCGCTATCGGGTTACCCTTACCAGATCGAGGGGACGGACGGGGCGCCGCACCGTGCGGGGCCCAATCAGGGACCTCGACTAGATGACCAACAGCCACGACCGAAGCGGCGGGAGCCGCAGCTTCGATGGACACCCGCCGCACCGCCGGCTCTGGAGCGACCGCTTCGTAGGTCGCGAGCGCCAGCTGGAGCAGATCGCCGTCGGGCTGCAGGGCGCGGTCGAGGGCAAGCCCAGTGCCCTCGTGCTGTCCGGCACCGCCGGCCTGGGTCTCAGCCGCCTTCTCGGAGAGACGCGCCGGCGCATCGGCGCTCTGGCCGAGCCGTTCGCGGACGTCCACGGCGTGGCGATGCCCGCAACGTCGGGCGTCCCCTACGCACCGGTCACGGCGGCCCTCGAGCACCTCCTTACGCCCATCTCCGACGAGACGCTCGCGACCCTGGTCGGTTCGGCAGGCGACGCCATCGCCCGGCTGGTGCCGAGCCTTCGATCGCGACTGGACGATCTGGAGCTGCTTCCGGACCGGCCGCGGATCGCCGCTCCGGAGTGGCGCGAGGCGCGCATGTTCGAGGCCGTCCTGGGTTTGCTGGAGCGGCTGGGTGAGCGGCAGCCAGTGGCCGTGCTGCTCGAGGATCTGCACCACGCCGATGCCGCGACCCGCGGCCTGGTGACGTTCCTGGCCCGCGTCACGCGCGGCCAGCGGGTCGTGCTCATCGTCACGTACCAGCCCGACCGGCTGCTCCGCTCGGACCCGTTGCGGGCCACGCTTTCGGCTCTCGCCACGTCGCCCGCGGTCACGAGTATGGAACTGCCCCCGCTCGAACGGGTCGAGCTGAGCCAGCTGATAGAGGCGATAGAGGGCTCCCGGCCCTCGTCGACCACGCTTCTCCTGGTCTCCGAGCGATCCCGCGGCAATCCGCTCGTGGCCGAGGAGCTGCTGGCGGCGCGCCACGAGCAGCTGGGCGTGTCGCTTTCGGGCTCGTTCGAGCGGCTCGTCATCGCCCGGGCCGCGCTCCGCTCGCCGGAGTGCCGCCGGGTGCTGCGGCTGCTGTCACTGGCCGGGTCGATGGTCACGCTGCCGACGCTGATGGCCATGGCCTCGGAGTTCGAGCGCCGGGCGCCCGCCCGGCCGCCCCGATCGGCCGTTGGGATGCACCAGGGCGACGGTCTCGAATCGGACATCGCGGCAGGTGTGGCCGAGGCGCTGGAGTACGGCTTCCTGATCGAGGCGGAGGGCGGACCGTACGGGGACGCTGGGGGCGGCCTCGGCGGCTCGACGGCCGAGCCGGGCCGGGAGAAGGCCCACGGGCCGGAGCGGGAGTCGCGGGCGGATTCGCGCGGATCCGCGGCGCAGGAACCCAGCCGGGAAGAGCGACCGAGCCAGCGCTCGCGTGCGGCCGAGGCTGCGGCCCGGCCGCCCACCGCCGAGCGACGCATCGGCTTCCGCCACGAGCTGATCGCGGAGGCGATCGCGGCCGACCTGCTTCCGGCCACGCGGCGCCGATACCACGTCGCTCTCGCGGACGCCTGGGAGCTGGAGCCCGATCCGCAGCCGGCCATGGCGCTGGCCCACCACCTTGCCGCTCGCGACATGTCGGCAGCCGAGAACGCGGCTCTGGCGGCCGCGGCGGCGGCCGAGACGATGGACGCCGGCGCCGACGCACTGGCCCACTACGAGCTGGCCCTGGGCCTGTACGAAATCGCCCTCCACGATGAGACGGTCCCTCGCCTGCCGGACCTGTACGTCCGATCCGCGGAGGCCGCCTTCGCCGCGGGCGAGCCGACCCGGGCCGCGGCGTATGCCGAGGCGGCCGCGGCCGCACTCGACGATCCACGGGAGAGGCACGCCCTCGGGCTCGTGATGGAGGCACTGGGCCGCTACCGGCGAGCCTCCGGCGATCACGATGGAGCCCTCGCGGCCTACCGGCGGGCCGTCGAGCTCGTGCCGGCGGAGCCAACCGCCAGTCGCGCTCGGGTGCTCGCCGCGCTGGCCCAATTCCGGATGCTGGAGGGCGTCTTCTCGGAGGCCAAACGCTATGCCCAGGAAGCCGTGGAGGTCGCCACTGTCGTCGGCGAGGAGGCGCGCCAGGAGCTTCTGCACGCGACCTGCACCCTGGCCGTGGCCGAGGCCTGGGGCGAGGACCCCGAGCCGGCCGTTGAGATGCTGCGCCAGACGCGCGACCAGGCCGCGGAGCTTGGCCACCTGGACGATCTGTTCCGCGTGTACGCCAACCTGACCACCGTTCTGGATCTCCTGGGCCGGCGCGAGGAGGCGATCGCGATAGCCATTGAAGGCATCGCCGAAGCAGAGCGGGCCGGGCAGGCCACCGTCTACGGCAACTTCCTGCGGGCCAACGCCGCCGACTCGCTCTTCTTCCTGGGCCGCTGGCCGGAGTGCCGTCAGCTCTGCCTCGATGCGCTGAGCTGGAATCCCGTCGGCATCTGGTTCCTGTCATCGCTCCTGCCTCTGGCGACTCTCGAAGTCGCGACGAGTGCCGGCGAGTATGCCGGCCGGTTGCTGGGCCAGGTCCTGCTCGCCATCGAAACGGTCCAGGATCCCCAGTACTCGGTTCCGGCCCAGCAGGCTGCGGCGGCCTACGCGCTGTGGCAGGAGGACCTGCTCGACGCCCACCGCGCCGCCGAACGTGGGTGGCTGCGCGTCAGCGACACGGAGGACTGGCTGCAGATGGCTCGCATGGCCTCGACCTGCCTCGAGGTCGACGCCACGATCGCCCAGGACGCCCGCCGGCGCCGCGACTTCGTCACGCTGGCGAGCGCCCGGGAGCGGAGCTTGCCCGTCTTTCTGCGAGCCGAGGCCGTCGTCCGCGCTTGCGGCGTCTCCCCCAAGGCCGGCTCGCGCAGACAGGCGGATCTCGCCATCAGGACCGCCAGGGCCTTCCGATCCCGCCTCGAAGGCCGCGACGACCCGGCAACGTGGTCTGCGCTCGCAATCGACTGGGCCGAGCTCGGCGATCCGTACGAGGCTGCCCGGGCCCGCTGGCGTGAGGCTCAAGCCCTGCTCGACCAGGCCCGCGGGCGGTCCACCCGGACCGTGGCCCGGGAGCCACTCACCGCGGCCGCGGAAGCTGCCTACGAGCTGGGGGCGTGGCCGTTGCTGCGGGCCGTGGCCGAGCTCGCGCGACGGGCGATGCTGCCGCTGCCCAAGCAGATCGAAGCTTCTCTGGAGGGCCGCCGGGCGTCGGGCGTCGCGTCACGCTCGGCCGGAAGCCGGGCCGGCGGTCCGTCGAGGCCGATGCGAGTTCCGGCTCTCGCTCGGCATACGCCGTCTGGCCTGCCGGCCGGGCTCGCTCCAAGATCGGGCTCCGGCGTTGTGGCCGATTTCGTCGCCCCAACGAGCCGGCCCGCACCGCACGATTTCGGACTCAGCAAGCGCGAGACCGAGGTCCTGGCTCTGATCGCGGAGGGACGGAGCAACCCGGAGATCGGTCGCCAGCTGTTCATCACCCGCAAGACCGTGGCGGTGCACGTGAGCAACATCCTGGCGAAACTCGGGGTCTCCGGACGAGTCGAAGCGGCCGCAGCTGCCATCAGGCTGAGCCTCACCGACCACGACTGAGCGGGGAGAACGCGGCGCCCCCTCGAACTCGCCCAACTACGAAGAAACCCGGACTCGAGGTCCGGGTCTCTTGCGCCGCTACCGGCCTACACCCACCAGCGCTTGCCCATAATGTGATGACCAAGCACCAGGAAGACCGGAGCCAGGGCGTAGAACGTCCATTGCGCCCGTCGCAATGCTAGCTTCACCGCCGACTCCTTCAGACCATCGATGGCGCGCCCGTGCAGGCTACGCAGGAACGACAACGATATACCTCGACGTCGAATACTCAATCGCCATTCCGTACGGGGGTACCGGTCATGGCTCTGGCGGGTCCTGGTGGCCACCCCGCCAAAGGGGTAAGGCTGGCCGATGTCTCCGGCGGCGCCTAGACTCCGGCCAGCGCCGATGAGCCACCCACCCTTCTCTTGAGCCTCGCCGGCGACCCGAGGTGACGCAGTGCCAACGGACGTCTCCTTCCAGGTCGACATCTCGCTCCGACTGCTGGCCGCAGCCATCTTCGGGGCTGTCCTGGGACTCGAGCGCGAGGTTCACGGCCATCAGGCCGGCATGCGAACGCACATGCTCGTGGCCCTCGGATCCGCGGCGTTCACGGTCCTATCCATATACGGCTTCCCCGCGTCGTTGGGCCAGGGATCTACCGATCCGAGCCGCATCTCGGCCCAGATAGTCACGGGCATCGGCTTCCTCGGAGCCGGCGCCATCATCAAGTACGGCACCAACATTCGTGGCCTGACGACCGCGGCCAGCCTGTGGGTGGTGGCCGCGATCGGGCTTGCGGCCGGGGCGGGCGCGTATCTCGTGGCCGCCGTCAGCACGGCGATCGCCCTGCTCGCGCTGTGGCCGATCCACGTCCTGGTCCAGCGGCTGGAGCTGTCGAGCGGCCGGACGATGCGCCTGTCAATCAGCCTCCGCAAGCTCGAGTCGTTCGCGGGCGTCTCGGCGGTCCTGCTCGGCCACAAGGTTGAGATCGTCAACGTCTCGAGCCAGAAGCTGAAGTCGGGCCACCGCATGGAAGTCGAGATCAGGCTACCGAACAGCGGCCTAACGCACCGCGTCCTGGCGGAACTCGAGGCGCTCTCCGGAGTGAAGGTCGAGTCCCTGACGCCGGTCGAAGACGCGTAGCAGCCCGCTGACGCCCGACTAGACCGCCTTGACGGCCGCGATCAGCTGCTGGAGGCCCTGCTTGGCGTCGGCGAAGAACATCCCGGTCTTGGGGTTCAGGTACAGCGGGTTGTCGATGCCGGCGTAGCCACGACCCATGGAGCGCTTGACGACGATGATGGACCTGGCCCGGTCCACGTCCAGGATCGGCATGCCGTAGATCGGGCTGGACCGGTCCGTTCGGGCGGCCGGATTGGTCACGTCGTTGGCGCCGACCACGAGGGCCACGTCCGTCCGCTCGAACTCCGGGTTGATGTCGTCCATCTCTCTGAGCTGCGGGTAGGGCACGTTGGCTTCTGCCAGCAGCACGTTCATATGGCCCGGCATGCGGCCGGCCACCGGATGGATCGCATAAGAGACCTCGATGCCGCGGGCTTCGAGAAGATCCGCGAGCTCGCGCACGCCGTGCTGAGCCTGGGCCACGGCAAGGCCGTACCCGGGCACGATCACGACCTTGCTGGCGTAGGCGAGCTGGATGGCCGCGTCGTCCACGGAGACCTCGCGTACCGCGCTTCCCTCCGCGGTCAGGTCGGCTTGCATGCCCTCCTGACTGCCGAAGCCACCCACCATGATGTTGGCGATCGAGCGATTCATTGCATTGGCCATGAGCCTCGTGAGGATGGCGCCGGACGCGCCGACCAGGGCTCCGGCGACGATGAGCATGACGTTGTTGACCACGAAACCGGCCATGGCGACGGCGGTCCCGGTGAAGGCGTTGAGGAGCGAGATGACGACCGGCATGTCGGCCCCGCCGATGGGCAGCACCATGGTCACGCCGAACAGCAGGGCGCAGGCCAGGGCGACCCCGAGGAGGGCGTACAGAACCGGAGTCTCGTACGTGACGACCCCCGCGCCGGCCAGGATGAGCACGATGGACACGCTGAGTCCGCAGACCACGGTGAACCACGTCACGATCCGCCCACCCGGGATCAGTATCGGCTGGCCCTTCAGGATCCCCATCAGCTTGGCCGATGCGATCAGCGATCCCGTGAAGGTGACCGAGCCGATCAGGATGTCGGCGGCGATGAAGAGGGTCCGCCAGCCGTCCAGGCCCGGCGCCCCGCCTGCAAGGACGCGGCGTCCATCGAGGGCGAGGAAATCGTTCAGGGCCAGGAGGGCCGCGGCCCCGCCGCCGACGGCGTTGAAGAGCGAGACGAGCTGGGGCATGGAGGTCATCGGCAGGGTGCGCGCCAGCCGCAGCCCCGCGCCTCCGCCCAGGGCCAGCCCGCCCACGATGATCGCCCAGTTGCCGAGACCGGTGTGGCCCTGGCTCACGTACACGAGTTCCGCGGTGACGGCGATGATCATTCCGAGGGCGGAGAGACGGTTGCCCGTGCGCGCCGTAGCCGGCGAGTTCATCAGGTGCAGTCCGATCGCGAAGAGGGCCGCACCGACGATGAACGAGAGCTGGACCGCGTAGCCGAGGTCGGTCGTGTTCATCGCGAACCCCGCGTCGCCTGGTGAGCCTTGTCGATCGGGGAGACCGGATGTCGTTTGAACATCTGCAACATCCGATCGGTGACCCAGTAGCCGCCGACGACGTTGGCCCCCGCGAACGCCATGGCGACGAACGCCAGCACGGCCGCCGGCGGGCTGTCGGCAGTGGCGGCAAGTCCGATGGCGCCGACCAGGACGATGCCGTGGATGGAGTTGGTGCCGGACATGAGCGGCGTATGGAGTGTCGCAGGCACCTTGCTGATGACCTCGAAGCCGAGCAAGATCGCCAGGACGAAGACCGTCAGTGAGTCGATGAGGATGCCGACGTTCATTCCTTGGCGCCTCCTCTGGTTGCGGACTGCAGGAGCTTCCGAGTGGCCTGCTGGACCACCCTGCCGTCGTGAGTGATAACCGTCGCGGCGGTGACTTCGTCCTCGAAGTCGAATCTGAGCTCCCCGAACTTGACGAAGTTCAGGAGCAAGTTGGAGATGTTGCGTGAGTAGAAGGTGCTCGCGCCGGTCGGCATCGAAGACGGCAAGTTCGTTGGGGCGTGGATCTCGACGCCGTTGGGCGTGACCGTGACCCTATCCGGGTTCGAGAGCTCGCAGTTGCCGCCGAGCTCGCTCGCAGCCATGTCGACGATCACCGAGCCGGCCCTCATCGCCGCGACGGCGGCCCTGGTGACGAGGACCGGCGGCCGCCGGCCGGGGACCTGGGCGGTGGTGATGACGACGTCCTGGTTGGCGATGATGTCGTTGAGCTCTGCCTGCTGTGCGGCCTGCTCCCCGGCGGTGAGGGCCCGGGCATAGCCGCCTTCACCAGTCGCGTCGCCGACCGAGGCGAGCGTCACGAACTGCGCGCCCAGGGACTCGACCTGCTCCATTGTCTCGCGCCGGACGTCGTAGGCCTTGACCATCGCGCCCAGGCGGCGGGCCGTGGCGATCGCCTGCAGGCCCGCGACACCGACACCGAGAACCAGGACGTTGGCGGGCTTGGCCGTTCCGGCGGCCGTCGTCAGCAGCGGGAAGAAGCGCCCGAATGATTCGGCCGCGATCAGGACGGCCTTGTAGCCGGCCACGTTGGCCTGCGAGGACAGGGCGTCCATCCCCTGAGCGCGGCTGATGGTCCGCGGGATCGCATCCAGGCTGATCGCCGTCAGCTGCAGACTCGCCATCTCCGCCATCGCCCTGGGGTTGAGCAGGGGAGCCAGCAAGCCGATGATCACCTGGCCCGGATGGCTGGCCGCGAGCTCGTCCGGCGCGGGTCGATGGATGCGAAGGATGACGTCGCAACTGGTGTATAGCGACGCCGTCGTCACGATACGAGCGTCAGCTTCCACGTAGGCGTCATCCGGGAACGCGGCTGCCGCGCCGGCGCCTCGCTCGACGAGCACGCTGACGTCCGCGGCTCGGAGCTTGTCGATCGCCTCGGGCACCAGCGCGACGCGTCGCTCTCCTGGTGCGGTCTCCCTGGCGACGCCAACCTTCATAGTTGTTCCACCTGCTGCACGCGGCTTGGATCGGCCTGTCCATGGGGCCAAGCGCCCGGCAAGGACGCCGAGCGTCCGCGGGGACGCTGCGTGTCCGGTGAGGACGCCCTGGAAGTCTAGCCGGGCGCGGCCTGGCGTGTCGCGGCGGGGGCCGCGCGGCGCTTGCAGAAACCACCCGCAAGGGTCGCGGGTCGCACCATGCAACCGGGCTGTTGTGAGAGCCGATGCCGGAGCCGCCACGGCGGCCGGACCACCGGGGCGGGAAGACGGGCTCCGGCCCGGGAGGAGTCGGCGGCACCCGCGCCAGGGCCGGAACGAGGTCAACTCCGGCCGGAGCCGATCGAGGTTGACGAACGGAGTGAGAAGTCGTGGGCTCGGTCTCACACCTCAGAGGGTATGTGCGCGTCGATTGGCCTCGCTCGCCGCGGCGGCGTCAGAATCCAAAGACGACACCTATTCACACCACGCCGAAAGCGTATAGTCGACATGCAACCGCCGCATCGCGGCGATGAATACCACTCGGGTCGTGGGCTGGAGAGAGGAAAGAGCATGGTAAGAGTAAGAAAGGCCGACCCGGCTCTTATGGACAAAGCTGGCCAGCGGCCGCGCAAGTTGAGTCCTGCGGCTCAAAAGCGCGAGCAGCAGCAGCGTCGTCTCAAGCGGCTGATCGGTCAGCTCAAAGGACCACAGGAGGTCTTCGAGGTTCGCCTCGATCCGACCGAGAAGCCGATCACGATCAGGCAGCGACTCCTTCGCGCGGCCGCAGAAGCCAAGGTGGAGATCGCGGTGCGGAAGCACGGCAATGGCTTTCTCGTCGGGCTACTCACACCTGAGCGACGCACGAATCGAGGCCGGCGCCAGAGCGCTCCGACGGCGAAGAGCTGATAGTACCGTCGAAGTCCGCCTCAGGCGCGGATCGCAGAACGCCTACGGGCTTGCCGGGGCAGCCCCCGCTCGCGTCGAGCTCGTCGCGGCCTCCTCCAGGCCGGAGTAGCGCGCGGTCAAGACCTGGGCCGTCCGGGGGCCGCGGACATGAGTGCGACGATGGTCCGTAGGCCCGTAGCGGCCAACGGGTGCCCGCTCGAGCGGTCTCCGGCGGGCGGGCGGGCGTCCGGCACTTCGCCGGAAGTGCCGGACGAGAACGGATCGAGGTCCGGTTCGCAGCCGGGCACGTGGGCGGGGAGGAACCTCAACTGAACGCCGATCTAGTAGGTTCCGGCGCCACTGACATTGGCGACGGAGCCACGGCCGATGCAGTGGCCCACCAGGGTGCCGATCCGCGGCGCCTAGTCGAGATCCGCTGCGGATTCGCGGATCGCTCCAGGATGGAGGCGGACGCCGCCCAGGACCGAGCGGTCGTGGCCCGGCGCCGGTACGACGATCAGGTCGCAGTCCTGGCGCGAGCCCAGGGGGAAGTGGATCCGGCCGCGGCCCAGACCGCCAAGGAGGAGGCCCACCGGGCCTTCAAGGCGAGACTGACGGCGGCAACCGAGCGTATGCAGGTCGAATCCGCGGCAGCCGCCTGGCTCGCAGAGATCAACCGCATCAACGGTCAGTTGCGAGCGGCGCAGGCACGGACAAAGCGCGAACGAGAGGCCGCGGAGGCACAGCTTGCCGAGGTGGACAGGCTCTCGATAGTCGCCGAGACGAGTCGAGCCATGGCCGACGCCGCACTCGAAGCGTGCAGGGCGGCCCGGAAGGCCATGGGGCTACCTGAAGCGGGGTCGCCTGCCGGCTCGTCCGCAGTCGAGACCGCACCGGTGCCGCCAGCCAGCGCCAAGCGCGCGGCCACGGGCAGGTCCAAGCCCGCGGCCACGGCTGCGCCCGCACCCGCCGAGTCCGCCGCACCGACTCAGGCGTCTCCCTCGGCCCCACTCGGGCCCTCGGCTCGGGTCCCCGCGTCTGCGGTGGCGGCTCCACCGTCGCCGGCCGGCGACCGGCCGGCGACGGACTGGCTGGTTATCGACCTGCGGTCGCCTCAGCCGCAGGCCATCATCCGATTGCTCCATCGGGACCAAGCCACGTTGAACATGCTTGTCGACAGGCTGGCCGGCGCCGACGCCACGGCACGTAGTTGCTGGCAGCTGCTCCTGTCGAACCTCGTCGACGCGGTTACGGCCGCGGCGATCGACGACGCCTTCTTCGTCTTCCCACCCGGGAACCCGTTCTGGGATCTCTTCACCCCGGACCAGGCCCGAGAAGTGGCCAAAGGCCTGGCTGCACTCGGCTTCCGCTACGGCGGGATGGGCGAGTTCGCCGACGGGCGCGTGCCGGTGCCGCGGGATCTCGCTCTGGCCGTGGGGGCCGCCGGCTTGCTGCCGGCCAGGATCCGTTTCTGGCCGCAGCCCGCCGAGACTGCCGAGCTGTTCCTCAAGGTGCAGGTGGCCACCGATGTCTTCATTGCCCAGCGAGCTCCGGCACTGACCCTGGGCGAGATCGTCCGCCTCCTGGGCCGGCGAGCGGAGCTGCTGGCCGATCTCTGGAACGACTGGCCCCGGGTACGGCCGCTGCTCTTCACGACGGGCGGCTAGCTCGAGCCGTGCCTTTCGGCCGTGAGCGCCTCCGCGACTTCGTCGCTCTCTTCGGGATCCTGCTCCAGGACTACCAGTCGGTAGGCTTCGGCCGCTGCCGTCCCGATTCGTTGCCCCTGCTCGGCCAGCCGTCCGCGGACCCGGGCGAACACGGCCTCCGGGTCGTGGAGCTGGCTGGCGTGAGAGCGCAGCGCCTCGATCTTGCGATCGACCGTCGCGGTCACGTCGATCCACGTGTCCGGCTGGTTCGACCACATCAGGTACAGCCGCCGGACCCGGTGCGCGGCGAGGCCCTGCCGGGCCAGCCACGGGAAGGCCATCGGGTTGCGGGCCGCTGGATAGACGGCGTCGACCGCGGCCATTGCGGCAGCCCGATGATCGGTGTGGTTGATGCCGCCTCCGCCGTGAACCACGACTTCCGGGTCGCCGCAGAAGACAGCATCGGGCTTGAAGGTCCGGATCTCGCGCACGAGCAACTCGCGCAGTGACAGGTCGTTGACGAGACCGCCGTCCGGTTGATGCAGGAAGCTCACGCCCGCGTAGCCGACGATTTCGGCTGCTCGCCCCTGCTCCTCTTCGCGCGCTCTGGCCAGCTCGAGCGGGTCCAGATCGGGATCCTCGCCACCCGCGTCGCCCGACGTGCAACAGACGAGCCAGCCTTCGGCGCCGGCCTCGATCCATGCGGCCGCCGCTCCCGCGGGCCCGAAGTCCGCGTCGTCCGGGTGTCCGACGACGACCATGAAACGGCCCGGTCGCCACTCGTGCCGTGGTGCTGTCTCGTCAGTCATCTACTCGTCAGGATCCTCGATCGAAAAGCCCGTTGTCCGGTGGCACCGCCCTGCCAGACGGCACCCTCAAGGGTGCCGAAGAGGCAAGTTTCGCAGACCGGCGATGAGAGTTATCATGCCCGCCGAGGCTTCGCTCGTCTCCCCCCACGCGCGAAGCCTCTCTGCTTGCCCGGGACTCTACACGGTAGATCGGCGGCCCGCGGCGGATGGGTTGCGCGGACGGTCAGACCGGAGTCGCGCGAGCCTCTCGGAGCGCCGCCAGGACTTCGGTGGCGTGGTCTTCGGGCTTGACCTTCGGCCACACGTGGGCGATGCGCCCATCCGGTCCCACGAGGAAGCTCGTCCGCAGGATGCCCCAGTAGGTCTTGCCGTAGTTCCGCTTCTCGCCCCAGGCGCCGTACGACTCGGCCACGGCGTGGTCCTCGTCGGCGAGCAGGGTGAACGGGAGCCCGTACTTGGCCCGGAAGGCGGCCTTGCTGGCGGCTCCTTGCGGGCTCAGGCCCCAGACTTCCGTGTCCTCGGCCCCGAACGAGGTGTGAGCGTCGCGGAACGAGCACGCCTCGTTGGTGCAGCCGGGGGTGTCGTCCGCCGGGTAGAAGTAGATGACGGTGAAGTGGCCGCGGCGGTCGGAGAGGCGATGAGGCCGGCCTTCGTCGTCGTGGAGCTCGAAATCGGGGGCGAGCTCGCCCACCTTCGGCATTGCGCTCATGGCCTCAGGCTAGCACCGAGTGCGAGCGGTGCCCCGCGAGAGCGAAATCATCGCGCCGGCCGCGACGACCGGTCCGTGGCCGGGCGAGGCGGCCTGCAGGCCGTCGGCGGTGTTAGGATCTCTGCAACCGAATACGCCTCCGGGGAGCGCCACGGGCGCTGAGAGTGCGGCTCCAGCCGCAGACCCGCCGTACCTGATCTGGACAATACCAGCGAAGGAAGCAGGCTCGACCACTCCCTCGCCGCACTCCCCGCGGAGTGCGGTGAAGTCTGTCTTGAGAGGTCGAAAGTGATTCGGGACGAACCGCCCGGCGCGGCGCCGCGCCGGCCCAGAGCGCTCACGGTCGCCGGCTCGGATTCCGGCGGTGGCGCGGGAATCCAGGCGGACCTCAAGACCTTCGCCGCCTTCGGCGTCTACGGCGCATCTGCGATCACCGCGATCACGGCCCAGAACACCATCGGCATTCGCGCTATCCATGAGGTGCCCGCCGCGGTGGTCGCCGCGCAGATCGACGCCGTCCTCGACGACATCGGCGCGGACGCGGTCAAGACGGGCATGCTCTCGAGCCCGGAGATCATCGAGACCGTGGCCGATCGGTTGCGTGCCCATGCCGTTGCCGCGCTCGTAGTGGATCCGGTCATGGTGGCCAAGAGCGGCGATCGTCTGCTTCGCGAGGATGCGGTCCGGGCTCTGCGCGAGCTGCTCCTGCCGCTGGCGGCCGTCGTGACTCCGAACGCACCCGAGGCGACCGTCCTGTCGGGGATCGACGTCGTCGGCGCCACTTCCGCGCGAGAGGCGGCCCGCCGGATCCACGCCCTGGGCCCGGCCCTGGTCGTTGTCAAAGGCGGTCACCTCGAGGGCGCGACGTCCGACGATCTGGTCTTCGACGGGCGCACCTTCGAGATCCTGTCGGGCAGGCGAGTCGTCACCCGCAATACCCACGGCACGGGCTGCACCTTCTCGGCGGCCATCGCCGCCTGCCTGGCCCGCGGCCTCGCGCCGTTCGAGGCGGTGCGGGAAGCGCGTGCATATCTACAAGGAGCCATCGAGCACGCCGAGCCGCTCGGCGGCGGCAACGGTCCGGTCGATCATCTCTGGAGGCTTTCGAATGACTGAGCTCGATCTGGCGGAACTGACCGCCGCGTCCCTCGAGCGCATCCGCCAGCAGACCCCCCTGGTCCACAACATCACCAACTACGTGGCGATGAACGACACGGCCAACGTCCTGCTGGCTATCGGCGCCTCGCCGGTGATGGCCCACGCCATCGGCGAAGTCCGCGAGATGGTCGCCTACGCCGGGGCGCTCGTCCTGAACATCGGCACGTTGGAGAACGACTGGGTCGAGTCGATGGTGGTCGCCGGTGCGGAGGCGAACGCCCGAGGGATCCCGGTCGTCCTGGATCCCGTCGGAGCCGGCGCCACGACCCTCCGGACGGCGGCGATCGAGCGAATACTCGCGACCGTCCGAGTGGCGCCACCGTGGCCGGTCTCGTGGGCAAGGTTCGAGGCGTCGATTCCGTCTCCGCCGAGTCGCCGGACGCGGCCGTCAGGGCTGTCGCGGTCAGGACCGGTGGCGCGGCCGTGGCCAGTGGCGCGGTCGACTACGTGGCCGATGCCACACGTCTGGCCGAGGTCCGGAACGGCGACCCGCTCATGGGCCGCATCACCGGGTCCGGGTGCATGGCCACGGCCCTGATCGGGGCTTTCCTGGCGGTGGAGCCGGATCCGTTCCTGGCGAGCGTGGAGGCCATGATCGCCTTCGGGGTCGCCGGCGAGGCCGCAGCGAAGATCAGTGCCGGCCCCGGGACGTTCAGGCAGAACCTGATGGACACGGTCGCGAACCTGGATCGGGCGACGATCCTGGCCGCCGCCCGGGCAACGATCGAGGAGTCGCAGCCGGCATGACCGAGCCCAGCCAGGAACGCATTCGACGGCGCGAGCTGCTCCGGGGCTCGGCCGTCTACCTCGTGACTGAGGAGGCGCTCAGCGCCGGCCGCAGGTCCGAGTCGATAGCCGAGGCCGCGCTCGGAGCCGGGGTGCGGGTCGTCCAGGTGCGCGAGAAGGAGGGGTCCGCACGCCGCGCACTGGAGGTGGCGACGAACCTGCGCCGCCTGACTCGCCATTACGGCGCCCTGCTGCTCCTCGACGACCGGCTCGACATCGCCCTGGCCGCCGACGCGGACGGCGTCCATCTCGGCCAGGAGGACCTGCCGATCGCGCTGGCTCGGCGCCTGATGGGCAACGACGCGATCGTCGGCCTTTCGATTACCTGCTCCGATCAGCTTGCCTCGGACGACGCCGCCGGGGCCGACTATCTGGGCGTGGGCGCGGTCTTCCCGACGGGCTCGAAGAGCGACGCGACGCTGACGGGCCTGCCGCTCCTTGCCGCGGCCCGAAACGCAACTCGGGCACCGATCGTAGCCATCGGCGGCATCGACGCCACGAATGCCGGGCTCGCGGCCGCCGCCGGAGCCGACAGCGTGGCCGTCATCAGTGCCGTCACGCAGGCCGCCGACCCGGCCGCGGCCGTTCGGGCCCTCGCCGCGGCGGTTGCCGCCGCAGCCGGGGAGGCCCGCCGATGAGCGGCCTCGGGGAGTTCGACCTCATCGACGCTCTCGCCGCTCGCCTGGACCCGCCCGATGAGGGGCTGGGAATCGGCGACGACGCCGCGACGTGGCGGCCCGGAGCCGGATCGGTGGTTGTGGCCACGACCGACATGCTGGTCGAGGGGATCCACTTCCGCCTCGACTGGACCTCGCCGCGGGACCTGGGCTGGAAAGCCCTGGCGGTGAGCCTGTCGGACCTGGCTGCGATGGGCGCGCGGCCCGGCCGTGGCCTCGTCTCCGTGGCCCTCCTGCCGGGCCAGGCGGAGCTGGTCGAGGAGCTGTACGAAGGGATGACCGAGCTGGCCCGTCTCACGGGCACCCGGATCGTTGGCGGGGACACCGTCCGCTCGCCCGGGCCGCTGGTCATCAACGTCGCCCTGCTCGGCGAGGCGGATCCGGACCGGCTCCTCCGCCGCGACGGAGCGCGCCCGGGCGACCTGCTGGCTCTTACCGGGGCCGTGGGCGCCTCGGCCGCCGGCCTGGATCTCCTGGTCCGCGACGATCGTGAGTCTCTGGCAAGGCCCGAGGCCGGTCCGCTCCTGGCCGCCCATCACCGGCCCAAGCCTCAGCTGGCGGCCGGCGGGGCCCTGGCCGCCCTGGGGCTGCGATGCGCCATCGACGTCAGCGACGGCGTCGCCAGTGAGGCCTGGCACCTCGCCCGAGCGAGCCATATCGCGATCGAGATCGATGTGGACCGGTTGCCGCTGGCGCCCGAAGCGGTTTCGCTGCTCGGCGAGGAGAGGGCCCGGCGGCTGGCGCTGTCGGGCGGCGAGGACTACCAGCTGCTCTTCGCCGTGCCGGAGACGAGGCTGGCCGACCTCGCTGCGGCGCTGCGCGACGGCGGGCCACCGATCGTGGTGGGTCGCGTGACCGGTGAGCGGCCCGGCGGCGATGTCGTCCTCCTGGAGTCGGGTCGACCGGTCCAGCTGGCCCAGGCCGGCTACGTGGCGTTCTGAGCGAACACCCGCAGGCTGCGGGCAATGCCGGCGCAGGCCGGCGCGACGGATGGAGGATCGATGATAGCCGGACCAGCACAGCCGCTCGGCGTACCGCGGGGCGACCTCGGGGCCGCGACGGTCGGCGTCGAGCCGGTGCCGGCGCGGTTCCGTGTGCTCGGCTTCCTCGACTACTTCGTCCTGTGGGCCGATCTCGGCGTCGGCCTGCTGGTCCTGGTCGCCGGATCGTACCTGGTACCAGGCCTTGGGCTACCCGAGGCGCTCGCGGCCATCGTCCTGGGCACCGCCGCAGGCAACCTAATGCTCGGCCTGGCCGGGGCAATCGGCAGCGAGCACGGCATCCCGTCGATGGTCAGTCTCCGGCCGAGCTTCGGCCAGCGCGGCAGCTACCTGCCCAGTCTGATCAACGTCGTCCAGCTCGTCGGCTGGGGCGCCTTCGAGATCGTCATCATGGCCCAGGCGTCGTCCCGGTTGAGCGGCCCGATCCTCGGCCACTCCAGCTACCCGGCCTGGGCAATTGGCTGGGGTGCGATCGTCATCCTTCTCGGCCTGGGTGGACCGCTCGTCGTGGTCAGGCAGTGGCTCGAGAAGGTCGGCATTTGGCTCGTCCTGCTCACAGTGTCCTGGATGGCCATCTACGCCCTGACCCACGCGGATCTCGGCTCCGTCTGGAGCCGGCCCGGCGACGGCAGCCTCGGCTTCGCCCAGGCGATCGACCTCGTGGTTGCCATGCCGATCAGCTGGCTGCCGCTGGTGGCCGACTTCAACCGGTTCGCGAGGGACTCCCGCTCGTCGTTCGCGGGGACGGTGGCCGGCTTCGCCGTCTCAAACGTCCTGTGTTACGCGCTGGGCGCGCTGCTGATCCTGATCCTGCCGTCGACCGATCTCATCGGCTCCATCATGACCGTCGCGTTCGGCGCGGCCGGCCTGGCGCTCCTGCTCGGTGACGAGACGGACAACGCCTTCGCCGACGTCTACTCGAGCGCCATTTCGATCAAGAACGTCCTCCCCGGCCTGCCGACGCGGGCTCTGGTGGCTGCGGTGGGCGGTACGTGCCTTGCCATCGCGCTGACCGTCGATCTGGCCAGCTACCAGGGCTTCCTGTACCTGGTGGGATCGCTCTTCACGCCGCTCTTTGGAGTCCTCTTTGCCGACTGCTTCCTGCTCCGGCGGCGGCGCTACATGGACCAGGAGCTGTATCCGTCGAATGGGCGAGGCGAGTTGCCCTGGGGCGTGAACCCGGTCGCTCTGGTCGCCTGGGCGGCCGGTACGGGCGCGTACCTGGCCGAGACCACATACGTCGGCTGGCTGGGCGGTACGTTGCCCTCGTTGGCGGCCTCGATGGCCGCGTATCTCGTCCTGAGCAAGGGGATCGAGGTCCTCCGTCGACCGCCCCAGCCGCGGCGAGATCCTCCGCAGTCGCCAGCACCGAAACGATCCTGACGCGCCGGCCACGAGCGGCGGAGGGTCCCCCAGGCGCAACGTCCGACTGTCGGCAATTTGACAGTGTCACCGATGCATCCAATCGGGCTCGCTCGTCGAATACACGGGTAGAGGGCCATGCAGGCGGGCTCGGTTCCTCCATTTGGGGGATCGCGGAATCACCCTGTTTCAGCCCTCGGGAAAACCGATACCTCACATGTGGCCCAACTCGAACGAATGGTAGATTTCGAGACGTGACCGATCTCTCGCATCCAGCAATCCAGCGCCTTGTCGAGGTCGCCTCTCGAAAGGGGGTCACGCTCGACATCACGTTCTTCAGCGACTCGACGCACACCGCCGAGGAGGCCGCCGCAACCTTCGGCGCGGAGCTCGGCCAGATCGTCAAGTCGCTCGTCTTCGTGGCACCGCGCCTCGACGGACGGCTGGTGCCGATCGTCTGCCTGGTCTCCGGCCGGAACAGCCTCGACCTCGGCCTGCTGGCCGCGGTCACCGGCGAGTCGGCGATCCGGCGGGCCACCGCGGGCGAGGTGCGCGACCTGACCGGGTTCTCCATCGGCGGCATCCCGCCCTTCGGCTACGGTCGCAACGTCGTGACGGTCATGGATCAGGATCTGGGCTCTTACGAGTGGGTATGGGCCTCTGCCGGCACGGACACCGCGGCCTTCCGAGTCTCTCCGGGAACTCTCCGAATGCTCGCCAATGCCGTCGTGGCCCCGCTCTCGGAGGCCGCGTGGATTCAGCCGGCTCGCGCCGCCGCCGTCGAGCCGCGGCTTCAGTTCGGGGCCGGATAGCGCCGGACGTCAATCCTGAGGCCCCGCTCGGATACCCGACTGTGGCCTCCGGCTGTCAGCCCCAAGACGACACTCCTCCCGGTGCGCCCGAGCCGGCCTGACGCGACTCCATCCGTGGATCGACGGTGGACAAGTCCCGGGGCGACCTTCGAACTAGGTGGAAAATCCCATTGCCGGGGCAATCTGCTTCCCGTAGCGTGATTTGCACGCCCGAAGGGGTCGAGCGACTGCTAGCGGCTGAGATGACATCAAGGCTCACGCAGCGGGTAGGTTCCTTCGGGCGTTTTCGTTTGCCCGCCGGCCTCGCCGCGGCATGAGGCGCGGCCCGCCGGCCTTCGGGAGATCGGGCGGGGACGGCCCGCAGCCGCTCGCCGGGTCATCGGTCTTGATCGGTGAATCCGAGCTGACGGTGAGCTGCCGGGCAAGCCAAGCCGCCCCGGTTCGCTAGACTGCCAACGTGCGCGTCCGCCAGTTTGAGCTTCGGCTTCTCGCCGTCGCTCTCACCGTCCTCTGGGCCGCGGGCAGCGGCATAGTGCTGGTCGCCTACCGGCCCGGCGGCCCCGTCGACCTCCTGGTCGGCATTGCGGCTTCTCTGCCGCTGCTGGTCAGCGTCGCGCCGATCGTATGGCCGCCGCTGGTGCGCAGCGATCGAGGGTCGGCCGGGGTCTTCTGGCTCGGTCTGGTGGCCGGGCTGTTGCTGCTGCCGTCGATCGCCGGGGTCGCCAGCCAGGTCATCGCGGGCGGCACACAGCCCCTCCTCCCTTCACTGGAGGTCGTCTATCCCTGGGCGCTCGCCCTGCTGGCGACGAGCCTCTTCGCGGGTCTCGGGATCAGCCGTCAGGTCATCAGCGAGGTCGGCATCGGCAAGCGTCGTTTGGCCGCCTCGCTGGCGTTCGCCGTCGTCGCCACCTCGGTCATAGGCGGCATCTTCGCCGGCGTTAGTCTGGCTGACGAGGCCGCCCTTCGCGATCGGCCTGCCGCCTATTCGAGGTTCGGGCCGACGGCGGCCAATCTCATGCCCCCGGAATGCAACAAGGCCCTGGTGAGCGCCACTACCGCAAGGCTGGAGATGGACCTCTGGGCAGACGTCGACACGCGGTCGGTGGGGACGGTCAATCTCACCGGGAGCCGGTCCGGCGCGGACTTCTCCTGGACGGCACGGGTGGTCCGCGGCACCGACCTCTTCGGTCAGTACGCGGCAGTGCGCCGGGGCTCGGCGGCCTGGCTGCTCGCGCCGGGCGGCGCCTGGACGCGGGTTTCCCCCGACGAGCTGAACGACGACATGATGGACGCCACGGCTCTTGCCGGGGTGCTCTCTCCTGGCAATCGAGCCACTGCCGAGAACCTCGGGTTCGAGTACGTGGAGGGTGCACGAGCCCGCCACTGCCGCATTGCCATGGACGGCGCCACTTTCCAGACCTCTTTCCCTCAGGTCGTCTGGCTCGTGGGCAAGGCCGACCTATCGACCTGGCGAGGCGAGCTGGATTTCTGGGTCTTCGGCGATGGGGAGATCGGCCGGATCGGAGGCCGGGTCAACGGAACCGCACAGGAGATCCTGCCGCATGGCCTGTTGGCGACCGTCAACGTGCGGCTGACCGCCACAGACCGGGACAGCCCGGTCTCCGTTCCGACGCCGCACACGTGATCGAGCGCGAATGAAGCCACCGGAGCTGCGCGACGAGGTTGCCGCCACCTACCGCGTGGCGGCGGCGTGATACTGAGCATCTGCGGATAGGCTTGAGGCATGAAGGACGAGACGCCACGGTCGCGAGACGAAGGGGATGAGGTGCCCGGCGCGTCCGCTGCCGCGCCAGCCGCAGCGACGCACCCGCTCCTGTGGGCCGTCAACCTGATCAGCGATCCGATCCACGGCTACATCGAGCTGACCAAGCGCCTGACCGCCGACCGCGCCCGCCGGTTGGGATTGGCGGGAGAGGGCGCGGCCGAGGGCGACCTGCTCGACTCGGCGTGGCTGCAGCGGATGCGGCGCATCAGCCAGCTCCAGAGTGCCCGCTGGGTCTTCCCCACGGCCGAGCACAGCCGCTTCACTCACAGCCTTGGCGTGATGCACGAGGCCGGGCTCTGGGCTCGCCAGCTCTATCCGAGCCTGCGGGCCGAGCTGGGCGCCGTCGAGCCGGCCGTGGAGCCGCCCTCCGAGGGCCTGGTCGTCGAGACGATGCGGCTGGCCGGGCTCCTGCACGACGTGGGTCACGGACCTTTCGCCCACTTCTTCGACGATCACGTGCTGTGCCACTTCCCGGCGCCGGACGACCCGCGCCGCCACCACAAGAGCTTGACCCACGAGGACCTCTCGCAGCTCATCATCGAGCGCGAGCTGGGCGACCTGATCCGATCGATCCGGCGGGCGCCGGGGGCAGTCCCGGAGCGCGACGCTCTCCGGCCGGACGAATCTATCGATCCCCGCTGGCTCTCCTTCCTGATCTCAAAGCCTGCCCTGGCGGATGGGTCGATGCCGCGCTGGCTGCGCTGGCTCCAGCCCTTGCTGTCGGGCGTCTTCACGGTCGACAACCTGGATTACGTCCGCCGCGACTCGTACCTGATCGGCGTCTCCGCTGGGCCGGTGGACGTGGAGCGGTTGCGGCGATACAGCTTCGTCGGACCGCGTGGGCTCTCCCTGTACGAACCAGGCCTGGGGGCATTGGAGATGTTCCTCACCGCCCGTCTGTTCCTGTACCAGCAGATCTACTTCCACCGTTCCGTCAGGGCGATCGACCTGGACCTGGCGGAGGTCTTCCGCCCGAGCATCGAGGCGATCTTCGGCCAGGACTCGCCGGCCGATCAGCTGAGCCACTACGCCGACCTGGACGAGTACGCCCTGCTGCACCAGGCGGCTCTCTGGGCTCGGGGCGAGGCTCTATCCGAACGACCTGCGCCGGGCGACGGAATGGTCACGTCGCAGGTGGGGCGGGTCTGGCAGGCCATCCTGCTGCGCCGGCCGCGGTGGCGCGCCGAGGCCGAGCTTCGGCGAACGTACGAAGCGAACGAGCGCCAGGCGGCCGTCTCGGCGGCGCGGAGCGAGCTCGGACGTGACGAGGCCGGCCGCCTAGCGATCGACCTGGCCGAGGTGGATGCCAGGCCGGCCGAAGCCACGGCCACCGATTCGCTGCTGGCGGTGGTTGGGCGAGACGGCCGCCCGGCCGCGCCTCTCAGTCAGGCCCTGGGCCGGATACCGGCCTATTCGCTCGTGGCCAGGCGGTATCGGCGCACGCAGGTCGTAGAGGATCAGGCCGAGGGCTAGGTCAGGCCGCGGGAGTCGCCTCGGGCGTGGGCGTGGGCGCGGGAGTCGGCGTGGGCGCAGGAGTCGGCGTCGGCGCAGGAGTCGGCGTGGGCGCGGCAGTTGGAGTGGCAGTGCCACTCGCGGCCGGCTTCTTCGTCGGGGTGGGCTTGGCCGGCGGTCGCTTGGTCGGCAGTGGACAGCTCAAGGCTTCGGAGGGTCGCAGGGCCACCATCTCTTCGATCTCGCATCGGAACGGCAGGACCAGAAGAGGATCGACGCGAGCGAACTCGGCGGCGGGCATGTGGTCTCGCTGGACGATCGCGGGATCGAGCGCAAAGGTCCTGGTCTCGAGCAGGCTGTAGAGGCCGAAGTGAACGTGACAGCCGGTGGCGTTACCCGTCTGGCCTTCATAGCCGATGAGATCGCCCGCCTTGACGATCTGGCCGGGCTGGACGGTCACGCGCGACTCGTGAGCGTAGATGCTGCGGTAGCCGTCACCGTCGTCGATGACGATCACTATGGGGAGGCTATTCCAGTAGCGGTGCTGGTCGAGCCAGTTGTAGTAGGGGGTCAGATCGCCGTCCCAGCCCACGAAATCGTCGAAGTGCCGTCCCGCCGCGAGAACGACGCCGTCATGGGCCGCGTGGACCCTGTCGCCGCAAGCGGTGGACATGTCGAGACCGTCGTGGAACTTCTGGCCGTTTACGACTGCCTCACCCCAAACCGTGGGCCCGAAAGGGAGCGTGACGCGGGCGTCGTCGAGCGGCCAGACGTACCCCGTCAGGTCCTGGGGCGACACGAGGGTCATGGGCGTCATCAGCTCCTGCGCCGTCGGGGATGGGGTCACCGGGGTGGATGGGGAAGCGTCCGTCGGCGACGGGGACTGGGACGGTGCGAGAGCCACCCAGGCGGCGTCGGCCGAGACCGGCACTTGGGAGTTGGCGACCAGCCCGGGCCCCAGAAGCAAGGCCGCGGCCGCGGCCGCGGCCAACCCGACTGCGAAGGCCGCGGCCCACACTCGCCGCCGGCCTGGCGGCCCGCTGCGGAAGGGCCACGCGAGATGTATCCGAAGACCGGGGCCGCTCACCGAGGCTTTGTAGCACGTCTGCAGGCTCCTCGTCTGCTCCTGCCGTGAGGCCCCTCCCACGCCGGCCACGGCCGGCGCTGCGCGAATCGAACGAGCGGACCCGGGGAGCCGCCTTCTGGGTTCCGCGTGCCTCCCGATGCCGTCCACGCCGCCAACTCGTCATGGCTTTGGCCGCTTGTTCCACTCTCCGGCCCGGCGGGCTCGACGGACGCCCCGAGCCGCGCGAATCCTGGACTGGCCCGGACCCCTCGACTCATAATCCGAGGACGCGAGTCCAGGCTTAGCGTCCGTCGCGAGTGGCCACGTCGAGAGCCCTGCCTGAACCACAAGAGGAGTGCGTGTGGACGTCGTCCAGCTGTCCCGCATCCAGTTCGCCGTGACCATCAGCTTTCATTTCATCTTTCCTTCGATCACGATCGGCCTGGCCGGACTGATCGCCATCGTCGAAACGCTGCGCTGGCGGACCAAGCGCGACGTGTACGACCGCCTGTCTGTCTTCCTCACGAAGCTGTTCGCCGTCACCTTCGTCATCGGCGTCGTGAGTGGCATCGTCATGGAGTTCCAGTTCGGCACCAACTGGTCCGTCTTCTCGGGCTACGTGGGCGACATCTTCGGAGCGCCTCTGGCCGCCGAAGGGATCTTCGCCTTCTTCCTCGAGTCCGCCTTCGTTGGCGTAGTCCTCTTCGGCCGAAGCCGCGTCGGGTCGACCGTGCGCTGGATCGCCGGTTTGCTGGTCTTCCTCGGAACCACGATCTCGGCCTTCTGGATCCTGGTGGCCAACTCGTGGATGCAGACGCCTGCCGGCTTCAAGATCGTGACCGACGCCAACGGCGCCTCGAGGGCTCAGCTGACGGACTTCTGGCAGGCCGTCTTCAATCCGTCGACGTTGCCGCGGCTCTTCCACACCCTGGCGGCCTGCTGGGTCGTTGGGGCGTTCTTCCTCATGGGGATCTCGGCCTGGTACATCCTGCGCCACCGCGACTCCGATGTGACCGCGATCGCCATGCGCCTGGCGGTCATCGTCGCCTTCTTCGGATCGGGCCTCATGTTCGTCAGCGGTGACCTGCAGACCCGCGAGGTCCAGGCCAACCAGCCGCTCAAGTTCGCCGCGATGGAAGGCGTCTTCACGACTTCGCAAGGCGTGGCGCTGGAGATCATGGCTTTGCCGCCCAGCCAGACCGGCCCGGCGGGCTTCCCGTCCCTCGCCGTCCCATACGGCCTGAGCGCGATGAGCGACCTCGACCCGAACGGCGAGATCAAAGGCCTGGACCAGGAGCCCGACGAGTCTCTCTGGCCGCCGGTGGCCATGACCTTCATGAGCTTCCACCTGATGGTCGGCCTGGGGGCCTTGATGCTGCTGCTGATGCTCTTCGGGGCCTACTACGAGTGGCGGCGCTCGCTCGATTCGCACACCAGGTGGCTGCGCTTCGCGGTGCTGGCAATCCCGCTACCGATCATTGCGGTCGAGCTCGGCTGGATGACCGCCGAGGTCGGCCGACAACCATGGATCGTGCAAGGGCTGATGCTGACCTCGCAAGGGGTATCGCCGGGAGTCTCGGCGACGGACGTGGGGGTCTCGCTGATGGGGATCCTCTTCGTCTACGCCCTGCTCTTCTTCCTGTGGATCTACGCCCTGACCAAGGAGATCGGGCGCGGTCCCGAGGCGGCCGTCGCCGAGGTGGTGCCGGCCGGGCCCGCTCCGGCCGAGGTCGCGAGCGAGAGCGCCGGCGAGCCGAAAGCGGGACAGACAGGGAGAGGCCGCTGACATGCCTGCGCTACAGACCGTCTGGTTTCTACTCATCGGCCTGCTTCTCGTGGGCTACGCCGTTCTCGACGGCTTCGACCTCGGGGCCGGCATCGTCCATCTCTTCGTCGCCCGCGACGACTCGGAGCGGCGCAGCGTCATCAATGCCATCGGCCCGGTCTGGGACGGCAACGAAGTCTGGCTGATCACCGGCGGCGGCGCGCTCTTCGCCGCCTTCCCGCTGGTGTACGCCACGGTCTTCTCGAGCTTCTACCTCGCCGTGATGCTGCTGCTCGCCGCGCTCATCCTGCGGGCGGTGTCGATCGAGTTTCGCAGCAAGGAGGCCAACCGACTGTGGCGCCTGGCGTGGGACGTCGGTTTCACGTTGGGATCGGCCCTGGCTGCGCTGCTTTTCGGCGTGGCACTGGGCAACGTCGTGCGGGGCTTGCCGCTCGACGCAGGCGGCGTCTATCGCGGGGGCTTGGTGGGGCTTCTCAACCCGTTCGCGATCGTGATGGGCCTGCTCACCCTCGGACTGGCGGCTCAGCAGGGTTCCGCCTGGCTCGTCCTCAAGACCCAAGGGGCGCTCCAGGCTCGAGCCCGCCAGGCTGGCGTTGCGGCCACGTTCGTGGTCATCGCGGCCTGGGTCGCGGCGACCGTGATCGGGTGGTACGACTCGAACCGCCTCTTCGGCAATTTCGGCCGCAGCCCTCTGGCCTGGACTGGCCCCGTCGTTGCCGCCATCGCCCTGACGTCGATGCTGTATGCCTACCGCCGGCGGCAGGAGCTTCGGGCGTTCGCTTTGTCCAGCCTGGCGATCGTCGCGCTGGCTTACACGGCGGGTGCGACGCTCTATCCGAACCTGGTTCCGGCCGCCGAGGCGAGCCGCAGCCTGACGGTGGACAACGCCCATTCCTCGGACACGACGCTAACGGTGATGCTGGTCGTGGCTCTCGTCGGCATGCCGATCGTGCTGGCTTACACGGCCTTCATCTACTGGAGGTTCAAGGGCAAGGTTCAGCTGGACGAAGCCAGCTACTGACGCAGGAGTTCGAAAGCGGCGCCGCGCGAGCAGCACCCCGGAGCGGCGCCGCGTTGCTGCGGCCGGCCTCGGATGGGCCAACCGGCCACGGGCGAGCGCCTACCAGTCGGGATCGATCTGGCGGTCCAGCAGCTCGGTCGGGGTCTGGCGCGGCCGGATCAGGCAGGCGCGACCTCCGAGAACCGCAACCTCCGCGGGCCACGGATGCGACAGGAAGAGCGGCATGGACTCGGTGAAGCCGTAGGCGCCCAGGTCCAGCATCGCCACGAGGTCGCCGACCCGCGGGCGGGGAAGCATGGCTTCGGTCGTGAAGACATCCAGGCCCGTGCACAGCGGTCCCGCGATGGTGGTACGGACCAGGGCGCGCACCGTGTCAGAGGCGAGGACCGCGAGGCGGTGCTCGCTTCGAATCAGGGCCGGCCGCACGGCATGGTTGATGCCACCGTCCAGGATCGCCACGGGTGCCGAGTCCGGGCCCTTGACGTCGACGATGCGGGCCACGTACGCGCCGGCTGGTCCCACCAGGAAGCGCCCCGGCTCCAGGAGGACGGTCATCTCGCGCAGCGCGGGGCTGGCATCCCAGCGAGTCCGCAGCTCCGTCAGGCGCCGCCCGAGCAGGGCCAGGTCCAGCGGCCGCTCCCCTTCGGCGTAGGGGATCCCCAGCCCGCCGCCCGCGTCCACCATGCGGAGGGGAACGCCTGCCTCGGCGGCCATGCGCCGGCCCATCTCCACGAGCTCCGCAACGCGGCCGGCCAGCTGCTCGGCGTCGCGCAGGTTCGAGGCGCCGAAGGCGTGGATGCCCATCAGCTCCACGTGCGGCGAGGCGGCCGCATACCGGGCGGCTTCGGTCAGCGCCTCCAGCGGCATCCCGAACTTGCCCTCGACGCCGCCGATCAGGCGCACCGTCTCGAGTCGCGCGTCCTCGGACACGGCCAGGCGCAGCAGGATCGGCTGGCGGCGACCGAGTCGGGCCGCAACCTTCTCCAGGCGGCGCAGCTCCCCAGGAGACTCGACCGTGATGATGCCGATGCCGGCGACGACCGCCGCCGCCAGTTCGTTCTCGCGCTTGCCTGGGCCGGTCATGGCCACCGAAGCCGGGTCGAAGCCGGCCCGCAGGACCGTCTCCAGCTCGCCTCCGGACGCGACGTCCGCACCCACTCCGCAGCGGCGCAGGTGCGCCACGACGGCCAGCGCGGGGTTTGCCTTGACCGCGAAGGCGATTCGGAATCCCCGCGGCAGGACGGCCCGGAGCGCCTCCACGCGCCGCCCGATCAGATCCAGGTCGTACACGTAGAAGGGCGTACCGAACTCCTCGGCTAGGGCCGCGGGGGAGAGACCGGCAAGCCGGCCTGCCTCCAGGATGCCGCCGATTCCATCGGTCGGGCGGGCGGCCGATTCTGTCACCGCAGCGCCTCCTCGAGCGCGACTCGGGCGTCGGTGCGCTCGTCGCGGTACTTCACCACGATGGCGGCGGACAGGGCCAGCCCGTTGCCCTCGGCGAATGCGCCCGGCACGCTCCTGACGCCCGGCGCCACGACCGCGCCGGCGGGCACGACGAGCGGCTCCTGCAGCGAGCCGACGATCACCCGATCGCGGGCGAGGTCGTACAGCCGGCTGGTGCCGGTCAGGATGACTCCCGCGGCGATGATGGCACCCCTCTTGACGAGCACGCCCTCCAGGAGCGCGGCCTGGGCGCCGACGAAGGCCTCGTCCTCGACGATCACGGGGCGCCGGCCGGGCGGCTCCAGGACGCCGCCGATCTGGACGCCGGCGGAGAGGTGGACTCGCGCCCCGATCTGGGCGCACGACCCAACGAGGACGTGGGAGTCGACCATCGTTCCCTCGCCGACCCATGCCCCGATGTTGACGTACGAGGGCGGCATGATGGTCACGCCCGGGGCCAGGTAGACGCCGCCGCGAACCGACGTCCCGCCCGGGACGACCCGCCACGGCCTGCCCGCGGCGAGGGCCTCGCGCGCCTCCGCCGAGTCCAGCAGATCCTTCACCGGCAGGCCGACGCGGTCGCGGAACTGGAACGCGCCGTGGCTATACCAGGTCCGGGTCTCGCGATCGGCGAAGAGCCCGAGTATCGCCTGCTGCACCTCCGGGTTGAGGCGCCAGCCGCCCGGAGCGGTGTCGTCGGGTTGGGCGGCTCGAATCCTTCCCGCGTCCAGCTCGGCCAGAATGCCCGGCGCGCTCGTCGTCCCGCTCACGCGTGGGCCGCAGTGGCAGTTCGAACCCGCGGGGTCGAGCCGGCGTCTGTGGCGGGTCCGCCACGACCGGCACCTCCGGCGCCGGCCGGCCTTGCGGTCGGCTCGAGGAGTCCGGTCGCCTCCAGGACCGAGCGCAACCGGGCTCGGTGTGCCTCTTCGAGCGGCAGAAGGGGCAACCTGACCATGTCTGTCGTGAGCCCCATGAGGGACAGGGCGGCCTTCACCGGGACGGGGTTCGGGCCTCCGACGAAGTTGATCTTCATCAGTGGCAGCCAGCGCTCGTGGATGCGCCGCGCGGCATCCCAATCGCCGGCGAACCCGGCAGAGCACATCGCCGCCATCTCGCCCGGGATCTCGTTGGCGCAGGTGCAGATCACGCCGTCACCGCCCATGGCCAGCATCGGCAGCGTCCAGATGTCGTCGCCGGCAAGAACGGAGAAACGCGACGGCCGCTCGCGCAGGATGGCCGCGATCTGGTCCATGTTGGCCGAGGCTTCCTTGACCGCCACGATGCGCGGGTGCTCGGCCAGGCCCATCAGTGTGGCCGTCTCGACGTTGACGCCGGTCCGGCTCGGGACATTGTAGACGATGATCGGCAGGGCGCCGTCGTCGGCGATGGCCCGGAAGTGGGCCTCGATCATGCGCTGGTCGGGCTTGTTGTAGTAGGGCGCCACGCACATGGCCGCGTCGGCGCCAAGCTGAGCCGCCCGACGAGTGGCCCGGATCGTGGCCGCCGTGTCGTTGCTACCTGTGTTGGCGACGATCTTGATGCGGCACCGCGACGGGCGTTCCGACGCGATCTCCACGGCCGTGCCGACGAGCCACTCGCGCTCTCCGGGGTCGAGGGTGGGGCTCTCGCCTGTGCTCGCGGCCAGGACGAGGCCGTCGATGCAGGAATCGATCTGGCGGCGAACCAGCGCCTTGAAGGCCGTCTCGTCGATCGCGCCGGTGGCGGTGAACGGCGTCACGAGGGCCGTGAAGGCTCCCCGGAACTGGCGATTCGGTGGCATCTGGCTTTCTCCTTCGGTGTCGCGGCCGGCTGGGCGGTCGGCCCTCGGTTGACCGGCGGTCCCATCTCGGGCCCGGTCGCTAGATCAGGTTCGGGAGGTCATGGAGTCGGTTGCATCGGTCGACTGGCCACCGTTCGAGCCGGAGCCCGTCGCTGTGGCGATGATCGAGTCGACGA
>JBEKPL010000041.1:0-22325 GCA_049520815.1 Candidatus Limnocylindrales bacterium
TGCGGCCGATCGCCTCCAGGACCGGCCGGGCGCGAGCCACGTTTCCCTCAGCGCCGCCGACGAAGATCGTCAGCGTCCCGAGCCTGGCCCCTTCCGAGCCTCCGGACACGGGCGCGTCGACCAGGGCCACGCCTCGGTCCGCCAGCCGGTGCCCGAGTTCCCGGGTGGCATCGGGCGAGATGGTGGAGCAGTCGATCACCAGGCAGCCCGGCGCCGCTCCTTCGGCGATGCCGCCCGGGCCGAACAGCGCCGCCTCGACGTCCGGCGTGTCCGAGACGCACATCACGATGACGTCCGAGCGCGCGGCGACGGCCGCGGCCGATTCGGCTGCTCGAGCGCCCATCTCCAGCAGGGGCCCGGCCCGGCCCGGGGTCCGGTTCCAGACGGTCAGCTGAGCCCCGGCCCGGAGCAGGTTGGCGGCCATGGAGGCGCCCATGGTGCCCAGGCCGACGAACCCGATGCGCTCCATTCCGCTCCCTTCCGACTGCGGCTATCCGGCGCGAGCATACCCGTCGCCTCTGGCGAACGGCCGAACGGCCGAAGCGGCGCTCCGTTCGGTTCGCCACGTGGCCGCATCAGTGGCTGTGCCAAAAGGGCGAGCAGCCATCACAATACCAACCGTGAGGGAGCTGCCCGAAGCCATCGCATACCGGGCCGCCTATAGCCCGGGGCGAACCCGGGCCGGCCCGGAGACCCACGAGCAGGACCCGTCGCGAAGATGAGCAGGTACTCGTCATGAGATTGTGGGGGTACTCGTCATGAGATTGTGGGGGCGTGCCCGTAATCGGGCCAAGGACATCCGGAGCGACCCGGGCAGCGGGGCGGGTGGCGGGCGGCGCAAGGGCCGGGGTCCCCGCCGGCTGCTCTCCGCGGTGCTCGTGGTCGTGACCCTGGCCATTTTCACCGAGCCGGGCCGGCGCGCCACCAGGTCGGCTGCGCGGTGGGTGGACGCGAGGGTCGAGAGTTTCTCGGGGCCAGAGTCGCGGACGTACTCCCGCTTCTTCGCGCCGGTGCTTGGGCGACTGTATCGGGGAGTGGCCAAGGACGTGGAGGCGGAGCTCGCGGCCCGCGGCCGGACACATAGGGCCGCCATCCTGGACCTCGGCTGCGGGCCGGGCGACCTCGCCCTGGAGCTCGCACATCGACTCCGCGGCTCACGGGTCGTGGGCCTGGACCTCTCTCCGAGCATGATGCAGCTGGCCAGCCGCCACGCCACAACGGACGGGCGGCTGCGGTTCACCGTCGGCAACGCCGAAGCCCTGCCCTTCTCCGACGGCTCGATGGATCTCGTGGTCTCGACTCTCAGCCTGCACCACTGGACGAAGCCGGCCGCTGTCTTCTCCGAGATCTCGCGGGTGCTGCGGCCGGGCGGCGTGGCTCTGATCTACGACATCGGCCTGCTCAGCCTGAACACGTTCGAGCTGGAGACCATCGCCCGCGAAGCCGGGCTCGATCCGGACGAGCTGCAGCGGGAGCGCGTGAAGGGCGGCTTCGGGACGAGACTGTTCGTCCGCTTCAGGCTCGAGGGACCGGAGGGCGGGGACGGCCGGGGGAACTGAGGCTGCCGTGCGACTCGAGCCCCGCCGAGCGCGGACGGCGCGGGCGGTTTGAGACCTGCGGCCGCAGCCGGCCATGCTAGAATCCCGGCCGCTGTGGCTCCGGGAGAGGTCGCATAGCTGGTCTAGTGCAGCGGTTTGCTAAACCGCCAGGTGGGGTAACCTGCCTCGAGGGTTCGAATCCCTCCCTCTCCGCCAGTCCCTCCGCATGGAGAAACAGCAGCGCGCGCCCGTAGCTCAGTGGATAGAGCGTCAGGTTGCGGACCTGAAGGCCGTGGGTTCGAGTCCCGCCGGGCGCGCCAGACTCCCCCGTTTCGATTTGACACCGGCCCTTGCGCCCGGTAGTGTCGCGGGCACCAATGGAACGTATCTTCTTCTTTTACCGCTACCCGGCATGACCGTTCCCGGAGCCTAGGCCCGGGATCGCGGGTCGTGCCGGGTGCAAGCAGAGGCAAGGCCTCTGCTTTTTTGTTGCCCCACCAGGACCCTCGCCGGCAGGCCCCCACAAGGAGGACCGCCAGATGATCATCGTTATGACCGCAGGCGCGACAGAGCAGGAGGCCGACGCGGTTCGGACTCAGATCCGAGCGCACGGGCTGACCCCGCACGACAATGTCGGCACCCAGCGTGTGGTGATCGCGGTGTTGGGCGACGTAGCTCCCGTGAGAGAGCATCTGATGAGCAAGCTGAACTCGATGAGCGGGATCCAATCGGTGACGCAGATCACTCGCCCCTACAAGCTCGCGTCGCGGGAGTCCCATCCCGAGGACACGATCGTTGGGGTCAAGGGCGCCCGAATCGGCAACGGGACGCTGACGATCATGGCCGGCCCGTGCGCGGTCGAGAACCGGGAGATGATGCTCGAAACCGCCGAGGCGGTCTCGAAGGCGGGAGCCACGGTCCTCCGCGGCGGCGCCTACAAGCCGCGCACGAGCCCATACAGCTTCCAGGGCCTGGGGCTGGAGGGGCTTAAGTACCTGGCCGAGGCTGGCCAGGCCACCGGCCTGCCGGTCATCACCGAGGTCATGGAGCCGAGCCTGGTCGACATCGTCGCAGAGCACGCGGACATCCTCCAGGTGGGGACCCGCAACATGCAGAACTACTCGCTGCTGACGGCCGTGGGCAAGGCCGGCAAGCCGGTCATGCTCAAGCGCGGTTACGGCGCCACGATCGAAGAGTGGCTGATGGCAGCCGAATACATCATCTCGTCGGGCCAACCGGACGTGATCCTGTGCGAGCGCGGCATCCGGACCTTCGAGACGTACACGCGCAACACGCTCGACCTGACGGCCGTGCCGCTGCTACACCACCTCACCCATCTGCCGGTCATCGTGGATCCCTCGCACGCCACCGGCAAGCGCTGGCTCGTGCGGCCGATGGCTCTGGCAGCGGTGGCCGCCGGCGCCGACGGGATCATGGTCGAGGTCCATCCGAGGCCAGACGAGGCCCTCTCCGACGGCGAGCAGTCGCTCACGTTCGCCCAGTTCACCGACATGGCCAGCGCCCTGAAGCACATTCACGACGAGGTCCGGACCCTCATCAAGGATCCCTATGTAACCGACGGGCCGATCACGGTCGGCGGCGCCAGCAAGCACTGACCACCATGAGTGCACCCCAGCTCCCCGTGGAGCAACCACGCTCCGTCCTGCCGGCCGCGCACCTGCGCGGCGAGCCTCGGCTGCCCGGCGACAAGTCGATCTCGCACCGGGCCTTGCTGCTGGCTGCCCTGGCCGAGGGCGAGAGCCTGGTGAGCGGCGCCGGCGACGGCATGGACGTCGGAGCCACGGCCGCGATCGTCGCCGCGCTCGGGGCTACCGTGGAGCGGGCGCGCGAGGACGGCCTGAACGTGGACTATCGGGTCGTCTCGCCGGGCGCGGACGGCCTCCGCGAGCCGGACGGCGTGCTGGATTGCCGCAACTCCGGGACGAGCCTTCGGCTCTGCTCCGGCGTGCTCGCCAGCCTGCCGTTCTTCAGCGTCCTGGACGGCGACGCTTCGTTGCGGAGCCGTCCGGTGGCCCGTATCATCGAGCCGCTGCGCTCGATGGGCGCGGTGCTGCACGCGCGCCGTTCCGATACCCTCCCTCCGCTGGTCGTCATCGGTAGTCCTCGGCTCACCGCCATCGACTTCTCGACCCGCGTACCGAGCGCCCAGGTCAAGTCGGCGATCTTGCTGGCCGGCTTGCGCGCGGAGGGGCGGACGACGGTGCGCGAGGCCGTGGCCACGCGAGACCACACCGAGCGAATGCTCCGATCGCGCGGCATCGACGTCCGGCGTGAGCCGGCGACGAGTTCGGGAGGAGGCCCCGTGGCCTGGACTCTGGATGGTGGCGCGCGACTTCGGCCGCTCGACGAGCGAGTCCCGGCCGACCCGTCGGCGGCTGCCTTCTGGCTGGTGGCCGGGGCGATCCATCCCGACGCCAACCTCACCCTGCGCGCGGTCGGCGTGAACCCGACACGCCGGGCGGCCATCGACATCCTGATTCGAATGGGCGCCCGCATCGCCGAGACGGCCGTGAGCGGCACGGCCACGGCCGGTGGGGCCGCAGCCGCTGGGCCGGACGATGCCGGCGAGCCGCTGGCGGACCTGGCCGTGCAGTCGAGCGAGCTGCGCGCCGTCGACCTGGGTCCGGCGGAGGTCGCGGCGGCCATCGACGAGATCCCGATCCTGTGCCTGGCCGCCACCCAGGCCCGCGGCAAGACCACCATTCGCGGCGCAGGCGAGCTACGCAACAAGGAATCGGACAGGATCGCCGGGATCGCCACGGGATTGCGCGCGCTGGGGGCACGGATCTCCGTGGACGGCGACAACATCGCCATAGACGGACCGACCTCGCTCGTAGGATCTGCGACCCGGGCCCTCGACGACCACCGGCTGGCAATGACCTTCGCCGTCGCCGGCCTCATCGCTTCTGGCTCGACGACGATCGACCGTGCCGAGAGCGCGGCCGTCTCGTACCCGAGCTTCTTCACCGAACTGGAAAGGCTGCGAGCATGACCAATCGCGTCGTCCTGATCGGCCACCCGGTCGCCCACTCGTTCTCGGGCGCCATGCAGCAGGCTGCCTTCGACGCGCTCGGAATCGACGCCCGGTACGAGCTGTGGGACCGGCGGCAGATCGACCTCGTCGCGGCCATCGCCGAGCTTCACGGCGACGAGTTCCTGGGGGCGAACATCACCATCCCGCACAAGGAGCACGTCGTTCCGCTCGTCGATCGACTGACCGAGGACGCCCAGGCTACCGGCGCCGTGAACACCATCTCGCGCGATGGCAAGAAGCTGGTCGGCCACAACACCGACGTCCCGGGCTTCAAGGCAGCCCTGGACAAGCTCGTCGGGCGCCAGAAGATGCCCCGCCACGCCGTCGTCCTGGGAGCCGGAGGCGCCTCGCGGGCCGTGGTCTTCGCTCTGATCACCGAAGGCTTCCAGCGGGTCGTCATCTTCAACCGCCACCTCCACCGAGCTGAAGCGCTGGTCAAGCACTTCGGCCGCAGTGCCTCGCACATGGATCTCAAGGCAATGCCCTGGCACGAATCCGTCCTGGAGGCGGAGCTGGCCAAGGCCAAGCTCGTGGTGAACGCCACGTCCGTCGGCATGGTTCCGGGGGAGACGCCGATCCCGATCGAGCTGCTGCCCCCGGACCTGCTCGTGATGGACCTCATCTACAACCCGCCCCAGACGCAGCTTCTCAAGGATGCGGCAGCCGCCCGCTGCGCCACCATGAACGGCGAGCAGATGCTCCTCCAGCAGGGCGCGCAGTCTTTCGCGCTGTGGACGGGCAAGGCCGCCCCGGTCGACGTCATGCAGGCGGAACTCGATCGAGTTCGCGAGCAGGGCCTCGGTCAGGCACCCATCGACATGGGCCCGGCCGGCGCGACGAGCGGCGGGACGAGCGGGGGAAGCAGCTCGGGTGGATCGGGGACGGCCAGGCCCGGCCAGGCCGCCACCCCGACGGCCTGAGGCGGAGGGCATCATGGGTCGCCTCCGCTTCCTGACGGCCGGGGAATCGCACGGGCCTGCCCTGGCGACGACCATCGAGGGGATACCTGCCGGATTGCCGCTCGTTGCGGACGAGATCGCGGCCGATCTGGCACGGCGCCAGCGTGGCTACGGTCGCGGGGCCCGCAGCACGTCCATCGAGCAGGACCGGGCCGAGATCCTTTCCGGGGTCCGCCACGGCCTGACTCTTGGCTCGCCGATCCTGCTCCTGATACGCAACCGCGACTGGGAGAACTGGACGCGTGTCATGGCGGTCGAGCCGCTCTCAGAGGCGGAAACCGGCGAGCTGGCTGCCCTGGCCGAGGCGGGCGACAGGCGAGCCGCGCCGGTCACGCGGCTGCGGGCCGGACACGCCGATCTGGCGGGGGCTGTCAAGTACGGCTTCGACGACGTGCGCAATGTCCTGGAGCGCGCCTCGGCGCGAGAGACGGCGGCGCGGGTCGCGACCGGGGCCGTGGCGCGGGCATTGCTGGCCCAGCTGGGCATCGACGTCTGGTCGTACACAGCCGAGGTTGGGGGCGTGGCGATCGACCCGGCCGCGGCCACCAGGACCCGCGAGGAGACGGAGGCGAGCCCGCTGCGCTGCCCGGATGTCGCCGCCGAGGAGCGCATGATCGCCCGCATCGACGAGGCGCGCAGCGCCGGCGACACCGTCGGCGGCGTCTTCGAGGTAGTGGCTCGAGGGGTGCCGATCGGTTTGGGCAGCTACGTCCACTGGGATCGCCGGCTGGACGGCGCCCTGGCCGGCGCCGTGATGAGCATCCCGATCGTCAAGGGCGTGGAGTTCGGGCTTGGATTCGAGCAGACGCGCCGTTTCGGCTCGGCGGTGATGGACGTCATCGACGGCCGCGCCCCCGGTGGCGACTGGCTGCGCCGGACGAACAACGCCGGCGGCCTCGAGGGCGGCGTCAGCAACGGCCAGCCGATCGTGATCCGCGGCGCTGTCAAGCCCATCTCCACTCTCCCCCGCCCCCTGCCGTCCGCGGATCTGCTCACCGGCCGGCCGGTCGAGAAGGCCCACTACGAGCGCAGCGACATCTGCGTCGTGCCGGCCGCCGGAGTCGTGGCCGAGGCCATGGCCTGCCTGACCCTGGCCGACTTCGCCCTGGAGAAGTTCGGCGGCGATTCTCTGGCCGAACTGCTGGACAACGCCGCTCGCGTCCGCGAGCGGATCGCCCGTGCGCCCGAGACGGCCCAGGCGGCCGAGACGGCCCAGTCGGCCGAAGCGTCCTCCGGGAAGGCCCCCCACCGGGGAGCCGGGAGCGAAGGCGAGGACGTCATCCCCGCGGAGAGCGAGTAGCCACATGGACGTCGTCCTCGTCGGGCTCCCCGGCAGCGGCAAGACCGCCGTTGGACGCCGCCTCGCGCAGCGCCACGAAGCAACCTTCATCGATCTCGACGAGCTGGTGGAGCGCCAGGTGGGCAGGCCCTTGCCGGCCATCTTCGCCGCGGAGGGCGAAACCGGCTTCCGCCGCCACGAACGCGAGGCGGTGCTCTCTCTGGGCCCGGCGGACCCAGACCCGGAGCTGAGCCGCGTCATCGCGACCGGCGGCGGGGCGGTCATCGATCCCCGCAACCGCTGGCTGCTGTATCGCGGCCGCTTCCCGGTCTGGCTGGACGGCCCCGCGGAGATCCTGGCGAGTCGCCTGGGACGGAGCGCCAAGGTTCGGCCGCTCATCGCCGGCACCGATCCACTGACGGCCCTGCGCACCCTGGCCGCCGAGCGGCGCCGCTTCTACGCGCCGGCTCTGCAACTCAGCGGCTCCTTCAACGTCGAGGGGATCGTCAAGGCGCTCGAAGGCAGGATCGGCGACGGGCCCCCTCCCGGAGTGACCGTCATGCGCGCCGAAACCCCGATAGGGCGCGTGGAGATAGGCCACGGCATCGCCGCCACGGCCGTCGCATCCGCTCTCACTCGCGGCGAGGCGCGCCGCGCGATTCTCCTGTCCGAGCCGAGGGCCTGGGACGTTGCCGGCAAAGGGATTTCCTCCGCTCTGCTGGCAGAAGGCTGGGCCGTTGAATCGGTGCTCCTGCCTCGCGGCGAGAGCGCCAAGCGCCTGAGCGTCGTCGAGGAGACCTGCCGCGCCCTCGCCCGACTGCGCGTCGACCGCAGAGAGACTCTCGTCGCCATCGGCGGCGGGGCGCTGACCGATGCCGCCGGCTTCGTCGCCGCCACGTACCTGCGCGGCGTGCCCGTCGTGCACGTCCCCACCACGCTCGTGGGCCAGATAGACGCGGCTCTGGGGGGCAAGACGGCCGTGGACCTGCCCGAGGGCAAGAACCTCGTCGGCGCGTTCCACCAGCCCGTGGCCTTCATCGCCGACGTTGCCTTCCTGGCCACGTTGCCATCCAGGCAGCGTCGCGCGGCTCTTGGCGAGGTCGTCAAGATGGCCGTTCTCGGCGACGAGCGCCTCCTGGAGCTGGTCGAGCAGGATGGTGAGGCCTTCATCCGCGGCGCGGAGGAGCCGTTCGAATCGGGCGCCGTCGCGGAGATGGTGGAGCGCTGCGCCTGGGCCAAGGTGGAAGTCGTCGTCGACGACGAGCGCGAATCCGGCCGGCGCATGGTCCTGAACCTCGGCCACACCATCGGCCACGGCATCGAGGCGGCGGCCGGCTACAAGGCCATCCTCCATGGCGAGGCCGTGGCCTATGGGCTGCGCGGCGCCTTCGCAATCGCGCGTGCCATGGACCTCACCTCGGCTCAGCGAGCCGGCCGGGTGAACGCCCTCCTGGATCGACTGGGGCTCGCAGTGGAGCCGGCCGCGGTCTCGCCGGACGCCGTCCAGGAGCGCATGGCCACCGACAAGAAGCACGTCATGGGCCGCCTGAACTGGATCGTGCCGACGGACTCCGGCGTGGCCATCCGATCGGACGTACCGGCGGATGCGGTGGCCCTCGGCATCGCGGCCGCCCTTCGATTGGCGCCCACCTCGGCCGGAACGGAGGCGACGGTTCTGCCATGACGCGCGTACTCGTCCTAAACGGTCCGAACCTCAACCTGCTCGGCCTTCGCGAGCCGGATATCTACGGCCGCTCGACGCTGGCCGAGATCGAAGAAGGCCTCCGAAAGCGTGGGCGCGAGCTCGGCCTCGAGGTCGAGACCTTCCAGTCGAACCACGAGGGCGTCCTGATCGACCGGCTCCACCAGCGGGACTTCGACTGGGCGATCGTCAACGCGGCCGGGCTCACCCATACCAGCGTCGCGCTCCGCGACGCCCTTCTCGGCATCGGCCGGCCGTTCGTCGAGGTTCACCTTTCCGATCCGAGCCGGCGCGAGCCGTTCCGGCACGTCAACTACCTGCACGACATCGCCGTCGAGCGGATCGTGGGGCGGGGCGCCGCGGGCTACACCATGGCGCTCGAACTCATCGCCCACCGCGTCACCAGCGGGCGCCCGGGCCCACACGATCGAGCGGAGTCGGACCGGCATGGCTGACCAGCTGGACGAGCTCCGATCCCAGATAGACGAGCTCGACCGCGAGATCGTCAAGCTGCTGAATCTCCGGGTTCGACTGGGCCTGGAGGCAGGCAGAGCCAAGGCTCGAAACGGCCGCCCCATCGCCGACGCCGACCGTGAGCGCGAGGTTCTCATGCGCGTCGCAATGGCGAACGACGGATCGCTGCCACAGGATGCCCTGCTGGCGCTCTACCGCCAGTTGATCGAGACTATCAAGCGTCTCGAGGAGCTCGAAGCGGTCGACTCCCCGCCCGCGTAACCCACTCGCCAGAGGGAAGAGGTAGATGGACAAGCCACGGCCCGGCAGGCGAAAGGTGCATACCTACACGGTCGTCGCGCTCCTGGCGCTCTTCGTGGGCGCGGCTGTCGTGGCGCTCGCCAGCCGGCTCCTGCCGGGTGGCCTTTCCGGAGTCGTCATCCGCAAGTTCCGCAGGGGCGGCGAGGGGCCGGGGGGTGGCGCGGGCGGTTCCGAGAAGCCCTGACCCTCCCCCGCGGCGCAGTCGTTTCCGTGCGCCAGATGCACGAAGCCGGTTGTCGAGCCCCGTTGAGGCGGGCAGTGTGCGCCAGATGCACACATGCGACGAGCCCAACTGGAGCGGACCCGGTGACGCGTCGCGGGTGTGCATCTGACGCAAGGTTCCGGGTTCCAGAGACCCAGAGGCGTCACAACCGTGCATCACCTGCACGGGTGCGACCAGATACTCCTCGCCGCAGCGCCGGGTCGTTCGGTATGTGCATCTGGTGCAAGTCGGGCCCGCGCTACCAAACAGAAACGCAGATCCGTGCACGCACCAAAGAGGCGGTGGGGCGCGGTGGGGCTAGCTACAGAGGCGTGCTCCGAAGCCTCCGGCCCCGGCTCGCGGCCGAAGGGCGACTCCGGCGTGTCGGGGCAACTTGGAGACTGCTCAGGCTAGACGAGGCGAAGCGGCGGGCGGGGAGAAGAGCGGGGCGGCAAGAGTGGCGCGGAGCCGGCGAGCGTCGCCGCGGCGCGGGCGAAGCCAGGACAGCTGAGACACGCCTAGCGAAGAGTGGCGGCCCGCAGTTCTGCGACCAGAGTGGCAAGAGCGGCCACGTCGCGGCCGTCCGGGCCCAGGGCGTCGACCAGGGCCGAGGCCACGATGACGCCGTCGGCACCGGCCCCTGCCAGCAGCCGAACGTGGGCGGGGCTGCTCACACCAAAGCCCACGGCCACCGGCACTGGCGACTCAGCCTTGGCGGCAGCCACGAGACCGCGCACGGAGGGCGGCAGCGACGTCCGCGCCCCGGTCACGCCCACGAGCGAGACGCAGTAGAGGAAGCCGCCCGAACGGCGAGCCACCTCGGCTCGGCGGGCAGCAGTCGTCGTGGGCGCGATCAGATAGACGACGGCCAGGCCGACCTCCCGAGCGACGGCCTCGAAGGGCAGGCCTTCGTCCGGAGTCAGATCGGCGACGATGACGCCACTGGCCCCCGCCTCGGCCAGACGAGTGGCGACGGCGCGGCCATCGCCGCCGCCCAAGATCTGGTTCGCGTAGCACATCGGGACCAGCGGCAGCTCCGGCCGCGCCGCCGCGATCTCTCGCAGAAGCGAGACGGAACCGCCGAGCGTGGCCCCGGCCCGGAGGGCGGCCGTCGTCGCCCGCTGGAGGGTTGCCCCGTCGGCGAGGGGATCCGAATACGGCAATCCCACCTCGAGCAGGTCCGCGCCCGCATCCGCGGCCGCCAGCGCCGCGGCGAGGGAGGTGGCGTGGTCGGGATAGCCGGCAACCACGTAGGGGATGAGCGCGGTGCGGCCTTGCGCGGCCGCGCGCCCGAAGGCCGCCGCGATGCGCCGCGCACCGGCCGTGTCATTCGTGCCGGCCGCCGAACCGGAGTGAGAGGTAGGCGCGGCCGGGCCCGTTGGGGTTGGCGCGGCCGCGCCACGAGAGCCGAGCGGGCCGGACCGGCGCGCCTGCGCGGTCATCGCCCGATCTCCTCGAGTCCGAGAGCTGCGAGGTCCTTGTCGCCGCGGCCGGAGAGGCCCAGCACGACGACCGTCTCGCGGGGCAGCGGCTGCGCGGGCGAACCCTGGCCGGCGAGCGGCTCGTGGTCGAGCGCGAGCCGGGCCAGCACCTCCGGCAGCGCCGCGACCGCGTGGGCCGACTCCACGGCAGCGAGGATCCCCTCGGTCCGGGCGACCTGCCGAACGGCCGCTACGGCCTCCAGATCGGTGGCGGACGACACCACGAGCCTGCCGGCCTGCATCAGCGCCGCGAGCTGCGGCCCGATCCCCGGATAGTCGAGGCCGGCCGAGATCGAGACGGCTTCGATGACCTGGCCGTCGGCGTCCTGGAGCATGTACGAGCGCGAGCCGTGGAGGATCCCCGGCGTGCCGCCGAGCAGGGCAGCAGCATGACGGCCCGTCGCTATCCCTTCCCCTGCCGCCTCCGCTACGGCGAGCCGAACACTCGGCTCGCCGATGAACCGATTGAGCAGGCCGAGGGCGTTGGAGCCGCCGCCGACGCAGGCGATCGCCAGGTCGGGCAGCCGCCCCTCGACTGACATCAACTGCGCCGCCGCCTCGTCGCCGATGACGCGCTGGAAATCGCGCACCAGCATCGGGTAGGGGTGCGGGCCCATCGTCGAACCGAGGCAGTAGTGCGACGTCTCGACGTTGGTGACCCAGTCGCGCAGGGCCTCGCTGACGGCGTCCTTGAGGGTCCCCGAGCCGCCGTGGACCGGCCGGACCTCCGCGCCCAGCGCCTCCATTCGAAGGACGTTGGGGGCCTGGCGGCGAATGTCCTCGATGCCCATGTGGACGACACACGGGATCTCGAGCAGGGCGCAGGCGGTGGCCGTCGCCACGCCGTGCATGCCGGCTCCGGTCTCGGCGATGACACGGCTCTTGCCCAGGCGCCGCGTCAGCAGCACCTGGCCGAGGGCGTTGTTGAGCTTGTGAGCGCCGGTGTGGTTGAGGTCCTCGCGCTTGAGGTACAGGTGAACGCGGTCCGGCAGCCGATCTGCCGCCGGTCCCGCGAGCCCTCGTGCCGCCTCCAGCATCTCGGCCCCGAGCCGATCGGCCCGGTAGATCGGCGTGGGCCGCCCGCCGTAGTGGAACTGCAGCTCGCGCAGCTCGGCCCAGAAGCGCGGGTCGTGGCGCGTCTGCGCCCAGGCAGCCTCGAGCTGATCGAGCGCCGTCACGAGCGTCTCGGGCACGTAGCGCCCGCCGAAATCTCGGTCCAGCCCCCAACGACCGCGCTCGTCGGGTTCGAGGAGTGCCTCGGCCACGGGCGTGGGGCGGGGCCGGACCTGCGGCCGATCGAACCGCGCCGCCTTCGCTCGCTTCACGAACAGCGCCACGAGCAGCGGGTCTTTGCGGGGCCGCGACCCGACTGCCGCGACCGCCCGAGCGGATGCTGCCGCTGCGCCGGCCGTCGCAGCGGACGGGTGGACCTCCACTCCGGACGCCACATCCACGCCCACGGCGGGCACTTCGGTGACGGCCTGGGCCACGTTCGCGGCGTCCAGACCGCCGGCGAGGATCACCGGGATCTCGCGCGCCACGGCGGCCGCGATCCCGCGGGCGACCCGGAGGCCGGTCCCTCCGGGGAACGGACCTCCAGCGGTGTCGAGAATGAGCCGTTCGGTGCCGGCGGCGAGGTACGCCTTGCCTGCCTCGATCGCTGAGGCGGCCACCGAGCCGGCGTCCGCGGGGCCCGCCGCCGCGCCGGCCGCGCCCGCGGCCGGCAGGTGCAGCACCTTCCAGACGGGCCGGCGGACCGCCGCGATCGACGCCACGGGCTCGTAGCCGGAGAACTGCACCGCGTCCGGATCGATGGCGGCGATCGCCGCCTCGATCTGGGATGCCGGGGCATCAGCGAAGACGGCCACTACCCGGGGCCGCTTTCCGACGGGATAGGCCCCGCGCGCAAGAGTGGCCAGGTAAGAGGCTTCCGTCAGGGCGAGGCAGCGCGGCGTCCCCGGGACGAGGTTGAGGCCGATGGCGTCGGCGCCGGAGCGCAGGGCGGACAGCACTCCCTCCGAGTCGGTCACGCCGCAGATCTTCACGATGGGCTGCCGCGCCTCCGCCGCCACGTCGACCGGCACGGCTCCCGCCGAGACGAACGCACGGGCCGCCGAGGCCGGATCGGCCGAGCGCATCAGCGCCTCCCCGATGAGGGCGGCGTCCAGCCCGACCGCGCGCCAGCCGACCAGCGTTCGGGGCTCGCCGACGCCCGACTCGCCGACCACCAGACGGTCGTCCGGCACGAGCGGTCGAAGTCGCAGGCAGTGGTCCGGGTCGACCCCGAGGGTCCGCAGATCCCTGTTGTTGAGGCCGATCAGACGGGTTCGCGTCGAGAGCGCGGCCTCCAGCTCGCGCTCGTCGTGAACCTCCACGAGCGGCTCGAGGCCGGCCTCGCGGGCAAGCTCGGCGAACCGGGCCAGCTTCTTCGCCGGCAGAAGCGAAGCCAGGAGCAGGACGATGTCCGCCCCGGCGGAGCGCAGAACGGGGAGCTGCCGCTCGTCGACGACGAACTCCTTGGCCAGAACCGGAATCGTGACCGCGGCTCGAACCGCCCGCAGATCGGCCACCGAACCGCCGAACCAGTGCGGTTCGCACAGGACGGAGATCGCGCTCGCCCCACCCGATTCGTAGGCTCGGGCCAGGGCTACCGGATCGGCGTCCGCGGCGATGGCTCCGGCCGACGGCGAGCGGCGCTTGACCTCGGCGATCAGGTGCAGGCCGGGCGCGGCCAGGCGCTCGACGATGGAGCGCGGGCCGTTGCCGGGCCCGGCCGAGAACTCGGCCGCGTCGCCGGCGAGGTCGCGGTACGTCCGCGACCCAAGCTCGGCGGCGACGTCGGCCTGGCGCCGGGCGGCGATCTCCGCCACCACCCCGGCCCGACGGGCATTCGCCCGGCCGGTCCGTTGCCGCTCCTCGACGGCCGTCATGCTGGCGTCGCCTCGAGCGGCCCGGCCGCCACCGCGGCGTCGTGGGCCGTCTTGGCCGCCCGCAACCGGGCGAGCAGCTCGCGAGCCGCGCCGGAGTCGATCGCGGCCGCGGCCGCTGAGATGCCGTCACGAAGCTCCGCCACCCGCCCTGCCACGACAAAGCCCGCCGCGGCGTTCAGCAGGACCACATCCCGCCGCGGCCCCGCCTCACCGGCCAGGACCGCCTCGACGAGAGCGGCGTTCTCGGCGGGAGAGCCTCCGGCCAGCGCCTCGGTCGGCGCCGCCGCGAGACCCAGTTCAGCGGCTACGACCTCGCTTCGCGCCACTCCGGCCGGGGTCACGTCGTAGAGGACGCCCGTCCCGTCGAGCGGCAGCTCGTCCAGCTCCGCGCCATGGACGACGAGCGCCCGCTCCGAGCCGAGCAGCCGCAGCACTTCGGCCAGCTTGGGCGCGGCGACCGGATCGCCAACGCCAACCACCTGGCGGCTCGCCCCGGCCGGGTTCGTGATCGGGCCGAGAAGGTTGAACGCGGTCCGCACGCCGATCTCGCGGCGGGTGGGCCCGGCGTGCTTCATGGCCGGGTGGAAGCCCGGGGCAAAGAGGAAGGCGAAGCCGCAGGTGCGCAGGGCCTCGGCCGCCTCCTGCGCTGTCTGGTCCGTGCGCACGCCCAACGCCTCGAGGACGTCGGCCGAGCCCGCGGCCGAGGTGATCGCCCGGTTGCCGTGCTTGGCTACGGGCACTCCGGCAGCCGCCACGACCAGCGCCGCGGCCGTGGAGATGTTGAAGGTGCCGCTCTTGTCGCCGCCGGTGCCGCAGGTGTCGATGGCTCCGGCCGGGGCGGCCACGCGAACCGCGCGATCCCGCATCGCCGCCGCGAACCCGGCTAGCTCCTCGACCGTCTCGCCGCGCATCCGCAAGGCGACGAGCAGGGCCGCCAGCTGGGCCGGGGTTGCGTCGCCGTCCATGACCGATCCCATCGCCTCGCGGGCCTCGTCCATCGAAAGCCGCTTGCCCTCGACTACCGCTGCCAGGGCCGCTCTCACCAGCTCACTCATCGAACCGCCTCCGCGCGGCCGGCACCGGCCGCCACTGACTCCGCCACTGACTCCGCCACTGACTCCACGGCCGCTCCGTCCGAGCTGGCCAACCCCGAGAGCGCGAAGGTGCCCGAAACCCGATCGAGCAGGACTCCCTCGCCTTCGCCGGCGAGCCTCAGGAAGTTCGCCAGCAGATGCGGACCCTGGGGCGTGAGGACCGACTCCGGATGGAACTGCACGCCCTCGACCGGCGCGTGCAGATGCCGGATGCCCATGACCACGCCGTCTCCCTCGGTCCGGGCCGTGACCACGAACTCCGCCGGCAGGGTATCCGGCGCGACGCTGAGGGAGTGGTAGCGAGCGGCCATGAACGGGGAGGGCATCCCGGCGAGGAGCCCCTTGCCGTCGTGGCGGATGCTCGACGCCTCGCCGTGGACCAGTGTTGGGGCACGGCCGATCGTCGCCCCAAAGGCCTGGGCCATCGACTGCATGCCCAGGCAGACCCCGAGAGTGGGGATCCGGCGCTCGACGCCGACGCGGGCCGCATCCATCGAGACACCCGCCGAGTCGGGGTCGCCCGGGCCGGGCGAGACGACGATGCCACGCAGGTTGGCCGCCGGATCGGCGGCGAGGGCCTCGATTCCGGCCCGGTCGATGGCGTCGTTGCGCAGGACGCGGACCTCGGCCCCGGCCGCTTCCAGCGCCTGGACCAGGTTGAACGTGAACGAGTCGTAGTTGTCGATCATGAGGATCATCGGGACACCTCCTCTCGCGAAGTGGCGGAGGCGGCTGCCGCGCCACGGGACGTTGTAGTGCCACTGCCCGCGGCGGCGGGGGCCGGGGCGGCGCCACGGGACGTTGTCGCGCCACTCCCCGCGGCGGCCGTCGCGCCATCCATCGCTTCGGCGATGGCAAGCTCGATGGCCCGCCGAACGGCCCCGGCCTTGTGCTCCGTCTCCTCGAACTCGCGCTCCGGCACGGAGCCCGCCACGATCCCCGCCCCGACGTGGAGATGGATCCGGTCGTCGCTAAGGACTGCGGAGCGGATCGTGATCGCGGTATCGAGGTTGCCGTCGTAGCCGAGATAGCCGACGGCCCCGCCGTACAGCCCGCGCCGCTCCCCTTCCGCCTCGGCGATGAGCTGCATCGCCCGAACCTTCGGCGCGCCCGAGAGCGTCCCGGCCGGGAAGATGCTGCGCAGGGCATCCAGCGCGTCCAAGCCCGGCTTCAGCCTCGCCTCCACGTTGCTCACCAGATGGAGGACGTGGCTGTAGCGCTCTACTTCCATGTACTTGGTCACGGCCACCGTCCCCGGCCGAGCCACCCGCCCGAGGTCGTTGCGGCCCAGGTCCACGAGCATCACGTGCTCCGCCCGTTCCTTGGGATCGCGCTGCAGGCTGAGAGCCAGGGCGTCGTCCTCGAGCGGTGTGGCGCCGCGCGGCCGCGTCCCCGCGATCGGGTGAGTGGTGATGCGATCGCCCTCGACACGGACCAGCAGCTCCGGGCTCGCTCCCACGACGGAGAACCCGGGCATCCGGACGAAGAACAGGTACGGGCTCGGGTTGATGCGCCGCAGGGAGCGATAGAGCGAGACCGCGTCGAGAGGCCGGCCATCGATGACCGGGCGTTCGTAGGTCTGGCGGCGGGCGACGACGATCTGGATCGCCTCGCCGGCGGCGATCGCCTCCCTGGCCGACCGAACGGCCGCTTCGTACTCGCCGCGTTCCAGGCTGACTTCGATCTGGCGCAGGCCGGAGGCCTGCGCCCCATACGCGCCGTCCTCGATCGAGCCGGCTCCATCGCCGGGCCCGGCACCGTCCGGGCTTTGGCCGGCGCCAGCCGGACCGTCGGTCTCCCTCCGGCTCCTTCGGGTGAGGGCCGCCAGCTCGGCCTCCGTGGGTCGACCGGTCCGATCCAGGGCCTCGAAGATCGCCCGCTCGGCGATGGCGTAGCGGCCTTCGATGTCCGGGGCTTCGGTATGGAGCGAGGCGACGGCCGAGAGAGTGTGGGTCAGGTGGTCGAAGACCAGGACCAGGTCGGTCTCCTGGAAAGCGGCCATCGGGGCACCGATCGGGTCGCGGTCCGGCAGCGGCACCGTCGGCTCGAAGATGGAGACTGCGTCGTAGGCGAGCGCGCCGACCGCGCCGCCCGGGAAGCGCGGAATGCCCTCGTCGGGCCGGATGCGCCGCTTCGGCAGGAAGTGGCGCAGGGCGGTGAGCGGGTCCGGGGCGTCGATCGTCTCGGTCGGCAGGTCGGGGGCGAAGTCGAGGACGCCCACCGGCCGCGACTGGATCGTGGCCGAACCTTCGCGGACCGTCAGCAAGCGCCGCGGTCCAACGCCCAGGAAGGAGTAGCGGCCCAGCCGCTCGCCGCCTTCCACGGACTCGAGCAGGAAGGCCGGGCCTCCGTCGTCGAAGCGCATGAAGGCCCCGATCGGGGTCTCGAGGTCCGCGTTGCGGGTAGCCGTCAGCAGGATCGTGTCGGCCGAGCCCGACAACTGCCGGACCTCGCGAAGACTGAGCGGATCTCTGAGTGACATCGCCGACTTACCTTTCGATGGTTCGCGCCGCGCCCGCCCCGCGCTGCCGGCTGACCGGCTTCCCGCGGGCCGGGAATCAAAAGACCTTTCGTCAAGGGACGAAAGGTCGATCCTTCCGCGGTGCCACCCACATTCGGCGATGCCGCTCTCTGGCCGACGGGTCGGGCTCTCGCGTGGCTCTTGGCCGGGCGCGACTCCCACCGATCGGTGCTGCCCTGTATCGCTGGCGCTCTGCGCCGGAGCCTACTGGCGAGCCCTGGAAGCTCGCGGTTTGGTCCGGTGGCTCACGGGTCCATTCGCTCTCGTCGCCGCCCCAGCTTCCATCAACCGCTGGTTCTCTCTGCCGGCGCCGGGAGGTACTCGTCCCGATCACAGCCTGTATTCGTATGTGGCGCGGAGTCTATGGGGAGAGGCGGCGCGGTGTCAAATCGGGACGCGAGGGGGCGCGGAAGGGGACGCTGGTCGCCGGTGGCGGGGCCTCGAACGAGGGCCGGGCGACCGACAGTCGAGCCACAGAGAATCGCGCTGTACGCCTGGGGGTGGTGTTATGACACGCCCGGAGATGCTCTCGTGGCACGTGCGGCCGAATCGCCGCCCTACCGGCCTCTGCGGGAAGTGCGAGTAGCCGGATTCGGGTAGTGTCTCAGTTTGGCGCGTTGAGATGACACACCGGAGCGGTCAAGCATCGATAGACTGGGGGGCATGGGGAAACTCAAGCGCGGCTTGGCTGTGCTCGGCTTTGCAGGGGACCTGCATTTCCTGTGGTTCACGCTGGGCGCTGGCTTCGTGGGGGGTTCTCTTGTGACGGGGGCCGCCGCCGTGTTCTCTGTGCTTCCCTGGTGGTCTCTGGCCGGCCTGTTCGTCGGCGTGTTTCTTCTCATGACAGGATTTGCGGGCACCTTGGTTCGTCTAGTTCTCGCACGGCAGGCGACTCATCATCCCGCGACCGGCGCCCCGCACCTATCGGATGGCGACCAAGCCAGGGCCACACGCTCCGATCCGACGATGCAGCGCAAGGCGAGTGCCCTAGACGAGACGATCGGGATCGAGTACGACCGGCTCGTGGCAGACACGCGCCACAACGAACAAGACCAGTGCCCTTATGACCCCGGACTGCTGGTCGGACCAGTGGTCGACGTGTTCAAACGTCGCCGCTATGACGAGTTGGGCATGAGCGGTGACTTTGCCCCAAACATCGCTCAAGGTCGCCTTGCGTTGCAACTGATGGCGGACACGTTCCGGGAGTTGGGGAGCCGGAAATGGACCGATCGGGAACTGAGGACCTTCCAGATACGCCAGCGGATGCCTCTCGAAAGGTGCGCCGAAAATGTCGTTGAGATGTATGCGCCCCATCGGTTGACCGGGTATCGCCTGGAGCATGGGCTTCCATACCCCGGTACTCCGGAGGGGAACGCTGCGCTCGACATGAACGCCAAAGCGAAGAAACTCCAGGCGTATCGCGATGAGATGTGATCGCTTAGTCCAGCAGCGCCGCGATCTCCTCGCAAGTCCAGATGTGATCCGCAATCCCTGCTGCCATCGCCGGGGTCCGCGGGTAGGGGTTCGCGAGGCTCTTGTGGGGCCGAGCAAAGTTGATGTACAGGAAGTGCAGCGCGATCGCCGCAGCGTGGTTCTGGAGCTTCTTGGAGCGCCCGTTGGTCATCCGGGTGAAGCGCCGCATTCCCATCCGCATCGTTAGGTTCTGGCGCTCGACATAGGACGTGTTGATCTTCGACTCGTCCGGCTCGCCTGACACGATCCGCTCGATCGTCCCGATCACTTCCATCGTGCCAATCTGGTGGCCGAACTCGTCGCGCGGTGTCCCGTACAGCTTGATCAACTGTGCGAAGTCGACCTCCTGGCCGAAGCCGGCCGGGACGGCGTTTAGGTACATGCGGTGACCGTCAGTGGTGAGTTGGATGCGGTTCGCGAGCCGACCCGCGAGATCACGCATGAACTCCTGAGCCGTCTCGGGAGTACGAGTGCCGATCGTCCAGGCCGGAACAAGCTTCGTGTCGGCGTCGATCGCCACGAACGTCCAGACATCGCCAAAGCCAAACTGCCCGTGCTTGCTGGCGGGAACGTTCTTCTCGCGGGCGTAGACGAAGGACCAGATCTCGTCTGCCTGCAGGGTGGTGCACGGCAGGTTGCGGAACGTCTTGTCCTGGTACTCGTCACAGGCCGCGCCGAGATCGACCAGCAGCTTCGAGATCGTGTTGATGCTGTGGCCAGTGATCCGGGTCACTGAGCGGAGGCTGTTGCCTTCCACGAGAGCCCGGATGATCTGCGCTCGTTCTGCTCGACTTAGCCTGTTCATACTGCACATTATGCGTGAGCGTACTAGCAATGTCAAGAGCTTGACGGATTGAATCTGACGATTCATGCTTGAGCGAGGAACGAGCCCCCTTGCGGGGGCCCGATCCTGACAAGAGCAGTGGCGCTACGGTCGGCCAGGCTCTACCGGGCTTCTCGTCCGCCGAACACGATGGCTTCAACATCGTGTAACAGCTCCTTCTTTGGCGCCGAGCTGGCCCTAGCAGACCTTGAGGCTCGGCGCCTTTTCATTTGCCTCCCTCGTCCGGCTCAGAGCCAGCAGGGGTAATCGCCGGCTTGAAGAGGTCGGTGAAGAGATCCCTGGAGCGGGCGGCGGCCTCTGCCTTCGCTTCTTCCCGCTCCCGAGCTGCGCGGGATCGGGCTCTAGCGACCTTCCCGAGAGCGGCCCATACCTGATCGAATTCATCATCTGGTAGGGCGTTGATATCGTCCTCGGTAACACCAAACAGCAGGTTCCGGTTGAGCGCATTCGGCACGACCGGCTGTTCGAGTTGGCTAGGCATCGCAGGCGCTGACGCTCGGCGGGACGCTGACCTCGCCGCGGGCTTACTGGTCCGGGGGCCGGTGACGACTCGTGGGCTACTGGACTTGGCAGGGACCGCAAGGGTCATGCCCGCTTCCTGACAGAGCGCTAGAAACAGGGTGATCATGCGCTCTCTCTGCCCGCCGGGGCTGTAGGGGATGAATGCGTTACCAAGTTCTCGATCCCCGGCAGTTGCGAGATCAACGTGGGCGAAGACTTCGTGGTAGGACTCGTTCAGGATGTCCACTAACGTCTGCTGGTACTCGTTATCCTTGGCGAACCGGATGGCGCGAAACCTGTCCGTTGTTACGCCATCCTCATCGGCTAGGCCAAGGAATCGGAGCGCCGCCAGGGTGCGCGGGGCCAGCGTTTCAGTCACGCCAACCTGCCGGAGGTTCGTGAGCGTGACCTTTTCGGGCACATCCATCTTCCGGTAGTGGCGAATGACCCCGAGGACGGCAGACGGCGGGGCATAGGGCGCGACTAGGGACTCCACTGGAATTGGCCTCCGTAACAGAACGGCTTTGTGAAACTGTACCAGAACGCGCCCGAGTTTGTCTAGGCCCTGGTTTTGTGTTCCGTTACTTGCCAGCCACAGGGGGAGAGGGCCATTCTGGCGCCCGTAGGAGGCGCACGATGGACGTAATCACCGAGCAAACGCCACGAGGCTGGAGAGCGAGGGGGGAAGGCATCGCCACCTGGGGCGCGACTCAGGAAGAGGCCGTTCGTAACCTAGAAGAGAGCCGCCAACGGATTGCGCGTCTAGCGGCGAACTGGCGTCCAGACGGGGATGTTACGACTGCGAGCCAGACCCCCACCGTGCCGCAGCCGCCCGCTTGGCGATCGCCGACCGTTCCTGAGGCGTGAGCTTCGCAGCCCTCGCCTTGCCACCCTTCGCCCCTCCGAGCTTCCCGAGCGCGACCGCAGCCGGGTTCTTCTCTGGTCCCTTCGGTGTTGGCTCGGGCTCAGCCTCACCCGTCGCCATATCGACGATCATCTTGGCGCGCTGGTTCGGGTCCCTAGGCATGCTTGAACGCTTTTGCATGCTCAGATTGTGCGCCCGAGACCCGGAGGCCGTCAACGGCGGGGCCGCTCAAACTGAGACACTACCCGGATTCGGCTGACAGCGGGACCGATGGACGGCCGGAACTGACGCTCCCGGCCGAGGCTCGTGCATAACACCACGGCCACTGGTATTCCGCAGAAGCGACGGCCGTGGGCAGCGAACGCGGGCACCCGCCGCTCCCCCTACCAGTACTCCTCGGTGTGGAGCGTGCCGATGTCGTGACCCTTGTCGCGGACGAAGCCGCGCGCCTCGGCCAGCTCGATGACGGTCTCGATCATGCCCGGATTGCCGCACAGGAAGATGTCGAAGTTGTCGGACGTGAGCTCCAGCCCCGTCTCTTCCTCGATGACGCCGGACGCGATGACGTTCTGCAGGTAGCCGCTCCGGCCGCGCCAGGTGACGTCTTCCTGCGGCCGCGTGATGACCGGCATGTAGTTGAAGTTGCCGCAGTGGCGGGCCAGGCCCGTCAGCTCGGTCCGGTAGCCCAGGTCCCACGAGAATCGGGCGCCATGGACTACCACGAACTTCCGCGGTCCGTTGCATACCAGCTCGCTGCGCAGCATCGACATGTAGGGCGCCAGACCGGTTCCCGTCCCGATCATCAGGATGTGCTTGCCGGGCGCCTTGTCGAGGGTGAAGACGCCGACCGCCTTGGGGCCCACGTACACCCGGTCGCGGATCTTGAGGTTGAAGAGTCGGGGCGTCAGCTCGCCGCTCATGACCAGGGTCAGATAGAACTCGAGGTACTCGTCGGCCCGGCTTTCGGAGGCGATCGAATACGCGCGCCGGATCATCCGATCCGGGTCGGCGGCGGCGCGGGCGACGGCCTCCGCCTGGGCGTCGACGGCCCACTGGCTCTCCGGCGTGCCGGCGATCCCGGTACCGGCAAGCGGCGAGACCGCGGAG
>JBEKPL010000042.1:0-21910 GCA_049520815.1 Candidatus Limnocylindrales bacterium
ACGTGCGCAACCTGCGACGCCGCCGCGGCGAGCGGGTGCATCAAGCCCATCAGGTTGACGGCATCGGATGCGCCGGGCATATCCCACGGGGCCGGATTCGTCGACCGTGCGGCCGCTTCCTTGCCCTCGTCCGTCAGCGAGTAAACGTTGCGCCCATCGCGCTCTTCGCCCTTGACCAGGCCTTCGTCCTCCAGTTGCTGGAGGGTGGGGTAGACCGACCCCGCGCTGGGTCGCCACATGCCGCCGCTGCGCTCGCCCAGCAGGCCGATGATCTGGTAGCCGTGCATCGGCTCCTCCGCGAGCAGCGCCAGGATCGCCGTCCTGACGTCCCCGCGCCGAACCATTGGGCCTCGGCCCATGCCGTGCTCGGGACCGTGCCCGAACCACCGGCCGCCTCCACGTCCAGGTCCGCGGCCGTGGCCGCGACCCATTCCCCAGGGCCCCGGCCCAGAATGCGCGTCTTGACCCTCGTCTTGGCCGCGATAGTGCCGGGCGCCACGACTGCGGGGCTCGACGATTGCCTCGGACCGGTCGTGGCGAATCCTGCCGCGCTCGCCCCGAGCTTCTTGTTGATGAAACACGCTGGTTTCTCCTGTGTTGTGGTGCGCTATGTTGCGCAGGCTCACGATATATCGCGATGCACAAGCTGTCAACCCCGGTCGGCGACGGCTGCGGCGCGGGCCAACTGGTTGACTTCAGCGTTCTTTGAGCGGAACGTGGTCTAGTGAGCGCAGACTGGGGCTCAGGTGGGCCCCCTATTCCGGTTCATCCACCGGCAGGCGGCAGTGAATCTGCCCCAGGGCGGCAGTGACATGAGGTTGAAGCAATGACTCCGAAATCGCGCTGGCTCGCCTACGCGCTCGCCGGCGCACTGGTCTTGGTGAGCGTGGCCGCTGTGGCCTACGCCGTGGGCGTGGCGAACCGCAGCAGCAATGTCGCCCCGGCAGCCCAGTCCACCTCCATCCCGGGCAACCCTGGGGTTGGGCCCGGCGGATTCGGGCAGGGCGGATTCGGGCAGGGCGGATTCGGGCAGGGCGGCAATCGCGGCCAGGTCGTGCCGGCGGCTTCCGGGACGGTCACGGCTGTCGGCTCGAGCTCGGTGACGATCAGCCAGCAAGGCGGCTCGACGCGAACGCTGACCCTGACCGGTTCCACGACATACACGATGGGCGGCGCCACGGTCGGCCAGAGCGCCCTCGTGGTGGGCGCGCGAATCGTCGCCCGGGGAACCGTTGACTCGTCCGGCAACTTCACCGCCACGGCGGTGACCATCCAGCCTTCCGTGGTCTCGGGCACGGTCGCCAGCAAGACCCCGGGCGCGATCGTGGTCACGACCGCCGCCGGGAAGACGGTCACGGTCAACGTCTCGTCCTCGACGAAGTACTCCGTGCGAGGCGTCTCGCCGGCGACCCTGGACAGCGTCGCCGTGGGCTACACCGTCCAGGCCGAAGGAACGCTCAACGCCGACGGGTCTCTCACGGCCACGGTCGTCCAGGCGGCCCCGAACGTTCGGCAGCGCTTGCCGGGGTCCGGCGGTGGCCGCGGCGGCCAGCCGGTACCCACGCCGTCCGCCTCGCCTTCGGGCTCGAGCATCTAGACCTTTGAGTCGGGCTGGGCGATCGTCCGGCACCGCCGGCTCGGGCCAGGCAGCCTAGCTCTTGGCGGTCGGGTCGTTGACGCGGCCCATGAAGAGGATCGTGCCGCTCCGCGAGTCGCGGATGAAGTAGAGGAACGGCTTGTCCACCTTGAAGTCGACGTGAGGAGGCGGCTCGCCGGCTCCGGCTCCGCCGATCGCTACCGTGACCGCCGCGGCCGTGACGCCTTCCTCGTCCACGTCCATGTTGGCCTGGTGGATGACCTTGTCGATGAACAGCTTTTCGTCCGTGGTGATGCCTGACAGGTCCGCGGCAGTGGGGCTGAAGAGGTCGGGCATGCCCATGGCCGCCAGCAGGCTGGCCAGGTCGAAGCGCGACTCGACCGAATACTTCGGCAGCCAGAAGCTGACGTCGTAGGCCTTCATCGAGCCGACCACGGACGCGAACTTGGAGGCGGTGAGCTGCGTCTGGAACGAAGCCATGTCGTCGGGCACGATGAAGACCATCGACAGCGACGAGAGGCGTTCGAGGGGCACCTCAACCGCGCGGTAGCCGGCGCCCGCGCCGTAGGTGTACATGTCTTCGATCGACATCATCGGCACGGTCACCTTCGTGCCCGCCGAGGTAGTGAATTGCCCGGGCTTGGTCAGGCTCGGGTCGAACTTGTGGGCCCAGTTGGCCTTGAGGTAGATCGCGTTAGCCAGGGCGATGCGGGTCGCGGGCCGGATGTCGCCGGGCTGGAGGACGTCCGGGATGCGACCCTTGGTGTTGTCGCTGGCCCACTTGTTGATGGTCAGGCGAGCGGAGTCGGGATCGTTCTGGAAGTCGAGCAGACCCACACCGGCGCCGTAGGTGGAGCTGAGAGCATCGAGGTACGCCGCCTCGACCGACATGCCCTTCTGCGAGAACAGCTGGTTGGCCACCGTGAGCTGCATGATCGGGTTGGGCTGGGAGGGATTGGGCGTGGCGCCGGGGTCGAGCGGAACGCCGTCGGCGTCAACGTAGAAGGTCTGGCCACGGAGCTGCTGGAGCAGCGCCACGATCTGGGCTTCCTGGCCAGAGGCTCCGAGCTGACGCAGAACGGTGTCCATCTGGGTCGCCGTGGTGCCCCGCGCGCCCGCTCGGACCATGGCCATGGCCAGGGCGATGCTAGTCGGCGAGTAGCATAGATTGCCGTTCTTGTCCAGGCGAGTGAGGAGGTCGAAAGCGAAGGCGTCGATGCGGCTCCCGGAGGCGGCGCCGTTGTCGGCGGCCGGCTTGGCCAGCGCGGCCTTGCCCTGGACGATGTCGTAGGCGACCGCGTGACCGGACGGCCAAGCCGTTGGCGAGGGCACAGGCGTCGGGCTGGGCGTGACCGACGGTACTGGAGACTGGCTGGGCGTGGCCGCCGCGGTCTGGCTCCCGACGGGTGACGGCGTGGCCGCCGAGCTGCCGCAGCCCGCGACGATCAGCACCGCGGCGGCGAGAGCGAGGGCTGAGCCAAGCGTGCCCCGCCGCGCTCGTGTCGCGCACACAGACTGTCCGAATCCCCTGCAGAACATCGCTGCCTCCCTTCGCCTTTCTGGGGCGGAGCACCGCCGGCGCCAGCTGACGTGACCCACGGTACACCCGTCCGGGTAGGGTCCGAACCGGTCGCACCAGCCTATTCGTACTCGGTAAGCAGGTAGAAGAGGATGACTTCGACCAGCTTCAGGTGCGCATCCACGCGACCCGCGAGCTTGGCGTCGAGGTAGACGAGCGTGCCGTAGCGCGTGTGCCGGATCTCGCCCTTGACGCCGCAATTGCGATTGACCTGCGTGTAGCCGTCCTTGTCGCCCAGGCTCCAGTTCGTGGCCTCGAAGTAGACGAACGGGATCTTGGCGCGCGTGTCAACGGCTCGGCGCGTCGCCGACTCGACGTGGGCTCGCCAGGCGGAAGCGATCGCTCCACGGGTCAGGCGCGAGCGCTCCGGTCGCCGTCACCCGTCGGTGGGAGAATCGGGGAGAAGGCCCCGTGCGCCGGGGACGATCGTCACGGGTGCGTGCAGTGCGGCGGCCACCCCCTGCCCGGAACAGTGCCCCGGGCGACTCGACGTCCTTCGAAGCGGCGAGTGCGCTCGGAGAGGTTGACAGCGTCGCGGCTGGGGTCGATCATCGGCCTTGATCATAGGATCATAAGTCATGATCATATGATCACTGTGCATGGTCAGGAGGCCCGATGCCAGCTCCGCTGCTCTCCCGGGCCGTCGACAGCGTGCTGCAGGTCGTTGCGCTCAATCCAGACCGACCGTTCTTCCAGCGCGAGCTCGCCCGGCTGACGGGTGAGCCCTACAACGGTGTCGTCCAGGCGTTACGTCGCCTGGTCCGAGACGGGCTCGTCGCGACCGGCGTGATCGGCGGCAAGCCGGCGTTCTACGCAAATGGCGAGAGCCCCTACTTCGACGAGTTCCAGCGCATCGCTCTCAAGAGCCTCGGTATCCCGGGCGCGCTGGATTCCGGTGGAGTCGTCGCGATCAAGGCGGCCGTCTTCGGATCGTTCGCAAAGGGAGTCGCCGGCCCGCAATCGGACCTCGACGTCTTCGTAGTCGGTAGCGAGCCCTCGCCCGGCGCTGCCTCCGCCGCACTGGCGGAGGTAAGCCGGAAGTTGGGCCGCTCTGTCAACGTCGTCGTCTATGACCACGCCAGATACCTGCAAGCGGGCGAGGACCCCGGCAGTTTCGTGTCGGCCGTCGCCAACGGCCCGGTGGTGAACCTGCGCGGGACACTCTAGGTGCGGCCATACGCCTTGATCGTCGCGCTGCTCGATCACGACGTCCGGCCCGCGTCGACCTCACGCGCCCCCTGTCGGTGAGAGAATCGAGGAGTGAAGGCCAAGCTGGTTTCGTTCGGGCATCTCGAGATCGACGGCGAGACGTACCGCAAGGATGTCGTGGTTGACGGCGGCAAGATCCGCAAGCGCGACAAGGGGCCGTCCAAGGAGCGCTACGCCAAGAAGTGGGGTCACACGCCGCTCACCGCGGCCGAGGAGATCCCGTGGGGCGGCAAGCGCCTGATCATCGGGACGGGCGCGCACGGCGAGCTGCCGATCTGGCCGGACGTTCGCGAAGAAGCAGCCCGGCGCGGGATCGAGATCGAGGCGCTACCGACCGAGGAAGCCTGCAAGCTGGTGAAGGACCTGGACGCGGACGAGGTCTACGCGATCTTCCACGTCACCTGCTGACGGCGGCTCGGAAGCCGTTCGCTAACCGAGGCCAAGGAGGAGCCACATTGGCCTGGTACCTGCTAGGGGAGACCACAGCTCCGTGGGGCGACTCCACTCGGGCGGGAACTCGACCGCTGTGGCGCCTCGATGCCGGTCCGCTCGCCGATTGACGCCAGTTGCCCAGTTGCGCACACGTGGTGTCAGCGGTCAGGATTGCCTCAGGCCGGATATCGGCTCCAGCTCGAGAGAACACGTCGCAGATGCGAGGGAACGGAGGACAACATGGGGGCAGGCAGCCTCTCGTTCGGCGAGACTGTCTTCGTCGTTCTCATTTCGGCCCTGGTTGGCTACCTGGTCTCGTTGTGGCAGACGCGTTCCCGGCCCTACGTGGTCCTCTCTTCGTTCATGGATACGCCGGCGCCCGGTGATGCCGTCGAGGTGCCACCTGCCTTGTGCGACGCGACCTACAAGTCCCTCATGGTGCCGACCCTGTTGCCCCTTTCGCCGGTGGCTGATCTCACGGAGTCGTACCTGTCGGCCAAGAAATGGCTGCAGGAGGTCGATTCGACTGGCCTGGATCTGCACGCCAGCGTTAACGGCCTGGCGGACAAGTCGCCGCAGGAGGTCCGCGACACGATCCGGACCATCATCCGGGCGCGCCCATTTGGGTCTCTGCTCGAATCGGGCCTGGACACGGGTCAGATCGTTACCGCGGAGTTCGGAAAGAAGCCCGTCGTCATTCCCTTCAAATTCGACCCCGAGGAACGCCAGGGCTCGTTTTGCTTTGACCTGGGGCGGACGGTCCTGTGGTTTGGGTCGGGATTGTCGCAGCGGGTGTTCTCGAGGCCGCGTATGGAGCCGTTCGTTCAACTCTTCGTCAGGCTCGAGTGCGACAAGCTTGCCGATGTTATGGACCAGTTCGTGCGGCTGGTCGACGCCGAGACTATCCACTGCCGCGAGATCGTAGCGAGGGCGGAACCGATCGCAAATCAGAGTTCCCGCTGGATGGCTGTCTCGACTATCACCAACCTGGGCCAAACTCCGTTCGTTCTTTCGCCGGACCGGGCCACGATGTCGATCCGCAGTCGCCACCTGCGAGGCTTTGGGTTGTCGGCCCATTTGCAGGTGGAAGGCGAGTGCGACGAATGGGTTGAGCCCGATGGCGTCGTCCTCGTACGGCAGGGCCAGACTCGGGCGGTCGCCGTCGTCACGGACAAGGTGCAGCGCGAAATCACGGCCGGCGCCGAGCTTCGGGCGGCCTACGACGACGAGTCGTGCGAGGCCGCCGGTCGCATCCAGATCCGGCTTGTCCGAGGCGGTCTGCCCTGGCAGAGTCAGGTTCGGAGCGAATGGGTCAACTTCACGAACACGGGCTTGCGATAGTCCGGGCCGGTCCTCCAAAGGGGTCGGGTCAAGCGCTCGACCCTGGTCCGTCGAGGGCGGGGTGCTGGTCGGTTGCGTTCAGGACGGACTTCCAGAAGATCCCTTCCTGGCGTGCCCGTTTGCGGCCGAGCACGACCAGCCTGAGCGGCACGAGAACGTACTCCGTCAGCCACTGGCTGACCATGAAGTCCGTGTAGCCGGCCATCGCGTTGTCGACCGCCAGCGTGCCCAGCCGTTGGCCCGCGATCACGTCTGTCACACCCGGCGGCACGGCCCGGATCAGGTTCCTGGGGGAATTGGTGAATACCGGAAAGGTCTGCCAATAGTCGTTGGCCGGACTGGCGTGAGTTCGGATGTCGTGCTGCAGGACGTCCGAAATCATCTTCAGCACGCCGGTTCGGAGGGCTTCCGGCGTTGGGCCCAGGACACGACGGCCCTGGCGGACGAATTCCCGAATCGCCTCACGCTCCGCTTCGTCCAGCCTGACATACCGTTTGGTGATGTGATCCTCGTAATCCTCGGGAACGCAAGTCTCGCCCGTGACCACCATCCCATAGGGTCGCGCGCCGAAGTCCCCGAGCTTCAGACGCTCCTGGAGACGGCCCAACATGAACGCCGAAAGCGCCTTCATGGAGAATGGCACTTCCGGGATGAGCGCGGCGTCGCAGATCTTCCGGCCCGCAGCCAGGACCGCGTTGCCGACGACGAAGCCCGAATTGGAGCCAGGTAGCTGAACCACGCACAAACGCGGGTTCGACTTGATCTCGACATGCAGGTCCAGAAGACACTGCGATGCCTTGCTCACGGCCGAGGCCAGGCCAACCGACTGCCACGCCCACAGGATGTCGTTGTCCGTGGTCTTGGGGATTCCCACGATCGACAGCCCGTGTCCGTGTCGCTTCGAGGCGTCGTGAAGGGCATGGGCGGCACGCATGGTCCCGTCTCCGCCGATCACATAGAGGATGTCCACGTTGTCGGCAACGAGCTTTCCGACCATCTTCTCCATCAAAGGCTCGCTGACCTTTGGGTTCTCGCTGAGCAGGTCGGGTGCTCGAGATGTCCCCAGGATCGAGCCGCCCTCATGAGCCCTGTCTGTGGCACTGTCCCTTTCGAGACTCCTGTAGCTGCCGTCCCTTTCGAGCAGCGCCCTGAAGCCCTCCAGATAGCCAAGAATGTGAAGGGCGCATTGCCGCTTGCCGTTGGCGCGCGCAGCCTCGTTCCATGCATCCACGTACTGATATTGGCGACAGATGATCGATTCGATGATGGCGTTGGTCCCGGGGGCATTGCCGCCGGAGACCAGGATGCCGACCATCAGGAGATTGTCGTTCGGGAAATGGAGGCGTGCGCGTGGGCCCGCTTCGCGGAACGTCAACCGCTGAGCGTTTCGTGGCCGCGCGGTGCGCGATTTGCCCCGACTGGGCAGCAGGCGCGCGTCAACTACTACCTCCGCGCCCTCGGGCCTGTACATTCCGACCACTTCCTGGGACAGCGGGTTCTCGCTCCGAGCGGGAAGTTTCTCCACCTGGGGCCAGTCCACAGGAAGGCCCATTTCCACGTGGCGACCGCGATCATCCGGCGAGACATAGGCCTCGACGATCGCTTTCTCGTAGTCGAACGGTACGGGAACCCAGGTCGACCCCATGAACTGGACGATCTCTTGGGCGGCAGCCATGGCCGCGCTGTCGCCTTCGCCGGCAACTCGGAGGGGTGTGGGCGGCGCGTCGGCGGCTTCAGGGCTCGGGGGATACAGCATCGCCGAATGCGGCGAGGCCGACTCATAGGCGCTCGCCGGCTCCACCGGTTCCATCTCGGCTGGGTCGTTGAAGACCACCCGAAAACGTGAGCCCACCGGCCTCGTTCTGGTTCTGCCGGTGGGAACCTTCTTGGGTATCTCCAGGTCTGCCCAGACACCGGGCTGCTGTCGAAGGTGGGAGGCCACCGAGCGCACGAACTCGGAACCATGGAGGTCAGAACTCAGGACCACCTTCAGCGGCGGCTTATCTCTAGACCCGCTCTGCCTCGGCACTCTCTTCAACCTCCCCGCTGGTCGATAGCCGCGCCCACCCGTGGCTAGACGCGATTATGCGGTACATCAGACGGCGCCGATGGTCGGCGACAACACAGATTGGAAATCGGCTCCACGTCAGGATCTACCCCGTGATCTAGCGGGGGAGATTCGTACGGTCACATAGAGTTTGACGGCGCGTAGACTGGGCCGGCGTCTCGATGTCGCTCTGTGAGGAGCGCCGGAACGCCGGGGTGGGGGACCATGGGGGAGCTCGCAATCCAGAGGGAAACCAGGGCGCCGATAGGCGATGCGGCTCGTCCCCGTTCCCGGCGCGATCGCCTTCAACCGCTGGTTCGTCACGCACGAGGTGGCGTGGGAGCTGGCGATGGCGGCGCTCGCGATCGTGTACGTGGCGCTCGGCTTCATCGTCGATGAGGTCGAGGGCGCGCGACCGGAGATCGGCGCGATCGAGCTCGGCCTGACCGGCATCTTCGTCCTCGAATTCGGCAGTCGAATCCTGGCTGCTCGAAGCCGGACGGCCTACCTTCGTGCCCACTGGATCGACGTCGTCGCCCTGGCGCCCCCGATCCGAGGCGCCCGGGTGCTTCGGCTGCTGCGGCTGCTTCGACTCGTTCGAGCCTTCGCCGGCATCTATCGGGCGGGGATGCACCTCAACGCCCTGGCTCGACACAAGGCCTTCGCCTGGCTTCTGATCGCCTGGCTCGGCGTCATGGCTGTCTGCTCGGCCTGGCTCTACATCGCCGAGCACGGCATCAACAAGGCGATCGACAACCCGTTCGACGCGCTCTGGTGGGGCGTCGTCACCCTGACCACCGTTGGCTACGGCGACGTCACCCCAGTCACCACCGAGGGCCGCATCGCCGCCATGGCCCTGATGCTCCTGGGCATCGGCCTCTTCGGCGCCATCACGGCCACGATCACGAGCTACCTGATGAACTCAGACCTGCGCCGCGTCGAGGCCAGGGTCGAGGCCGACGTCGCGCTCGACAAGAAGATGGAGAAGAGGACGACGGTTTCTGCCGAAAGGGCCTCCTCTGCCGGTGGCTCGCTCGTCTCCGAACTGGAACGGCTGGTGACGCTTCACCGCCGGGGTGACCTGACGGCCCACGAATTCTCCGCCGCGAAGGAGCGGGCGCTTGCACGACGACCGAACCAGCGGCGCCTGAAGGCGTGATCGAAGGGCGTTCCGTCCGGCTGCGCCGACTAGGATCGAACGCGACTGCCGTATCGCGTTGCGCGGGAGCCTTCGTCGATGATCCTGAACTCAGCGTCGATGAAGTCCAGGTTGAGGAAGCCGGCGTCTGGTCCGTTGACCGATAGCGTGACGGGCGCGCCGTTCGAGGCGGCAAGGGCAGCCAGGATGCGGTTGGTTTCGGCCTCGCCAAAGAGCTCGCGTAGTCCGTGCTCGTCGCGGGTCGAGGCGTCGATGCCTGATAGCTCGGGTCGCCAGTGAATGCCGATCTTCATCGGGGCAACGGCGTGAGCGCTCGGCGGCGGTTGAGGCGGCGGGAGCGGAAGGTCAGGTAGGCGGACCACAGGCGAGCGTGGTCCAGCGCCAGGATCTCGTCGACGATTGATGCGGTGGTTTCGAGGTTGCCGGTGGCGCGCAGGGCGTTGATGCGGTCGAATTCTCCCACGAGCTGCTTGGAGAGCTGGATACTGAGCAACGGCACCTGCAGGCGTTCGGCCTCTTTCGTCTCCAGCTTGAGGACGCCGCCGCCGTAGGCTCGCCCTTCGATTTCGGCGCTGAGCAACGTTAGCGAACTGCACATCGCAACGGCGAGGGCACGGACGGGCGGTGCGGAGGGCCGCAACGTTACGCCGTGGAGCAGATTGCTGGACCACGCATCGGCGTCGTTGACGATGAGCCGCGGGCCGTGGTGGTTCATGTAGGGCAGGAAAGCCTGCGGCTTGGAGCGGGGGAGTGGGACGCCGTACCAGGGCCGGCGCATGCGGCACTTGTAGTGGTCGGCGATGCCCGCGGCCTGGCCGTCGGCCAGGTAGGCCAGCAGGCGCTTGTTCGTGGGCTCAGGCTTGCCGGCTAGGTCGAGCAGCAGGCGAGTGTGTTCGCCGCCCGCAACCAGGCCAGGCACATCCGCGGGGCGTCGGATCGTCGGCGTCAGGACGGACGCCGGCAGCATTCGGCTGGCAGCCTCTTCACGGGAGAGAACGAAGAAGGCGTTGGCGCCGGAGACATAGCCGATGTCCACACTGGCGATCCAGCCCATCGGCTCGGAAACGCCCGACGCCAAAGCCTCCTCATAGACCGTACCCGCTCCGAAGTCGACGGACCCGCTCCAGCGGGCGGGCGGGCGCACGATTGCCCGCGAGGCTTGCGCATCCAGGTCCACCGTGACGAGACTTCGCTCGTCGGGGAGACGCACAACCCGGAGGCCACGTTGGTCGTCGTTGGACGCGAGCAGTAGGACCGCATCCACTTGTGCGTCCTGGAAGACCATACGGTCGAATGCGACGATCACAACCGTGCCGAAGCGCGCCAGTAGAAGATCACGGACGGGCTGGCCATAGTCGGCATGAAGAAGTTCGGCCGGGAGTACCAGCGCGAGTCGGCCCTCGGGACGCAGGAAGCCGACTGAATGAACTACGAAATGAGCCCACGAAGAGGCCAGGCGGGTGAGTTCAACACCCTGGCCTCGGGCGCGAGCCAGGCCTTTGCGACGGTCCTCGCCGACGAAACCGTGGTAGCGGATGTACGGCGGATTGCCGATGACAGCGTCGACCGCGGGTAATGAGGACGTTTCGACGTCGAAGAAGTCGGCGGTTAGGATACGCGCGCCCTGTGCCAGCGCTCGGGCCTTGTCGGCCTCGTCGGCTTCGCGCTCGACTCCGACCAATCGATCGAGCAGATCGTCCGCGCCAAGGTCGACGAAACGTTCGCTGATCGAGCCCAGGAAGGCGCCGTCGCCGCAGGATGGTTCGAGGACCCGCTCGCCCGCGGACCGGATGGCCCAATGCGCCAGGAACCGTGTCAGCTCGGGGGGCGTGTAGAAGGCGCCTCTGGCCTTCTGCTGGTCTCGGCTGGGAGCGGTGGTCGAGATCACGGCGGCCATGCTACGACCGATCGAGCGGATCGTCGGGCGCTTCCGGCCCGAGGCTGTCCAGCGCCGCCTGGGCGGCGGCGGGGCCGACCGCCGAACTGGGGATCGGCTCCGGCGGCAGATCCCTCAATGCCACGAGGTCCTGACAGGCGCGGTATAGAACCTGGTCCATGCCCATGTGGCGAGGCACGCGGTGGATCTTGTACGTGGTCGGCTGCGATTCCGACTCCGGCCCGAAGCAGAACAGGCCGACACCGTCCATGACCTGCGCCGCGGTGTCGGCGAACTTGACCGTGGCCTCGAAGTCGGTCTGGCTGACAACACGCGCGGCGATGAAGAGGTAGGCGCTGGGCTGGACGGATCGGAGCCAGGTCGTGAGGTTGCCGCTGGGGGCCGAAGCCGCCTGGCCGCGGCCGGCCATGATCCGCCCGTATTCGGCCTTGAGGTCAATCGTCTTGAAGGCGGCTTCCTTGACCCGCTTGGCCAGGTCTGACGAACCCGGCCGACCGATCGGCTTCTGTTTGGGCGACCCCAGGTGGCGCGGCGTCCCCACCGCTTTGACCTCCAAGGTGAACCTCACCACGCCGGTGTTCGGGTAGGTCACGTCCAGGTTGTGACTGGCGAAGATGAACCCCGGCACGCCACCACGCGAGTACAGCTGAACGCCGCCGCAGCCCTCCAGCAGCAGCGCAATCAGGTCGTTGAGGAAGTCACCCTTGCCATTCTGTCGATCGCCTTCGTCGGCGATCCCTGCGACCACGTTGGTGTCGAACTCCTCCATCGCTCGAACGAAGGCGTCCTCGACCTCGCCCCAGGTCCTGGGCCGCTTCGCCTCAGCGGCTTGGTACATGCGCAGAAGCGGCGCGCACGCTTGCTTCGCGGCCACGAGCTGGCTCGTGGATCTGACACTGCTGGTTTGTCTGGACATTCAGGCCGCAGCTTCCGGCTTGGCTATTCGGGGTCGGGGCGGGGTTGCAGGGGTTGATCCACTGCTTGAAGATCAGTCTGAGTGTCCTCCGCGCCGCTTGCCTGGGCGAAGCTCGATGTCTGGTACTCAGACAGGGCCAGGCTCATGTACTCTCTCTTGAGTTCCTCATGAATGAGCTCTAGCTCGCCAGCGTTCGGGTGAAGACGCATGCCATCCTGGACGGTGCTGATGAGGTTCGCAAGATAGCGAGCCCGCCCATCCATAGATGCGGTAGGCCTTCTGGACCACCAAAGCCCCTGCTTAGCTAGGACGTGGAAGGGGTATGGGTCAATGCGTCCCCGAATCCGGATCAGTTCCAGTAGGCTTTCTCTTGCTTCCGTCGCCATTGACTCAGCCCCTGCGGCCAACGGCTCACTGGTCGCGCGTCTGAATAGGAAGAGCGCCCACTCCGTTTCCACGATGGGGTCATCGTGAGCGATTCCGCGCGCTTGCTGGAGGTAGTTCTGCGCGAGCCTCAGGTTCCCGACTTGGACCTCCAGGCTGCCACGTTGGAGCCAGTAGTGGTAGTCCCAGCTGAGCAGATCCTCCATAGCGCCGTATAGCTCTCTGGCCCCCTCGACGCCCAGGGTCCTCGCCAGAAACTCGTGGCTTATCACTTGCCGAAGGAACCGCCAGGGACGGGCTGACCGATGGAGATTCGGCGCGACCTTCGTGGCCGCTACGAGGGCCAACCCGCTGAGGACCTGGGAGAGCAAGCCAGCACGCCGCAGCTCCTCGAGAATGATGTCGGCGATGACGCGATGGCGGGCTCGTACTTTCCGTCCGTCCTCGGCTTGGACGATTATCCCGCGGCGCAAGAGCGCGTCGAGCGTGTTCAAGGCGGCATTGGACCTATCGCCCGTTGCGATCATGATCTCGTCGCGGCCCAAGCTGTAGCGCATCGACGACGAGGTCGCGACCAGAGCGTATGTCAAGCGCGCGGCCTCATCGAGTTCGTGAAACTCACGGACTGCCTTGTCTTCAAACCGCTCGCCTGAAGTGGCCTCGATCATCGCAACAAGAAGCTGACGTCCACATTGCTCTCTGAAGATCGCCCGCTGTTGTCGCCGGGTCTTTCCTTTGAGTTTCCCCAACTTGTTGTCGGTCGTCAGGCTGTCTAGCAGTGAATCGATGTCCGCATCCGCGAGAAGGGGCATAGTCAGTTCGCTGAGCGGCACTTCAGCCAAGATGGCCGGATTGAGCGCGCGATCGACCTTGGTTGCCCTGACTGCGACAAGGATGAGTGGCGCTGCTTCGCTCAGCGCGAGTTCGCGCACCATGGGCGACAACTCGTTGCCGAACAGGTCGCCGTCATCGATTGCGAGGACTCGGGGCGCGTGCGGAGATTGCATGCATCCGCGGATCTCCCGCGACGTCATGTCCGTGTCGCGATCGAGCCACCCAACCGACGCTCCTGCAGCGGATAGCGCGAGGGATAGCCGCATGAGCGAAGCGCTCTTCCCACTTCCAGCGGTCCCGCTAATGACGATCACGCCCGGCTGGTCCGCGGCCAACCTGGCGTCCGCGAGTGCGGCGCTTTCCGCATCGATGGCACGAGATACGGCTCTGCCTGATTGGATGTCCGCCCAGATCGGTTCCTGGCCCAGGAGGAATTCTGTGCGGCGAGTTGGATCGGTCGCAAGCTTGGCCACTTCGGGGATGACAGTACGACCCGATCCTGCCGGCGCCGACTCCCGGGCTATGAGCTCCAGGCCACTTGCAGACGCCTCACTCATCTCGGCAACCACTTGGTCGGAGAATGCCTCTGCGGTCATGGGGAGCCAGGCGATGTTGAATTCCTGCAGCAGGCTCCGCCGGGCCCGATCCAGGGAAGGAGTCACAAGATACGACCTCGGGCGGAACTCACGCATTGCACGGCCCCCGCGGAGTTCGCGCAATTCAATGTGTTGCCAAAGGGGCGACTCGTCGAGGGATGTGCCAATGAAGATGAAAGGTCTGCTGGCAATGTCGGCAACGAGCCTGGCATACCAGGGGTCCTGCATCGCCAGTCTCTCGGCATATTGGGTTGCGGAGAACGTGACTCGGTCCGGCAGATCTTCTTTGGTCCCATTCAGGTGAACAATCTCAAGATCACGCCCCACATCCCCATGCGCCGGTCGTTCGGGCGCAAGGCTGGTGGCAGAAACCTGGACGGGGCGCCTGGCCAAGCCATATCGACGGGAGACCGCCAACGCGAGATCGTCGATGTTCAATGTGTACACCCTGTGCCACGGTAGGCGGAATATCCGCGCATACCATTCCGGCACGGTCTCCGCGTCGACCGTTAGTAGCCGCGTCAGGAGTTCCCGGAGCTGGCCAGGATGGTGACGATGAGCATGCTCATATATCAGCTGCAGGGTCGTGGCTGGCTCAAGTACCTCACCCGGAAAGCTGAGTTTCCAGACATGTTCTGCTAGCTCTCTGCCAGTCGGCACCGGCATTCCCGTGATGTTCCGTGCGGAGGCCGAGAAGCCGGCGCCGGTGAACAGAACGGGCCGAGCTCTGCTGAACTGAGATGACAAGTACGGGATTACCACCGACTTGAGCTCGTCCGCCATCGAGGCCCACCTCTTTCTGCCGGGCTGCATCCTTTGGAATCTGCTGCTGAGCTTCTCTCGTGCTGGTGACAGTTAGCGTGACCCCGGCGTTTACGAGCACCCGCTCGTGGAGCCGCAGTTGAGGCACTTGTAGCAGCTGCCGTTGCGGACCATGATCGAGCCGCATTCGGCGCAGGAGGGGGCGTCCGCCTGGGCACTGAAGGTGACCTGGGCCTTGCCGATGCCGAGGTTGCCGAGGGCGGCGCGGACGCCGCCGGAGCCGTTGCTTTTGCCGTTGCCACTGCCGGGGACGTTGCCGCTGCCGGAGGCAGGGGTGGCCGAGGAGCGGGGAGTGTCGGCAGGCCGCTCACTGGCGGGCGTCGTGGCCGGTGGCTCGGCCCCTGGAGCTGCCACTAGAGTCGCGGGCGAGGAGGCGGCCGGGGCGGCAGCGCCGGTCTCCGACGAACCCGCATTACCTCCACTCCCCGGTGAAGCTGGGCTTGCGTCGCTGGATCCGCCGCTCTCTGAGGTCCCGGCGCCTCCAGCACCGCCGTTCCCACCGAGACCCAGGTTGAGCGGCTGCACCGATGACTCGGCTGTCGCCGAACGGTCGACCAGACCAAGCTTGGCTCGGTCTTCGGGCGGCAGGAAGCGTGAGCCGAGCCAGCGGAAGATGTAGTCGATGGTCGACTTGGCGATCGGGATCTCCGGGTTGGCCGTGAAGCCCGACGGCTCGAAGCGGACGTGGGCGAACTTGAAGACCAGGTCGTGGAGCGGGACGCCGTACTGGAGGGCGACGCTGACCGTGGTCGCGAAGGTGTCCATCAGGCCGCTGATGGTGGAGCCTTCCTTGGCCATCTTGAGGAAGATCTCGCCCGGCTGGCCATCCTCGTACAGGCCGACGGTGATGTAGCCCTCGTGGCCGGCGACGTCGAACTTGTGCGTGATGGCGCTGCGCTCGACGGGGAGGCGGTGCCGGTACGGCTTGTGCTCGGCATCCGGCGTGGTCGCGGCCAGGGGCGCCGCCAGCACAGCTTCGGCCTCCTTCTTCTTGCCGGTCATGAGCGGCTGGCTGCGCTTGCTGTTGTCGCGGTAGATGGCGATCGCCTTGAGGCCCATCCGCCAGCCCTCGAGGTAGACCGTCTCGATCTCGTCGGGCGTGGCCGCCTCGGGCATGTTGACCGTCTTGCTGATCGCGCCCGAGAGGAAAGGCTGGACCGCCGACATCATCCGCAGGTGGCCCATGTAGTGGATGGAGCGCGTGCCGTTGACCGGCTTGAAGGCGCAGTCGAAGACCGAAAGGTGCTCGGGCCGCAGGTCCGGCGCGCCTTCGATGGTCTCGCGCTCGTTGACGTAGGCGACGATGGCATCGACCTGGTCTGGGGTGTAAGCCAGCTTGCGCAGGGCGCCCGGGACGGTGTTGTTGACGATCTTGAGGAAGCCTTCGCCGACGAGCTTCTTGTACTTGACGAGGGCGATGTCCGGCTCGATGCCGGTGGTGTCGCAATCCATCATGAAGGCGATGGTGCCGGTGGGGGCGAGCAGGGTGGTCTGGGCGTTGCGGTAGCCGTGGGCCTTGCCCAGGGCGAGGGTCTCGTCCCAGATGTCGCGGGCGGCGCGGTGCAGGTCCGAGGGGACGCTCTGCTTGTCGGGGATGCCGTGAGCGGCGTCGCGGTGCTTCTGGATGACGCGCAGGAACGGCTCCTCGTTCTTGCGGTACTCCATGAACGGGCCGCCGTGGTCGCGGGCGATGACCGCGGACTGGCCGTAGGCCTCGGCGGTCATGACCGAGGTGATGGCGGCGGCGTAGGCCTGGCCCTCCGGCGAGTCGTAGGCGAGGCCGCGGTTCATCAGCAGCGCGCCCAGGTTGGCGTAGCCGAGGCCGAGGGGCCGGAACTTGTGCGAGTTCTCGGCGATGGGCGGGGTGGGGTAGCCGGCGTTGTCGACGAGGATCTCCTGGGCGGTGATGGTCAGGCGGCTGGCATACCGGAACGCCTCGACGTCGAACTCGCCGTCCTCGCGCACGAACTTCATGAGGTTGAGCGAGGCCAGGTTGCAGCTCGAATCGTTGATGAAGCTGAACTCGGAACAGTTATGAACAGTCAGGCCATTAGCGATGAAATGGTTGGTGGCCGACTCGGTCAAGTCGTAGACGTCGGCCGTGCCGGCTGGCGTCACAGATGCGACTTCGTCCGTCAGGCCTTCTTCATAGACACCAATCTCGGCGTTGAGTCTCGCCAGCTTCGCCGCCTTTGGGCTGGCCGGATCGAAGCCGATTTCACGCTCGAAGATGCGGCGTGATCCGCGGCTGATACGCAGTGCGTGGAATTCCTTGACGGCGTACTCGCGTGCACCGCCCTTCCCGTCGGGAAGTACCTGACGGAGCTTGCCGGCCCGTCGGTTCTCATAGAGCCGGGACTTGATGCCGAAGGCGAGGAGCATCCTCTGGACTTGGACCAAGAGCTCGAGCGAGGTCGAGTCGAGCCCAACGTACGCGGTGACGTTGTGCGTGTGGCCGACGGTGCCGTCGGCTGTGTACAGGCCGCGCAGGAGGGCGGCCAGCGAAGGTCGATCGAGCTCGTAGACAGCCGGCTTGAAGCGCTTGAGGTCTGACCCTTCGTCCAGCACGGCGTACTGCATGAACTGCTCGCAGACCGGACGAGAAGCAAAGGCAAGGCGGGAGCCCGTGGCCGTGAACGAGACGTTGACTCCGTCGTTTCGCCCAATAGAGCCGACCGCCTTTAGGAGAGCCTTCTGGGTGTTGACCTCGGCCGCGACCGCCTGGAGGATGGGCGCCTCTTCGGCGTGCATCGTCAGGATGATCATCGGCCGCTCGTTACGGCTGGCGTCGGCCCAGGTCAGGCAGCCGTCGCCCACGGCCAGGCCGACAGCTTCGGCCAGTCGTTCGGGCATGTTGACGTCGCCGAAGGCCGGCCCCTGCAGTTGGATTCGATCGCCAGGCCTAAGGTCCTTGACCGCGACATCGCCTCGTTCGGTCGCGACCTTGTGGTCCGCGGTGATCCGGACGCGATAACCGGACCGGGTCCGCAGGTCGAAGACGGGCTTGTGGCCGGTTGGGAAGATGGAACGGACCGTGTGCGGCTGGCCGTCCGCGCCTATGACATTGGCCGTCTCGCCGACCATCGATTCGATCGATCGCCAGCCTTCGTCCGTGGCGACGAGCGTGTCGCCGGTGACGCACGGGTTGGTGGCGTGCTGGCGGGCCGAGTTGGCGACGGGGTTCCAGTCGTTGATCGTGGTGTCGTACTGGATGCCGGGGTCGCCGCAGACCCATGCCGCCTCGGCCATCTCACGGAACAGCTTGCGGGCGGGGTAGGTGTCCATGGGCCGCCCGTCCACGACGGCGGTGGTGGTCCAGGGGCCGTCGTCCACGACCGCGCGCATGTAGTCGTCCGTGACGCGGACCGAATGGTTGGCGTTCTGGAACGCGACCGAGCCGTAGGCCTCGCCGGTGAAGCTCGGGTCGTAGCCCTGCTCGATCAGGGCCCAGGCCTTCTTCTCCTCGCGGAGCTTGCAGTTGATGAACTCCTCGATGTCCGGGTGGGTGACGTCGAGGATCACCATCTTGGCGGCGCGGCGGGTCCTGCCGCCCGACTTGACCACGCCGGCGAAGGCGTCGTAGCCGCGCATGAAGCTGACCGGGCCGGAGGCGGTGCCGCCGCCCGACATCTTCTCCTTGCTCGATCGAAGGGTCGAGAGGTTCGAGCCGGCGCCCGAGCCGAACTTGAACAGCATTGCCTCGGTCTTGGCCAGGTCCATGATCGATGACATGGAGTCCCCGACCGAATTGATGAAGCAGGCCGAGCACTGGGGGTGCGCTTCGACGCCGACGTTGAACCAGACCGGCGAGTTGAAGCTCATCTTCTGGTGGACGAGCAGGTGGGTCAGCTCGGCCTGGAAGGCTCTGAGGTCTTCGTCGGTCGCGAAGTAGTGCTGGGTTTCGGCCCAGGCGGCGATGGTGTTGACGACGCGGTCGATCAGCTGGCGGACGCTGGTCTCGCGCTCGGGCGTGCCTACGTGGCCGCGGAAGTACTTGCTGACGACGACGTTGGTCGCGAGCTGGCTCCAGAACGCCGGGACCTCCACGTCCTTCTGCTCGAAGACGGTCTTGCCCTGCTCGTTGCCGATGCTGGCGGTCCGGGTCTCCCACTCGATCTCGTCGTAGGGGTGGACGCCAGGGCGGGTCCAGCGGCGGGGGAAGGTGAGGCCCTTGACGCCGACGCCGGTGAAGCGGCCGTCGGGGAGCATGGGTGCGACCTTCTCAGCCATGACTGGGACGGGGGTCGCGCCGGCGGCTGCTCGGGTCATTTCCTGCACCTCTTGCCTGGGTGGTGGTGGGGAGCTGGTTCATCTCGGTGCGGGGGCTGGGCGATAGCTGCGAGGCACCCGGCGATCGGATCTCGATCAGGCCGGCCGCGGGTATTTGGGACGGCCCTTCAGCGGGCTCTTCGGCACTCTCCGGGGGCCTTCTGGGGGTCCCTGCCGACCGTCGGAATGTACGCCCGCGGCCTGCCTGCCGTCAAGCCTTAAGACCACAACATCTTGTGGTATCTTGCGCGCCGCAACCCCATATCTGGGGCCCGTGTGCGGATTGGTGGAGATCTGCGGCCGTGGCGTGGACGGCCTGCGGATCGACTGTGGACGGCCTGTGGACGAGTGGCTGAGGTTGGAGGCTTGGGCGTCCCCGGGGTTGGCCCAGTAGCCGCGCGGCGCCGCCGACATCCCTGCCACTTACAAACGTGCGTTCTATAGCTGGAGCGGCGGCGTGGCGACGACAGGCGGGCGGAGTTTGTCCGGATCCCGCGGGCCAGGGTCCGGCCTGCGTTCACGAACTTGGGGCCGGCGGCGATGACGCCATCGGCGGCCATCACGAGGTTGACCTGCCTGACGATAGGCCGAAGTCTTTGAACAGCTTCGACAGCGCTGTCGCGTCCGCCCGCAGATCCTCGATCGTGATGTCGGCATCGATCTTGGCCTTGATCGCCTGCAGCTCAGCGACGAGGTCGTTGATCTCAGCCGTTCAGCGACGCAGGGAGTCTGATCGTGGCCGTGACCTGCAGGCTCGAGGATCAGCTGAGGGTCGACGGGCTGCAGGTGATGCCGCCCGAGGACAAGCCTAGGGCGTGACCGTGTACGAGCCCTCGGCCAGCACGTTGCCGTTCGAGTCGAGGACCCGTTGCGTGTGGACCCCGGGCGTGAGCGCGTCGGTGTACCCCCACACAGCGCCGGCCGCGCACATCGACTGCATGATCTCCACGGTGCCGACGCTGGTCTCGAGCCAGCTGCCGTCCGCCAGCTGCGCCAGCTCGCCGCCGGGCTCAACCGCTTGGGACCCGACGTTGTGGCCGTCCAGCGTCACGGTGACAATGTCCCCTTCATGCACCGACGCGGGCAGATGGATCATGGACGTGGAGGCGACGGGAGAGGAGCAGCTCAGCGTCGACACATTGCGGGTGATGCTCCCCACGGCCGGCAGGCCGGACGAGGTGCCGACCGACGGGCTGGACGAGCCGGTGCTGGAGGAGCTGCCGGACTTCCCAATGACCGAGACGAAGACCACGACGCCAACGATCGCGGCGATGACGATGCCGCCGATCAGGAGCAGGGCGGGATTGGCACCCCTTGTTGAGGGAGCCGCGGGCTGCGACCTCGTCAAAGCCGGCGGTTCCACGGGAGGGGCCGCGGGCGCCGGAGCAGGGTGGGCTACGGGCCGTTGAGCCGCACCGCACTGCGCACAGGAGCCCTGCTCTCCGGAGGTGCGAGGAGCACCGCACTGCGCACAGAGACCGAACTGCGTCGCCATCTCCGTTGCAGTATGGCTTGTCTGGCTGTGGCGTGCGGTCTCGCGGCCGCGAGACCGCACGAGGGCGTGGGACGGAGATCGAGGAACCAGCGAATGCTTCCGGAGACGCCGCACGGCGGCTCCGGTCCGCCTCCGTGCGGCTTCGTCGGACCGCTCCGCTCCCTGGGGCCGCGCCGCACGGCTAGGTAAGCGCCAGATGAGCCGGCTGCGGCACGCTGGGGCCGATGGATCGTGTCCACATCGGCAACACGTTCCGGGCGATCCGCCTCGAGTTGCACCTGCGCCAGGCCGACGTCGGTGTCCGCGCCGGCGTCTCGCAGCAGACGGTCTCCAAGCTCGAGTGCGGGCGCTTCGGTGGGCTAACCGTCGACGCCTACTGCCGCATCGCCGAGGTGCTCGACGCCGACATCCTCCTGGCGCCGCACTGGCGCGGTCCAAAGCTCGACCGACTTCTCGATCGTCGGCACGCCCTGCTGCAGAACCGAACCGTCGAGACGCTGGTCGAGATCGGCTGGGAGGTCTACACCGAGCAGTCGTTCAACCACTTCGGGGACCGCGGTTCGGTGGACGTCCTGGGCTGGCGACCGGATCTCCGAGCATTGCTGATCGTGGAGATCAAGTCCGAGATCACGAGCCTCGAGGAGACGCTCCGCCGGATCGACGTGAAGGCACGCGTGTATCCGAAGACTGCTCGGCAGGAGCGAGGCTGGGCGCCGCTCATGGTCGGTGTCGCCCTCGTCCTGCCCGATGCCACGACCCATCGTGATCTGCTGAGGCGTCACTCGGCGCTGGTTTCCGCGTCCCTGCCAGCCCGGACTCTGGCCGTGCGTCGCTGGGTCAGCGGACCGGTCGGCGACCTGCGTGGCGTGTGGTTTCTGCGCTATACCAGTGGCAGTGGTGTTATGCGGAGAGTCGAGTTGGGCCGGCGCGTTCGAGCCGCACACGGAAGGCGTTGCGGGAAGGTCGCGAGTCCGATTCGTCCCGGCGCAAGCGTGGACCGGGACATAGTGGCCGCCGACAAGCTCGCTCGGGGGGCCGGCTGACTGTCGCGTTGACACATTTCGTGAGACGGCTCCACTTAGCACCACCTCCACTGGTACAGCGCAGTTGCATCTGGGTGCCAGAAGAGAAGGGGAATCGGAGGACGGCGTGGGGCGCGCGGCGACGGGAGCGGCGACCGGGATGGCGGCCGCGTCCCTGGAAGAGCCGGCCTCGCCGGAACCCGGCCTCGCCGGGGGCGCGGCGACGGGAGCGGCGACCGCTCGCGAAGCACTCTGAGCCGCTTGCGGCTTTGTGCGAAGCGACGGTCGACCGCGAGCAAGCGCCGCGCGGC
>JBEKPL010000043.1:0-21605 GCA_049520815.1 Candidatus Limnocylindrales bacterium
CTGTGCTGAGACGACCTTAAGGACGGCCACCTGGTGCTTCGACATGCAGCAGACTGTCACGCATGTCCCGACTCACCAGTAACCGATCAAGTGTCACCTATGTCCTGAACTCAGACACTTCCTCGCCAGCCAACTCCCCCGGTCATGCTCAGAGCGAGTGCGCCAGGCGCCCCGAACCTGTCTCGGGGCGCCAGCCTGTAAGGTGTCTCCGCGCCAGCGGCCGAGTCGGACGACGCTTGTAGACACGACGGCGTCCGATCATGGCCTTTGACTGTCGACGCACACCTACGGTTCGCGAATGGGAGAGCCGAATCCTCGGCATGGGGCAGTTCGAGGCTTCACGACCCGCGCGCCCACCGGATACCCGTGTGGGCGAAGTCCCTTGGGCGGCGATCGGGCTCGTCCTGATGGCGGGCCTGCTCCTGTCCGGCTGCGCCCCAGCTGCGGCGCCGACCTGCGGCGCTGAATCGTCCTCCTGCCTTCGTGTTCTGTTCCTCGGTAACAGCTACACGTACGTCAATGACCTGCCCGGCACGTTCGCCCAGCTGGCTCAGGCTGGCAGCCACCAGGTGGAGACGGGAATGGTAGCCAACGGCGGCGAGATGCTAGGCGAGCACGTCGCGTCATCGGAGACGAAGGACCGGTTGGCCTCCCAGAAGTGGAGTTACGTCGTTCTTCAGGAGCAGAGCGATACGCCGGCCTTCGAGAGCGGCCGCACACAGCAGATGTACCCAGCGGCCCGCTCGTTGGTGGCGATGGTGACGCCGACCGGCGCGACGCCCATCTTCTTCATGACCTGGGCCCACCGCGACGGCGAGCCCAGTGGCGGCCTGCCCGGCTACGAGAGCATGCAGGTCCAGATCGACGATGCCTACATCACCATCGCCGATGAACTGGCGGTGCCGGTAGCGCCCGTCGGCTATACGTGGTTCGTGGTTCGCAGGCAGCACCCGGAGATCGGCCTGTGGCAGGACGATGGCAGCCACCCGAACCAGGCCGGGACATACCTCGCCGCCTGCGTCTTCTACGCCACGATCTACCGGCAGAGCCCCGAGGGGTTGACCTACCGGGGAGGCGTCTCCGAGGCCGTGGCCTCCACTCTCCAGGCGGCGGCAGCGCATGAGGTCCTGTCCAGCCCGGAGGAGTGGAACCTTCGGTAGCGGATAGCGTGGCGGTTAGTGTGGGGTAGCGGGGGCCATCAAGCCCGTGGGGCTGAAGGTGCCGGTCTTCGGGTCATAGAGCTCGGCCGAGACCAGGTCGTACGCGCCATCAAATCCTCCGGCGACGAGGACGCGGCCGTCGGAGAGAAGCGTGGCGGTGTGGTACTCGCGAGCGGTAGCCATCGAGCCGGTGGGGCTGAAGGTGCCGGTCTTCGGGTAATAGAGCTCGGCTGAGGCGACGACCTTGCCGCCGGTGTTGCCTCCGGCCATGAGGACGCGGCCGTCGGAGAGCAGCGTGGCGGTGCGGAGCCAACGGGCGGTAGCCATCGAGCCGGTGGGGCTGACGGTGCCGGTCGCCGGGTCATACAACTCGGCCGAGCCATCGCTCCCGACGAAGAGCACGCGGCCGTCGGAGAGAAGCGTCGCCGGGCGGTCGACTCCAGAGGCAGCCATCGAGCCGGTGGGGCTGAAGGTGCCGGTCGCCGGGTCATACAGCTTGGCCGAGCCATCGGTCCCGACGACGAGGGCACGGCCGCCGGAGAGCGCTACGACGGTGTGGTCGGTTAGATCGGCAGGCAGCGAGCCGGCGGGGCTGAAGGTGCCGGTCGCCGGGTCATACAGCTCGGCTGTGGTCACAGTGCTGTTACCGAGGCCTCCGGCGATCAGGACGCGGCCGTCGGAGAGCAGCGTGGCGGTGTGGGCGCATCGAGGGTGAGCCATCGCGCCGGTGGGGCTGAAAGTGCCGGTCTTGGGGTCATACAGTTCGGCTGAGGACGCAACCACCGGGGAATATGCATTCCATCCTCCGGCGATCAGGACGCGGCCGTCAGAGAGCAGCGTGGCGGTGTGGAGCTCGCGAGCGATCTGATCTGTCGTAGCCGCGTCGTCCCAGCACCCGACGAGCGATACGGCGACGAGCAGGCCCGCCAGGCCGAGGCAGGTCGCCCGAGCGGCCGCGCCACAACGAGATCGCGGCGGACTCACGCCGACCCTCCCAATGCTCCGTAGGTTATTGACCTGTCGCGGGCACCTTTGCCGACTCCCCGGCGCTGCTGACGGCGGTGATCCAGTAACAGATCTCGCCTCCGCCCACGGCCATCGGGTCGAAGACCTGGGCGGTTCTGGCGGCCGGTTTGGTATCCAGCCTGGTCGTCGCTTCGGCTTGCACGGTGAGGCAGGTGGCGGCGGGATCCTCGCCGGTGCCCGCCCAGTAGACCCTGAACCAGGTTCCCGGATCAGCTGTCGACTGCCAGGCAAGGTCGGTCTCGGAGCACGAGTCGTCTGCGCTGGGGCAGGGGACGGACCCACTCTTCCGTGCCGCGGTGAAACTGGTCGGCGCGGGCGGCATCTGCGGGGGTTCTGCCGGCGACTCGACCGCCGACGTCGGGCTGGACACGGGTTGCGTCGCAAGCGGCGCAGGCGAGTTCCCGCTCGAACTGCAGGCTGCGAACATAAGCGCGACTGCGGCCAGCCCGGCCATGGATGTACGTAAGTGCCTCATTTGCCGTACCTCATGCAAGAACGACGCCCTTGCTCGATTGGTTGCCACTCGTATCGCCCCCTCTTTCGGATAGCTCCCGGCGATCCTATGCCTCGGCGATCACCCCGATCGCGACCAGGAAACCGGCGCGGCGTTGCAGCGGAGGCAACAGAGTGCCCTGGCCGATCGGCGGGACGCCCGAGAACCAGCGCGCCCACTCCTTGTTGAACGCGTCGAACTCCGTCGGGTCGCGCAACGACCAGTTGGCCCAGACGACCTTGCTCAGCGAGCTTCCCTCAGCCTCGAGCCTCTCCTTGAGGTTGCGCAGGCACTGGCTTGTCTGCTCCTCGATACCTCCGGCGACGAGCAGCCCGGTATCGGGATCGACGGGCCCCATCGACGATACGTAGATCATGCCTCCGGCGCTTGTCGCCCGGCCGAAAGCGATGGATGCATCGAGTGGCTGCACTCCCTCCCCCGCGAAGGATCTCCCCTTCTGATAGCGGGCCCGGTCCGGTCGCTTGGGGTCTTCGGGCGGGATGCCGAATTCCCCGGGCGGCAGCTGGATTCCGCTATCCGCGAACTTCCACATGAAGGTCGGCCGGATCCCGGTCGGCTTGAGTTGCCCTTCGACCCTCCCTTCGGTAAAGCCGGTCTGCTCGAACGCGAAGATGTCCTGGATGAGGATCTGGTCCTCCTCCATCCCGTAGACCTCGGTGATGTTTACGACCTTGCGGGAGCCATCCTTGAGACGGGCGGTATGGACGATCAGGTCGACGCCCGAGGCGACCTGCTCGCGGATCGCCCGCAGCGGCAGCTCATAGCCGGTCATGAGGATCATCGTCTCCAGCCGGCGGAGCATGTCCGCCGGGGTGTTTGCGTGCCCGGTGGATAGCGAGCCGGCGTGTCCCACCGTCATGGCCTGGATCATGTCCAAAGCCTCGCCGCCTCGGCACTCACCCACGATGATCCGGTCTGGGCGCATGTGCAGGGCGTTGCGCAACAAATCGCGGATCGTGATCTCGCCTTCGCCCTCGAGGTTCGAGGGCCGGGCCTCCAGCGTGATGATGTGGGTCTGGCTGAGCTGTAGTTCGGCGGCGTCCTCGATCGTGACGATCCGCTGGTCCTCGGGGATGCACGATGAGAGGACGTTGAGGAACGTCGTCTTGCCCGAGCCGGTGCCGCCGGAGACGAAGATGTTGAGGCGGACCTCCACGCAGGCGCGCAGGAAGTCGAACATCTCGGCCGTTGCCGTCCCGAAGCCTACGAGGTCCTCGATTGTGTACGGCCTGGCCGAGAATTTCCGGACGGTGATCACCGGTCCGACGAGCGAGAGCGGCGGGATGATCGCATTGACCCGTGAGCCGTCGGGCAGGCGGGCGTCGACCCTCGGGCTCGAATCGTCGATGCGGCGCCCGAGCGGGGCGATGATCCGATCGATGATGTGCATGACGTGCTCGTCGTTCCGGAAGACGACTTTGGTCTTCTCCAGCTTGCCCTTGCGCTCGATGTACACCTGGTGCGGGCCGTTGACCATGACTTCTGTGACCGTCTCGTCGCGCAGCAGCGGCTCGAGCGGCCCGAAGCCCGTGGCCTCTGCGAGTGTGTCATCCACCAGGTGCTGACGTTCGTCCCGCGAGACGGGGGACCCGCTCGCGCGGATGGTCTGGTCGACGATCGCCTCGATCTTGCTGCGGACGTCAGTCCCACCGTCGCCGCCGAAGATCGTTGAGGAGGCGTGGATGACATCGTCCAGGAGGCGAAGCCTGATGTTGCTCAGGAAACTCTCTCGAGCTCCTACCGGACCGTGCGTCGGGGCAGCCGGAGGCGGGACGCGTGCGGCTGTGCCGGTATTCTGGGTGTCGGCCCCTTGCTGCACCTTCTCGATCCGCCGGAGCAGGCCCATTACCCAGGCCTCCCTTGCGCTTGCGACACAACTGAAGATGCTAGGGATTCTAGCCCCGGCGAAGGCATGTCAATGGCTCGGCCGTACCGTCGCCGCTCAGAGAAGCCTACGTGACGCTGCCGGCATTCGCTGCCTCGCGGGACTTCCGGCTCGTGGCGCGTGTGCGGGACCGCGAGCGGGACTGAGGACTGGATCACGGGCGGCCTCCGGTCCCGCTGTCTCGAGGCCCGGTGAGCACGCCGGACGAGCCGTGCTTCGTCCACGCCGCCGAGGCGGTCGGCACGGGGCGGGGGAGAGTGGAATGCGTCCGTGCCTCGGCCTGGCTGCGTCCGCCGATGCCGCTCAGGGCGTCGTCCCCCTCCACGCAGAGTGAGCCAACGGCGCACGCGAGATCGAGAGCCTCGACGGGGCTCCTGCGGTCGAGCAGGGCCGCGAGGAACCCGGCGATCGTCGCGTCGCCCGAGCCAGTCGTCCCTCGGACGGCGACCTCGAAGATGGGGGACCAGAGCTCGCGGTCCGACCAGGCTTCGGCAGCGAGACCGGGCAGCCGTCCTGCGATCGCCGCCATGCGTGCCGGTGCCGCCGTGCGCAGGTAGAGCCCGAACCGCCCGAGCTTGATGCCGACGATCCCGGCGCCCAGCTCCAGAGCGGCCTCGGCGATCGAGCGGATTCCGGCCTCGTCCGGAGTGTTCACCCCGTTCCATGGCCGGGCCGTGCCGAGCATCGCCTCCAGCTCGCCCAGGCTCGGCATGAAGACGTCCACCTCGGGCAGGACCTTGGCCAGGAGACCTGGCCAGTCCACCTCGCCGATCCGGTCGTCGGGCTCGGCCGTGTCGAGCGAGGTGGCCAGCCCCGCCTGCCTCGCGGTCCGCATCATCCGCTGCAGCTCGAGGCCATTGTCCGCGCACAGCCGGCGCATGAGCGGCGGGTAGCCGACGTGCAGCAGCTCGGCCCCGCGAAGCTGCTCGGGGCCCACGTCCGCGGACGAGAAGCCGTCATTCGCGCCGGGGAAGTGGATGACGATCCGATCGGTCGTCGCCGAACTCAGGATGACGCTGTACGAAGTACCCTCGCCAGCCCGTGCGAGGAGCCCGGCGCCGAGCCCCGGCGATTCCGCGTCCAGGGCGGCTCGCAGGATGACGCCGAGGGGGTCCGGTCCGATCAGCGCGACGAAGCGCGTCGGCACGCCCAGACGGTGGAGGGCGAGGCCGGTGTTGGAAACGGCGCCGCCGGCCGAGATCGTGACGGGCCCGACGATGCGGAGAGCCCCCGGCCGAAGGTCGAGCGGCCGGCTGCCCAGACCGGGCATGAGATCGAGGCAGATGTGGCCGGCGACGACGGCCTGCGGTGGCATGGGCGCGCGAACCTCGTTGGCGTGTTGCCGTCCCGGGCTGCAGTATCGCTCGTTTCGACGTAGCGGGCGCCGCTGGGCAGGCTCGCCGAACGAGATGCTCACCGGCGGGGTGTCGGACGACGTGACGAATCGGGTAGACTTATGCAGCCGCTTCCGCGTCGCAGGGAGGCTCCGCTAGTCGTGCCACGGTCTGCCGTAGCAATCGCTTTGCCATGCCCCGAGTTCGTGGCCGTAAGCGAGCACCTGGCCGAGGCCGGCTTCGAGGCCATCGCCGTAGAGACCGCGGACGACCTCGAGCGGTTGCTCGGCAGCCGAGATGACGTCCGCGTGGCGATTCTCGATGGCGAGAGGGACTTCGACCGCACAATCGAGATGTACTCCCTCCTGCACGAGAGCGGCCGGAACATCCCCGCTCTCATGCTGATGCCGCCGCGGGCACTCGGCCGTATGGGGCTCAGCGGCGAAGGCTACGTCAAGGACGAGTTCTTCACGAGGCCCTACTCAGCCGAATCGCTGCGGTGGCGTGTCGAAGCGATGCTGATCCGCGTCGAGAACGTCCCTGCCGAGGGAGCCGTCTCTGCCGGCCCGATCCTCGCGACCGAGGAGCCCGAGTTGGCGGCGTCCGCGGCCGAGACCGTGGCCGAGCCGCGGCACGGCCACATGATCATCGTCTTCAACCCCAAGGGCGGCGTGGGCAAGACCACGATCTCGATCAACGTCGGATCGGCGCTCCGGGTTCGCAAGAACCAGCGCGTTTTGCTCGTCGATTGCGACACGATCACCGGACACATAGCCTCCTCGCTCGGGCTGACCAACCCCAGGACGCTCGCCAGTGCGTGGCGCGAAGGCGAGAAGACCGGAAGGGACGAGTCCCTCGCGCAGGTCGCCGCTCGCCACTCGAGTGGCGTGGGCGTCCTCGTGATGGCCGAGTCGCCGCTTCATACCGAGATCCTCGAGCCAAAGCGCGTGGCCGCGGCCGTCGCCAAGGCTCGCGAGTCGTACGACTTCGTGATCCTGGACATGCACCCGGACTACGGGCCGCTCAACCAGGCCCTTTTCGAACTCGCCGACAGGATCATCGTGCCGGTGACCCCGGATGTGCCGTGCATTCGAGCCGCCGTCCAGTTCCGCGAGGTTGCCACGGAGCTGGACATCCTCGATCGCCTGGTGATGGTGATCAACCGCGCCAAGAGCGGAGTGGCCTCGTCTGACGTCGAACGCGTCGTCCACATACCGACCCTGGCCCGGATCCGCTCTGCCGGGCTGCTGTTCGTTCGGGCTGCCGACGAGGGGAAGTCGGCCGTGGAGAGATTCCCAACGGCAAGGGTGGTCGGCGACATAGACGGACTGGCCGATCGGTTACTGGCTGGAGCCCGCTCAGGTAGAGTCGGTAGGCAGGGCTTCCCGTCGGTCAGCCGAATCGCCGGCTCCTTCAGGGGCTTGTTCGATCGGCTGACCGCGCAGGTTTAGCGAGGCGCGCCCCATTCGCGGGACTCGGAGATCGCGACCTACGGGCGCGGGGCCGTGGGTCTGGCGGCCGGAGACCGACTCCAGGCGATCGACGAGGCGGAGCAGTTCGGCGGCCTCGCTCCTCCTGAGTTCGCCCGTCTGCAACGCCATCAGCAGCAGCCGTCGCCGCTCGAGTTCGTCGGCGTCGAGGAGCATCTCAACGAGCGCGTCCTGTACGTCGGCGCGGGTCTCCTCATCCCCCTTCGACTGCTTGCGATTGAAGAGCACGAACGCATCCTCCGGGAAGGGGCGCTACGCAATGCCGCAGGCCTCGGGACCGGCCGCCACCGTAATCATCGGCTCGGTGACCCTTCGCGAGCCTTCCCCGATTGTACGGGTGTCGATGCGCCGAAAGGACCCCCTACCCGGCCTTCTGAGGTAAGGGCTGGGTCAAGACGCGCCTCCGTCTCTGATCCGCCCGCATGCTGCGATCGAACCGTCAGGCGGCCCAGGCACCGGTCCGTGGCGGCCAACGGGCCCAGCGGGAATACGATCGGCGTGGCAGTTGAGGTAGCAACAATGTCGAATCTCCGGGGCCTGGGCCCGAATCTCCAGAGGCTGAGCCCATCGAATCTCGTCGGCTACGAGCCTGGTGTCTGCAACATCGGTCCGGCCGAGATAGCCCGCCGCCGCCGCGCCGGCCATGCCGGGCTGGTCGTCACCGCGGTGCTGTTCGCCGCGTTGATAGCGCTCGGGGCTCCTCACTGGGCCAGGCTACTGCTCGTCGTGCCGGCCGCTGGGTCGGCCTCAGGCTACCTGCAGGCCCGGCTGCACTTCTGCGCCGGCTTCGGTTCGCAGGGTGTCTTCAACTTCGGTCCGCTTGGGACGACCGAGCGCGTGGTGGACCGGCAGGCGCGCGCGAGAGATCGTTCCAAGTCCCTGCAGATCGGGCTGGCGAGCCTCGCGATCGGCCTGGCCGTCGGCGTCGTGGCCGCGTTGCTGCCCGTCGGCTGAGCCCGTCCGTGGGTTCGACGCTAGCTTGCCGCGCGCTGCTGGTTGATCGGGACGACCGTACCCGAGACGCGCCGACCCTTCACCTCGAGCCGGTTTCGGCCGTTCTCCTTGGCCTCGTACAGCGCCTCGTCCGCAATGCGGAGCGCGGTGTCCACGTCCACGCAGTTGGCCTGCGACAGTTCCACGGCTCCGGCGCTGGCAGTCAACACACCGTAGGGCGGATTGTCAGGGTGGGGTATGCCCGCCGCCTGAACGGCGCTTATGAAGCGCTGTCCCGCCGACTCCAGGACGGCCTGGTCGGCATCGTGCAGAATGATGAGGAACTCCTCACCGCCGTATCGATACAGCCCGTCGCCGGCACGGCTCGTCTTGCGGAGAACGTCCGCCACTCCCCTCAGGGCGGCGTCGCCGACGAGATGGCCCCTCGAGTCGTTGAGGCGCTTGAAGCGGTCCAGGTCCATGATCAACAGGCCGGCCGTGCCGCCGTTGCGCTCGATCCGACTGGCGAGCTGAGCCAGATCCTCATTGAGGCGGAGGCGGTTGCCGAGTCCGGTCAGGGCGTCGAGGCGGGCGATGGTCGCCAGCTCCTCGTTGAGTCTAAGCAGTTCGGCTTGTTGGACGACGAGCGTCTCCTGCTGCATGAACAGGAACTCGTCCTGGCGCCGGAGATCGAGCTCGTGTTCCTTCATGCGGGCATAGAGACCGCGCACGGCCAGGAGCTGTCCATCCATCTGGCGGCGTCTGCGGAGCTGGGTCTCGTTGGCGGCAAGGCTCAGGGCGGAGGCGACCGCGGCCGCGAACGAGAGCGCGGGCAGATAGGTCCACGACGGATCTCGAGTGATGACGACGATGAGCCCGAAGAATGTCGCGTTGCCCGCGACGAGCCAGGCCACGTGCTGCCGCCGTCCCAACGGAATGAACACCGCGAACGCCAGCGGGATCAGGCCGAAGCAGCCCAGGACGAGCGGCTCGCCTTGGCGCAGCAACGACACGATCAGGGCCGAATAGACGATCACGATCAGCCCCATCGCCATGCCGAGCTGGACGACGAGCCGCCGTCCGCGGCATCGCACCACTCGCAGGATGGCGCCGCCGGCGAGGACCAGAGGCAGCGATAGGGCCGCCAGAGGCACAGCCGCTCCGGGCACGGCAACGCACCAGATCACCGTCGCAGCCGCCATCCCTGCGGTTACGAGGACCGCCGAGAAGTAGACGCTCTGTTGGAGTTCCCGGCGGTACACAGCCCGCAGGCGGCGATCCTTGTGGGCGGGACTGGCCTCGGGTTTCTCCGTCGCTCCTATAAGCACGGCAAGCTCCACGGCAATCTCAACCGTCCGAGGTATCGGCGCTTCGACTGGCAACTACAGGTGAAAAGCGAGCAGGCCGTGCTTGGGATGTAGAGATCGGCGGTCCAGTGAATCAGCGGTCCGTGGGCGCTGCTCCGATCGCCTCGGTGGCGCGTCCCAGGAACCATCGGGCGGTGCCGCGAGCGGCGATGTTGAGGAAGGCCCTGTCCAGGATGGCACCGAGGTCTCCTGCCGGCGGAGCGTAGTACCCCTCCAGGCGCAGTTCGGTCGGTGTCAGCGTCAGGTGACCCGCGAACACGGGGAAGAGGGGGGCCAGTGACGCCGACCGCCACTCGATCTCGATGTCGCAGCTCTCCCGACCGGAGCGAATCTCGCCCAGGTCGACGTAGGCCGCCTTCTTGAAGGTCAGGCTGGGCGCATGCTCGCGGATGGGCAGGCTCAGGTCCGTGAGGTAGCGCCGACTATCCGGGCGAGGGCCGGGCACCGGCGTCCCCAACCACTCGTGCGCCCGGTCGACCAGGATCGAAACAGCGCGCGGCAGATCGATTGTCGCCGGCTGCACGAGCCGAAGGGGAACGACGTGGGAGGGGACGCTCGCCATACCGTCGAGCCTAGCCGTCGGAACAGATCGGCGGCATCGGACTCTGTCGCGTCAACACAGGACGAAGGGCCCGAACTCTGCCTACCCCAATGAGTCGCTCGCTGCCCACACGACTCAGAGGTAGCCGACGCCTCCGCCAGGGGGTGTGGTGGGTCGAAGATTTGGCCGAACTGGGCAGCTCACCTCGTCGCGCATCCCAATCAACCACGCAAGGCGGTCGCGATGGCGGGCCGCGACGCGGTAGACGACATCGGCGGCCAGGGCAGTAGGGGGCAGGGCCGCCCAGGGTCGGAGCAACCAGCCACCGGGCAAGGCATCCAGGATCGCGAGCGCCGCATGCCCGCCGGAGACGACACGGCTCGTCGATTCGTCGACCACGTGGATCGCGTCGGGGAGGTGGCCTCCGGCCGCCAGACGCTCGAGGAGCGGTCGCCCGGACGAGGCGGCCTGTTGCAGTGGCAGAAACTCGAGCTTGTCCTCGTGGTCCCAGCGCCTCAGCTGCCGGATCGTGTCCCGGCAGACGCCGCAATCGTCGTCGTACAAGACTGTCAGGCAGCTCGGGCGGGCGAGGGGCGCCTCGGCGATGGTCTTTGGATGCGGCAGGACTTCGGTCGCCATGGCGGGCCATGGTACGCCCCTCGCCTGCCTGCGTCGACCCTGGCCAGCGGGTCAACGCTACGACTCGTCGGCCCCCAAGCATGAACCCTCGGTGCCTCGTTCGTACCATTCGGTGGCAGCCAATAGGCATCAGCCGAACCCAGGGCGGGACACTCGGCGCGGAAGCCCGCTATCCTCGGCCGCATGGCCGTTGCTCGTTCGCCTGAGGCGCCCGTACATCGACCCGCTGTCTCACATCCAGGTACGCTTCCTGGCCAGGCTCCGCTTGCTGCCGGCCGATGACCCCGATCGCGAGCGATTCCGCCGCCTCGTCCAGCTGACGATCAACGGCGTGGCGGCTGGCCTGCAGAACACCGGCTAGAAGGAAAGGAGGACCGCGATGCCCGCGCGCCGACGGGAAGCCCAGTCTCCCCGGACCTCCAAGCCGGCGTCCGCCCGGGTGGGTGAGCAGCGGCTACCGGACTCTCCGCCGCCCCTTCCTGCCGACGACGCCACTCTCTTCGAGCTGGATCTGGACGGGCTCGCCGCCCGCTGGACGCGGTCGATCGAGATGTCGCCCATCGGCGCCGAGGCGATGCGCGGGGCGGATCGCCGGGCCCAGGCCGCTGGCGTCATGAGCATCCGCCTCATGGAGAACGCGGGATGCGCCGTGGCGGCCGCCACCAGAGCCCTGGCCGTCCAGACCGGCCGCTGGGACAAGGGCCCGATCCTGATCCTGTGCGGTCCGGGCAACAACGGCGGCGACGGTTTCGTGGCGGCGCGGCATCTGTCTCGCCACGGAGCGCGCGTGGTGGCGGTGCTGGTGAGCACGGAGGGCCGCCCCGTGGGCCGGGATGCCGTCCGGAACTGGGACCGTCTCGAGGCCGAGGATCGGGTCGAGCGGATTCACACCGCAGTGGCCCGGGACGTGGCAATACTGGGCCAGAGCGTCGAAAAGGCGGCCGTTGTGGTGGACGCGCTGCTCGGCACGGGCGTGCAGGGTCCGCTTCGCGAGCCGATTCGGAGCGGCGTGGAGCTGATCGGGCGGGCCCGTGGGGCGGGGATTCCGATTCTCGCGGTCGACACGCCCACCGCCGTTGACCTAACGAGCGGCGACCTCTCCGATCCGGTGGTGCGGGCCCACGTCACCGTCACCTTCCATCGGCCCAAGACGGGGCTGCTGACACGTCGGGGAGCCGCCGTGGCCGGCCGCGTGCTGGTGGCACCGATCGGGATTCCGTCGGAGGTCGATCGCGGCTGACGCGCCGCCGGGCCTCCCGGCGGCCGAGCGCCGTAGAGTGGCGCCCCGGCCGCTACGGCACCGATCCACCGTCGAGATCGCCGGCGCCAATCGCGGCTGAAATACCCTTTGCACGCCGCCTTGCCGGACGTACAATCCCGCCGCAAAGCTCGCGGGCTGACCGCGGGCTCGTCCAAGTAGCACGACGACCGGGCCTCTCACGCTCAGCCGCGAGGACACGGAGGGAGCGGCTACTGAGAGGAGTTCTGGGGCCCCGTGTACACGGATAAGGTTCTGACCTGCGCCGACTGCAGCGAGCAATTCGTATTCACTGCCAGCGAGCAGGACTTCTACGCCCAACGCGGCTTCTCCGACCCCAAGCGATGCGCTGCCTGCCGGACCGCACGCAAGGCGTCGCGGCCCGAAGGCGGCGCCGGCCAGGGCGGCGGGTATGGAGGCGGGTACGACCGCGGTCCCCGCGAGATGTTCCCCGCGACCTGCAGCCGATGCGGCAAGGAGACGGAGGTGCCGTTCCGTCCAACCAACGGCAAACCCGTCTACTGCAGCGACTGTTTCCGGAGCGTGCGCGGCAACTGATCCAACTCCCAACCATCGGACGACGACCCGGGTGCTCGGCCCGGGTCGTCTCGTTTGCCGCCTGTGCCGGGCGCGCTACCGCCGCGCGACCGCCCGCCGGCGCTGAGCCGTTCCGTCGAGCGCCCGGCCAGATCGGTACGGTTGCCGCTCCGCCGCCCGGCGCTTACGATGCCCGGGCGGCCGGCCCGGCCGGCCCAGCGTCCAGCTCCCACCACCCGCAGCGCGAGGCCACCACAACCATGGCCGCAGGCTCCAGCAACGACTTCGACCTGATCGTCCTCGGCGCCGGTACCGGCGGCTACACGGCCGCATTCCGAGCCGCGCAACTGGGCCTGCGCGTCGGTCTCGTGGATCAGGGCAAGATCGGCGGCACATGCCTGCACGTCGGCTGCATTCCGACCAAGGCGTTGCTCGAATCAGCCGAGCTGTTCGCGCGCCTCAAGAAGGCCGGCGATTACGGCATCGTCCTCAAGGGCCAGGCCGGCCTCGACTTCGACGCGATCGCCCGGCGGCGCGACCAGATCGTGAAGCGGATGTGGACCGGCCTGAAGAGCCTGGTGGACAAGAACAAGGTGACGTGGGTCGCCGGCCGAGGACGCCTCGAGGGCGCGGGGACGGTGCGCGTGGCGCTGAACGGCGCGGACGTGACTTCGGGAGCGGGCGGTGAGCGGGTCCTCCACGCCACCGACGTGATCCTGGCCTCGGGCAGCCGCGTCAAGAGCCTGCCCGGTCTCGTTCCGGACGGCCGCCGGATCATCACCTCGGACGACGTAACGACCAAGGCGGATCTGCCCAAGACCATTGCCGTCGTCGGCGCGGGCGCGGTCGGATCCGAATTCGCGTCGATGTACCACGACCTGGGCGTGGCCGTGACGCTGCTCGAATACCTGCCCGGGATCGTGCCCCTCGAAGATGGCGACGTGAGCAAGGCACTGGAACGGAGCTTCACGCGGCGTGGCATCAAGGTCATGACCAGAGCCCGCTTCGAGGTGGCGTCGGTCAAGGTGAGCGAGGACGGCGTCTCCCTGACGGTTGGGCCGGAAGGCGGCGCCGCCGAGGAGCTGCGCGTGGAGCAGCTGCTGGTCGCGACCGGTCGGGCGCCCAACTCCGAGGAGATCGGACTGGAGACGACCATGGTCGAGCTCGACCGTGGGTTCGTCAAGGTCGACGGCTGGATGAGAACGGCAGAGCCGCACGTCTACGCCATCGGTGATCTGATCGGCGGCCTCATGCTGGCCCACGTCGCCGCGCACGAGGGGATCGTGGCCGTTCACGAGATCGCCGGCGAGGGTCCCGAACCGATCGACTATGACCACCAGCCGCGCGCCACCTACACCCGTCCGCAGGTTGCCTCGATCGGTCTGACCGAGCGGCAATGCGCCGAGCGCGGGATCGCGATCAAGAAGGGCGTCTTCAACTTCGCTGCGGACGCCAAGGCAGTGATAGTCGGCGAGACCGAGGGCTTCGCCAAGGTGATCGCGAACGCGGCCACGGACGAGGTGGTGGGCGTGCACCTATTCGGTCCAGGCGTCACGGAACTGATCGCAGAGGCCGCATTGGGGATGACGCTGGAGGCCACGGCCTGGGAGATCGGCACGGCCACTCACCCTCACCCCACGCTTGCCGAGGTCCTGGGCGAGGCCGCCATGGCGGTCGCGGGCCGGCAGATCAACGCCTGATCGGGGCCGCAAGGCGGGCCGGGAAGCAGGCAGTTCGCGACCCCGCTACGCGTCGGGCTTCCAGAAGCGCACCCTGTCGCGCAGGTCCTCGCAGACCACGTCCGACGGCGCCCGCAGGACGTGCCAGGCGATCGTGACGTCGCCGATGCAGCCCGCCAGGTGAAGCGCGAACGGCACCACCACATAACCACCGAACGGCAGCCAGCATGCCAGGGCTCCGAGGGGCGCCAGAACAGCCAGCGGGGCAAGACAGATGAGCAGGTACTGCCTCCAACTGAAGCGGTGCCCTGGCGCCGTCGCATAGAACCCGATGGGCCCGGCCTTGGTCATGAGGACGCCGAACTGTGGCCTCGCTCCGAATGCCAGTATCACGATGCCGTGCACGCCTTCATGAACGAACAAGATGCCGACCGACAGCACCGCCACGAGCAGGATCTGCAGCAAGCTCGCCGAACCGGTCGCATGCGTCTCACCGTGGGTGGCGATGAACGCGTATAGGCCCACGCCAACCAGGAAGATCGGCACCGACAGGATCACCCATAGACACAGAGTTGCTCTGGATGGCTTCCACTCGGAGACCACGCCATCTGGAAGGGTGCTTGCCTGCTTCTGCTCAGTCACGTCCCACCTCGCCAACGCGCGGCCCGCGGGCACGGACCGTCGCCGGTAGATTACCCGGCGCCCCGCCGGCGCGAGGGGCGCTTTGGCGGTCAGGGGCGCGGCGCGGCGCGGCGCCATCCAGATCCGAGAGTAGACCGAGCACGTGCTTCCACATGAGGTCGGCCGCGGCGGGGTCGTATTGCTCCGGCAGGCTCGGGTCCGCGAACAGGTGGGCGGTCCCCGGGTAGTCGAAGACGGAGCAATCGGAGCCGGAGGCGCGGACGAAATCGGCCATGCGAGCGAGGGCGTCGTTGTCGCGCCACGGATCGCCCGCCATGGAGTGGACCTGCACGGGGACGCCCGGTGGCCAGCTCGCGGCCCCAAGGCCGTCGGGCCCGGGCGTGCCGTTCAGCAGCAGGGCGGCCCTCGCGCCGGGGCGGGTCGCGGCCAGCGTCGCGGCATATCCAGTTGCCAGGGAGAAGCCGGCGTAGACGAGGTCGCCGGGCAGAGCCTGCACCGAAGCCACGGCTCTGGCCGCGAGAGCCTCGAAGCCGATGCCGTTGATGTACTCGATCGCCGGGCCGGTTTCGTCGAAGACGCGCGGCTCCGGGAAGATGTCCGGAACGTGGACGACGTGGCCCGCGGCGCGGAGCCTCTCGGCGGCCACGGCGATGCCGGGTCGGGGCCCTAGGGCGGAGTGGAACAGAAGGATCTCGGCCATTGCTCCTCCACGGTGAGCCAACGCCGCGCGACGAACGACGGGGAAGGCGACGCCGTCAAGGGTAGCGGCGTCGAGCCCGGGGCGTGCCGGCCGGGCCGGGGTTGGTGCGGGGCCGGTAGCGCGCTGGGGCCGGCGCCGCGCGGGCGAGCCACTTACTAGATATCGCCGGGGGTGATGCTGAGCAGTATCTGGGGCCGTGATCGAGACCGTGAGCCGCCGCGGGACCACGCCGACGGTCGGATCCGCGCTCGGGAACCGGGGCCTCCGCCGCCCGCACCGTCGGCACTCGCACTTTGCATCACCGCAGGTGAGGATGTGGAAGATGGGCTGGCAGAGGAACGCGCCGCGCAGCTGCACAGCCCGCAGTGCGCGCCGGTCACGCCTGCCACTCCCCATGGACGGTGAGATCGGCCAAACTAGCTCACGGCACGGGCTATGTGCCGGACCTCGCAGGAGGAGCAAGTCATGGCCAAGGTGACGATGCCCCAGCTCGGCGAGAGCGTGGCCGAGGGGACGATCGGGAAGTGGCTCAAGAAGATCGGCGACGAGGTCGCGCTCGACGAGCCGCTTCTCGAGGTCATCACCGACAAGGTCAACGCCGAGGTCCCCTCGCCGTTTGCCGGCTTCCTGCGCGAGATCCTGGTGGAGGAGGGGCAGACGGTCCCGTACGCGGCCGATATCGCGGTCATAGAGGAAGCGGCCGGGTCCGGGGCCGCTCCCCGTGGAGCGGGCACTGCCGCCGCGAAGGCGGCGGCACCGGCGGCGACCTCTGCCGCAGCTGCGGCCTCCGCCGCCACGGCCCCTGCAGCCACGGCCTCTACCGCCACGGCCCCTGCCGCGGCTGAGCCTCCGCCGGCGGCAAAGCCCGCGACTCCGGCCTCCGCGCCGGTCCCCGTCATGGCGGAGCGGCTCGGCGACCCCGAGGCTCGCATGACGCCGGCGGTGAGACTGCTCATGCGCGAGCACGGCCTGTCGCCGGCCCAGATCGTGGGGACCGGCCATGGCGGCCGGATCACTCGCGAGGACGTCCTGGCGTACGTCGAGCGGCAACGAACCGGCGGGGGAGCCACGGGGCAGGGAACCGCCACGGCGGCCGGTCAGGCCGCCGCCTCACCGCCGGTCCCGCTGGTTGAAGCCATCCCGCGCGCGAGTCATGCGCCGGGCCTGGCACCGACCGCCCCTTCGACGGCTCCGTCTCCGCCCGCCGCCGTCACCTGGGAACCCGGCCAGGACGAGGTCCTCGTCTCGCACAGCCAGATGCGCCGCGGCATCGCAGCCGCGATGACCCGCGCAGCCGCCGTTCCGGTCGCTCACAGCACTTTCGAAGTGGACATGACGGCCGTCGTGCAGCTGCGAAGCTCGCAGGCCGACGCCTACAAAGCGCGCGAGGGCGTTGGGCTCAGCTTCCTGCCGTTCGTCGTGAAGGCGGTCGTGGAGGCGCTCCACGGGAACCCCGATCTCAATGCCCACTACACGGATGCCGGGCTGCTGCGGAAGCGGAGGGTCAACGTCGGCATCGCCATCGCCGTGGACAATGGCCTGATCGTGCCCGTGATCCACGACGCGGACCAGCTGTCGATCAACGGCCTCAACCGTGCGATCCAAGACCTGGCGGCCCGGGCCCGGGCAAACAAGCTTCGCCTGGACGACCTCCAGGGCGGAACCTTCACGGTCGACAACACCGGCTGGTTCGGCTCGATCCTGACCGTGCCCATCATCAACACGCCTGAGGTCTGTATCCTGACGACGGAGGCGGTCGTGAAGCGGCCGGTCGTCCGCGAGACACCCGAGGGCGACGTGATCGCGATCCGGTCGATGATGAATCTCGTTGCCGGCTACGACCATCGCGCTACCGACGGGGCGCAGGTCGGCCGCTTCGTGCGCGACGTCATCTGCTGGCTCGAGGCCGTCGGACCCGACACGCCGGTCTACTAGGCGACCGGCATCGACATGTCCGACTCCACCGAGCTCCGCCCGAGCCGCCGTCTTGCGCCGATCACGATCGCGATGGGCGGAGGCACCTTCACGGCCGCCCTCGATGGTTCGGCCGCACTGCGCCGCCACCCCGACTGGATCAAGGCCCGCATCCCGTCCGGCGAGACGTATCAGGAAGTGCGGCGGCTGTTGCGCGGCCTCTCGTTGCACACCGTGTGCGAGGAGGCCCACTGCCCCAACGTAGGCGAGTGCTGGGACCAGCGGACGGCGACGGTCATGATCCTCGGCGACGTCTGCACGAGAGCCTGTGGCTTCTGCGCCGTGAAGACGGGCAAGCCGCCGGTCCACGACCTGGACGAGCCACGCCGGGTGGCCGAGGCGATTCGCGGCCTGGGCCTCGACCACGTGGTGATCACCAGCGTGGCTCGCGACGACCTGGACGACGGTGGCGCAGGCATCTTCGCCGAGACGATTCGCCGGTTGCGCGACGCGTGCCCCGGCATGGGCGTGGAAGTGCTAATCCCCGACTTCAACGGCGAGGAGGCGCCGCTGCGGACGGTCATGGCGGCCGGTCCGGACATCCTCAACCACAACGTCGAGACGGTCGAGCGACTGCAGAAGCCGGTTCGAAAGCGGGCTCGCTACGACCGCTCGCTCGGGGTTCTCGAGCGGGCCAAGGTCTACGCGCGGGAGTTCGGTGGGCCGGCCGGCGCCGCGGGAGTCCACACCAAGTCGTCGATCATGGTCGGGCTCGGAGAAACCAGGCCCGAGCTGCACCGGACCTTCGTCGACCTGCGCGCCGTCGACTGCGACATCCTCACGATCGGGCAGTACCTGCGACCCTCGCCCGAGCATCTCCCCGTCGAGCGCTATTACCATCCCGACGAGTTCGTCGAGATGCGTGCGGAGGCGCTGGCGCTGGGCTTCAAACACGTAGAGTCGGGGCCGCTCGTGCGGTCGAGCTACCACGCTCGCGACCAGGTCCCGGACGCCGAGGCGCGGCGGGCTGCGCGAGCCTGGACCGCGGCACGTCCGGGAAGCGAGGCGACCTCGAGGCCCAGCCCAACGGTCGACTCCGAAGGTCGCGTCGTCTATCAGCCACAAGCCTGAAGACACGGACCGTCCGGCGGTCAGGGCTCGATCGTGGCCACGTAGATGGCGAGGCCGCTTCGGGCGTCACCCCAGGCGTAGTAGATGCGGCCGTTGGTGGAATCTGCGTTCTCGCGCAGGCCGGTGCCGTTGGTGACGTCCGGCTCGCGGTACGTCGAATCCGTCAGGGTCCGGGGTGGGAGGAACGTGGCGCCGTCATCGTAGGACAGCGTGTAGTAGGTCCATATCCGGCCGCTCTCGTCCAGGGCATGCCAGCCGACGAAGACCCGGTCGCCCGCCAGCGCGAGGGACGCCTTGAAGCTCTGCTTGCCCGGAACGTCGAGGGTGCGCCAGGTCCAGTCGGCGCCGCCATTGGCGCTGAAGCCGATGCGGACCGTACCGCCGGTCGCCGTGGTGTCGTTCACGGCCATCCAGAGCCTGCCGCTATCGGAGACGGCGAGGCTGGACTGACTCCCGGGGTCGAACGCAGCGCTCGGGGCCGGGACCTGGTCGATCGCCCATAGCGGCGGGTCGGCGGTGAGAGTGGTGCCCAGGTGCAGGCGAGCCGTCGCGAAGCCGGAGCGCCCGATGTTGTCCGACGAGCCCAGGTTGAACATGTCGGCGCTGCTCCAGGAGCGCATGTCGTTCTCCCAGAAAGCCACGTAGGCCGAGCCGTCCGGAGCCACGGCCACGCGGCTGCCGAACCTCCACGTATACGGATACCCGTCCCGGCCGACGGTCGCCACTTCCGTGTGGACCCAGCTCGTGCCGTCGCGCGTGGCAATGACGCTGATGCCGACACCCTTGGGGCTGGGTAGCCAGTTGTAGGCCAGGTAGACGGCACCGAAGTTGGGGCTGGTAGGGGAGTTGTCCACCGCGATGGCCGGATAGCAGCCGACCCACGGCTTGGTGAACTTCTGGATGTAGCGCGGAGACCAGCTGGCGCCTGCGTTGTCGCTGTGGGTGACCGACAGAGCCACGCCTCCATTGACCGCAACGGCGTTGGCGGCCCACAGCCGCGAAGACCCGAGCGTCGAGCCGGGTCCCCAGGCGATGATGGCGTGCATGTCCTGGCACGCGTTGCCCCACGGAGCCCTGGCCGCGGCCCAGGTCATGCCGGCATCGCGGGAGACGCTGACGGCGGGAATGCCACAGCCGCGAGACCACGAGATGTTCTGGTCGATGACCGCGACGAGGTTCGGATCGTATGGGCTGGCAGAGACGGTCGGCTCCGTTCCGGCGCTCACTCTGACCGCAGATACGACTTGCGGCGTGGGCGTCGAGAACACGGTCGGACTAGCCGTCGGTGAGGGAGTGGCTTCGATCGTTGGTTCTGCCGTGGGGGTCGCCGTGGCGGTAGCGGCGGTAGTGGCGGTCGCGACCTGCGGTGGGGCCGACGTTGGGCCCGGTCCGGCCACGGCCGAGAAGGAGCCGGCGGCAGCCACCAGCCCCAGCGTTGCCAGGGCGAAGCAAGTCGCCCCAAGAACCGCGACTATGACCCACGAGCGCCGGCTGAGGGATACCCTCGGCCGGCCACGAGGCTGAACCACTGCCTCATCTCCCTCAGGTTGGTCTGCATGGGCAGGCCAGGTTGCGTTCCATCGTATCAACCGCCCGCGCCGCCGTCGCATCCTCTACCGTCCGGCCTGCGCGCCACACGCTCGCCGCCACTGCCACCGGAGGGGCTCCGTGCCGACGTCCGAATCAAGTTGGAGGTGAAGCTCGGCCTTGGGGAGGTGCTCGAGCCAGCCTGGTCCAACGACGGTACCGCGGTCGAGAGCTGCTGGCTGCCGGAGGATCGGCTCTTCGCGCTCCGGTCTCGGATCGCGGCCGACTCGGCCTGGGCGGTTGGACCGGACTATCGCGCTCGTCGCTTCGACTTCGTCCGCCCACCCGGCCGCTTTGTCCGCTCGCGTCCCATGAGCAGCGCGCGATAAGCCGCGGCTAAGCCCGCCCACTCATCCTTCGCCTGTGGAAGATGTCCAGGTCGGATCGGTCATTCGCGCCGTGCGCGTACGGCGCCGCCTCCTCCAATCCGATGTCGCTGAGACGGCCGGAGTCAGTCGCGCCACCGTTTCGCTCATCGAGCGCGGTCTGTTCGATGGCGTGACCGTCCGAGTTCTCCGCCGGGTGGCTGCGGCCGTCGGTGTCTCCATGTCTCTGGCACCGAGGTGGCGCGGTGCGGAACTGGCGAAGCTGCTGGACGAGAGGCATGCGGCGATGGTTCGCGACGTTGTCGACAGGATCGCGGCCCACGGCTGGGAGGCGATCCCCGAGCACACCTTCAACTGGAGAGGCGAACGCGGCGCGATCGACATCCTCGGCTGGCATCCTGGCAGGCGGGCCTTGCTCGTCGTCGAGGTCAAGACCAGGGTCCCCGACTTGCAGGATCTCCTCTCGGCCTTCGATCGAAAGTGTCGCCTGGCGCCAATGCTGGCTCGCAATCTGGGATGGCAGCCGATCCACGTCGGGGCCGTCCTCGTGCTCCCGGCTGAGACGTGGGCCCGGACCCTGCTCGTCGAGTTCCGTGGTGTGTTCGACGCCGTTCTCCCGGCGCGAACAGTGGAGACCCGACGCTGGCTTGCTGAGCCGGCCGGACTCGTTCGGGCGGTATGGTTTCTCCGTATTGCCAATGCCAGCAGCGCAAAGCAGAAGTGGGCCGGGGCAATGAGAGTCCGCCGGCGCCATGGGCAGCGCGAGAGCCCGATTGCACGCTCAGATTCCGGATCCGGTGGGCTGCGGGCCTGCTCGAGGCCGGCTCCGGGTCGCCGGTCTTGACTTAGCGCTGCTACCAGTGGAATTAGGGACAAACGCGCGCGGAACCGGACCTGCCCCGGCTGCCCCGGCTGCCCCGGCTGCCCCGGCTGCCCCGGCTG
>JBEKPL010000044.1:0-21442 GCA_049520815.1 Candidatus Limnocylindrales bacterium
CCCACGCCGACTCCCGCTCCCACGCCGACTCCCGCTCCGACGCCAACGCCCGCTACGACGCCGACTCCCCCTCCGACGCCCGTTCCGCCGATGTTCACCACTCTTACCCAGATAGCGCCATTGCCAGTCATTCATGGCGACAACGCCGGCCTTGCCGTGAAGTCACTGGTTGGGGCATCCTGCCATCTGCACAACGTCCAGCGAGCGGTCCACACAAAGGACGTCGTGGCGCCGGCCCCTGATGGCGAGGTAGATTTCTGGTGGGGTGCGGCGTGGCCGGCTGGCACATACGAGATCTACGCAACGTGCTCGCTTTCGGGTACCTCAGTCGACTCGTCCCACTTGAACGTGACGATGCCCTAGCCCACTCCCCCGCCGCTTCCACGAAGCCCCTCCGACGCGAGGGGCTTCGTGATTCTCGCGTCCGGTGCCCGAGCGGCCGAGGCGGTCGCGACCGCCGGATACTCGAATCGCCGTCGCCGGACCACCGGGACGTTGCCACGACTGCGGCCTTCCGGCGGCACCCCCGGCCAACCCGCTACACTGCCCCGGCGATGAGCAGCCAGATCGGCCGGCGTCCCGCTGGCGCCACGAACCCCCTGTCGCTCCGCACCCTCCTGGCCCTCGCCGCCGGTAAAGCCGCGGCCCGAGCCACCCGCCTGATCGGCCGTGGGGGCGGCACCGCGATCACCGGCATGGTCGCCCGCCGCCTCGACCCGCACATCCTGGACAAGTTGGTTCGGCGCGCGGGCGTGCCGGTCGTGGCAATCACGGGCAGCAACGGCAAGACCACCACCGCCCGCTTCACCGCAGCGTTGCTGCGAGGCGAGGGCATCGTCGTCTGCCACAACTCCGCCGGCTCGAACCTGATCCAGGGCGTCACCAGCCTCGCGGTCAACGCCGCCGATTGGCGCGGCCGTCTCCCCGACGGCGTGCTGGTCGTCGAGGTGGACGAGGGGGCGCTGCCCAAGGTGGCCCCGGAGACGATGCCGCGGGCGCTCCTCGTCACGGACCTCTTCCGCGACCAGCTGGATCGGTTCGGCGAGATCTATGCCGTGGCGGACGCGATCGAATCCGTTGCCGCCACCCTGCCCGCCGACTCGGCCCTGGTCGTCAACGCGGACGACCCGATGGTCGCCACGATGGCCGAGAAGCGAGACGGCCGCCGCGTCACCTTCGGTCTGGCCATCAAGCACTCCACGGATCGGATAACCCGCGCCGCCGACACGATCCGCTGCCCGCGCTGCCAGGCCGACCTGAAGTACCGCTACGTCTACCTCAGCCACATGGGCGACTACAGCTGCCCGAAGTGCGGCTTCGCCCGCCCCAAGCCGGATGTCGCCGTGACGGCGCTCAACGTGCTGGGCCTCGATCGGACGCGCTGCGAGATCCGGACGCCGACCGGCAGGCTGGTCCTCGACATTCCGCAGTCGGGCGTGCACATCGCCTACGACGCCGCCGGAGCGATCGCGATCCTCGTCGGTCTCGGCGTCTCGCTCGAGCATGCCGCCGGCTCGTTGGCGTCCGTCGGTCCGGCGTTCGGGCGGCTCGAGAAGATCGACGCAGACGGTCGAACGATCGTCCTCGCCTTCGCCAAGAACCCCACCTCCTACAACACGACCCTTCGCGCGCTGGCAACCGAGGAGGAGCCGCGGCAGCTCCTGATCGCCGCCTCCAACACGCTGGTCGACGGCGAGGACTTCGGCTGGCTGTGGGACGTCGACTTCGAGTCGATGGCGCCCAGAGTCGAGCGGGCGGTCGTCTCCGGCACTCGGGCCGACGAGCTGGCCAATCGGCTTCACTACGCCGGAGTGGCGTCCGCGAAGCTGACCGTCATCGAGGACCGGCCGGCTGCCCTGGACGATGCGTTGGGCCATCTGCCCGGGAGCGGGCGGCTGGTGATCCTGTCCGGCTACACGCCGCTCATCGAGCTGCGCAACGACATGAGGCGGCGCGGCTGGACGGGGAGGTACTGGGACGTATGAGCGAGCAGATGGGCGCGAAGCCCGCACCGAAGACGGGGGCGAAGCCCGCACCGAAGACGGGGGCGAAGCCCGCACCGAAGGCGCCGCCCACCCGGAAGAGCCTGGCTGCGATGGCCCCGAAGCAGGCCGCCGGATCCCGGGCGGCCGGCCCGGCCGCGCCCGGCCCGTCGGTTGAGGCGATCCGTCCGGACGCTCCGGCCGGTTCGGCTCCGCCGCCCAGGCTCGCTCCTTCGGGCCCGGCGCCGGCAGCGGCTCATCGAGCGGGCCCAACCCCCAACTCGGCCGGCTACAAGCCCCTGCGCATCGCCCACCTGTACCCGTCGCTGCTGAACGTGGCCGGCGACGGTGGCAATCTCATCGCCATCGCCCGCCGGGCGGAGTGGCGGGGAATCCCCGTGGAGGTCGTGCCCGTCGAGAAGGACGAGACGCCGGACTTCCGCAAGTTCGACATCGTCCTGTTCCACGGCGGGCAGGATGTCGAGATGGCGGTCGCTGCGGGCGATTTCGCGCACAAGGCGCCGTCGATGCGCGAGGCGGCGGAAGAGGGCGTGGTCGTCCTTGCCGTTTGCGCCGGGTTGCAGCTGCTCGGCCATCGCTATGTATCGAACGCCGGCGAGGAGATGGCGGGCGCCGGCATCCTCGACCTGGAGACGCGCGGCGGGCCGCAGCGCTTCATGCAGCATGCCGCCTGCGAAGTCACGATCGACGGGGTCGCGGAGACGGTGGTGGGCTTCGAGAACCACTCCGGCCTTACGCAGCTCGGACCCGGGTGCGAGGCGTTCGGTCGAGTGGTCGCGGGGGCGGGTAACAACGGCCGCGATGGGCTGGAGGGCGCGCGGTGGCGCAACGTCTTCGCCACGTACCTGCACGGGCCGTGCCTGCCCAAGAACCCGTGGCTGACCGACCAGCTGATCCGCATCGCCGTGGGCCGGGCCGAGGGAGTGGCTCCGGCCAGCGTTCGCCTGGCGCCGCTCGACGACCAGCTCGAGCGCCGCGCCCACGACGTGGCCCTGGCCAAAGCGATGGCCAACCGCGGCCGCCGGACGGCATTGGAGCCGGCGAAGCTGGTCCGGGGCCAGAAGGTCGGGTAGAGGAGCCGCGCGAGCTGGGCTGGGCCATGGCCCCGAAGCACGCCCGGCCCGCGCCTGCGAAGACCGAACGATTCGGCCGCGACCAGCATCAATCGCGCAGGAGCGGCGCTAGGCTGCTCGCCGGAGGGAGAGAATGCTGGACGTGGCCGCGGCGACCCGAACCAGTACTGAGCAAGCTGTTCGCGAGTTGCTGCTGGCTGGCATCCCCAGGGCTCATCGCCTGGCCACCTGGATCCTCCATGATTCCGTGGCGGCGGAAGATGCCGTGCAGGAGGCCGCGCTGCTGGCCTGGGACAGGCGCGGCAGCCTGCGCGAAGCGGACTCGGTCGAAGCCTGGTTCAACCGCATCCTGGTCAACGTCTCCCGGGCCGAGCTGCGCCGCAGGGCTCGCCGGGCGCCCATCACGGAAATGGAGCCCGGATCGGACAGCGCGCCCGAGTCGCTCGGGCAGCGAGACGAGCTCTCGCGGGCGATCCTCACTCTCACCGCTGACGAGCAGGTGCTCCTGGCCCTGCGCTTCGGTCGCGACCTGACCATCCCGCTAATCGCCGTAACGACTGGCATGCGCGAAGGAACCGTCAAGTCGCGGCTCCACTCCGCGCTGCAGCATCTGCGCGCCGCTCTCGATGCCGGGCGTCGCGTCGAGGAGTCACTCCGATGACCGACCGCCGATCGACCTCCGAACCGGACCGCGAGCTGGAGGGGCAGCTCCGAGACCACTACCGGACAATGGACGATGGCTCGGGTCCGCTGCTCGCCGCTCGAGTGGCCGACGCGCTGGATCGCAGGCCGGCCCCCAGCTCGCGATTGGGGCTCCTGACCGGTCGCCGGGCGTTCGCCGGCGCCCTTGCCGCAATGACGGCGTTGGTGTTGATCGCGCTCTCTCTCAGTCCGCTGCTGCTCGGATCGAAATCCCCGGCGGGGCCCGACGCCAGCGCCAGCAGACTCCCGAACGGGTCGGCGTCCCTCTCCGAAGTGCCCTCGGCCGACGGTTCGGCTACCCCGATGCAGATGCCCCCGCCCGATCCCTCTGCCGTCCTGGCAGGCGCCCTGACCTCGGGCTTCGGCCCGGTGAGCAGCGGCGGAGCCTGGTGGGCCCAGAGCGACGGATTCTGGGTTGCCCCGAATGCCACGCACGCGGTCGGCTTCTCCCCGTGGCCCGGGTCGGACACCGTTCCGCCGGCGGTCTTCGTGCTCGATCAGAAGCACATCTGGACGGTCACGCTCGGATCCGGATCGCTCAATCCGTATGGAGGTCAGGGGCAGGATTTCGACCACCTGAAGGCCGTCGTCAACCGGACTACCGATGGGGGCCTGACCTGGCAGCAGGCGCAGGTGCCCGGCGACTACCCGGACAGCTTGCTGACCCTGTCATTCGTGGACCAGCTCCACGGCTTCTTGATGTGCTCAGGCAGTAGTCCAGAAATGACCTCGACGATCCTGCGCACCGACAATGGAGGGGCGACCTGGACCGTGGTCGCTACGGTGGGGCCCGTCCCCCCCGGCGCCAACCTCGGCGGCATGTTCACTGCGAGTGACGCTTCAACGCTGTGGGCCGGCGCCCAGGTCGAAGCCGTCGGGCATGGGCATCCGCTCCTGGCGGTGAGCCGGGACGCCGGGCGGACTTGGTCGGACGTACCGTTGCCTGGCAACGAGGGGCTGGCCGGTGGTTTCGACGTCTTCATGGAAGAGGCCCCGGTCTTCCTGGATGCGAATACCGGCTTCGTGAATGTGCTGAACAGCCGGGGGGAAACCTTCTCCGACGTCTTCATCACGACCGACGGCGGACGGACCTGGACGGGGCAGCACGTGCCCTTCGACGCCCGTCATATGGACTTCCTCGACACGAGCCACTGGTTGGCCCCGGGCAACTCCTCGGTCGCGGTAACCGCCGATGGCGGCAAGACCTGGAAGACGGTCCGCGATCCGACCATCGGAATCGGCGCCTTCGTCCAGCTCGAGTTCCTCGACCCTCAGAACGGCTACGGGCTCTTCGAACCGAATGGCGAACGAGGTCACTACTACCTGTACCAAACGGATACCGGGGGTAGCGATTGGAACCTGGTCTCAAGCGCTCACTGAACTGGGAGCCAGCCTTGCACGCCGTTCTCAGCGGCGCAGCCTGGAGGCCGGCGTGCCGTCAGGACATCGGCTCGTCCAGCTGGACGAGACCGATGATGTTGCCTTCGCTGTCCTTGAACCACGCCGCCTCGCCGCCCGGAGTCTGGGCGACCCCGTCCACGGTCTTGAAGCCCGGCATGTCGTACTCCTCGAAGCGGACCCCGCGACTCACTTTGGGCTTCCTCCTCGCACCAGCCAGGCTTGCCGCACCGTCGCCCCGCCCCGCCCTGTTTCCTCGCTACAGCTCCTGGCGGCGGAAGGCCAGCCAGGTGGCCACGAACAGTACCGGCACCAACGCGATGTTGAACAGGATCGGGCCAAGGATGAAGCCCGGGTCACGGCCCAGGACCAGGTCCGAGGCCGGACCCCCGAGCGACGACGGCATATACGGCCCGATGACCGGCAGGGCACCGACGACGCCAAGGACCAGAAGCGCCACGAGGCCTATCCCCGCCGCGGCGATCGCGGAGCGAGTGATGGTGCTGCCCAGCATCGTGATCGCGGCGAAGATGACGAGCATCCACCACAGCAGCACCGACATGGCAAGGTAGCCGCCGATCGGGAATGCCGCGGGGTAGAGCAGGGCGACGTACAGGTACGCCAGTCCGCAACCGAGGGCGACCGACACGGCGAGGTTGATCGAGATCGCGACCAGCTTGGCGGCCAGGAACGCGGCTCGCGAGGCCGGCTTGGTCAGGATCATCCCGGCCGTGCCGCGCTCCCTCTCCCAGGCCACGGACCCCATCGCCAGCAGCAGGGCGCAGATGATGCCGAACTGTGAGAGGTTCTTGAGGATCTGCACGGAAGCGCCGTCGAGGGACGGCGGAGGGACCTGGAAGGTCATCCCCGCGCTCTCGCTGCCAATTGCGTCGAAGAGCTGCTTCATGAACCGGTCCGTCAACGGTCCGAGGATACCGAACAGGACGAACACGGCGGCCACCGCGACCAGCCGGCCTGTGCGGAACTGCTCGCGCAGCTCCTTCATCAGCAGGATGGTGAAGCCCATCATCGTCGGCCCCTCCCGTCCAGACCGGTCACCGGGATCTCAACGGGTGGCGCGATCGGTGGACCGCTTTCGGCGACCAGGCGCAGGAAGACGTCCTCGAGGCTCGGCCGCGCGCGTTCGTATCGCACCAGGCCGACCCCGCTCGACACGACCAGCGGCAGTATCGCCGGGCCGGCGACCCGAGGATCGTTCACGAAGACACGGACGGTGTCGGGCGTCGTCTGGACGTCGTGTGCCCAGGGCTGCGCGCGCATGACGCCGGCGAGTCGTTCGACGGCGCCGGGCTGCTGCGGCTCCGGGACCAGCTCGTAGATCGGCTGGGCGTATCGATCGAGCAAGTCGTCGATCGGGCCCTCGACCACTAGATGACCGATATTAAGGATCGCGACCCGGTCGCAGACCCGCTCCACGTCGTTGAGAATGTGGGTACTCATGAAGACCGTGGCCGTGCCGCGGAGACGGGAGATGATCTCCAGGACGTCGCGGCGGCCCTCCGGGTCGAGCGAGCTGACCGGCTCGTCCAGGAAGAGGACCCGCGGCTGGTTGATGAGCGCCTGGCCGATGCCGAGGCGCTGGCGCATGCCGCCCGAGTAGCCACCGATCCGCCGGTTCGCCGCATCCTGCAGGCCCACGATCTCCAGGACCTCGCCGACCCGCTGCCGCAGCGCCGCACCGTGCAGGCCGTGCAGCTGCCCGACCATGTTCAGCAGCTCGCGCCCGCGCATCCAGCCGTAGAAGCGCGGGTCCTGGTCCAGGTAGCCGATGTGGCGAGCGAGCCGGCCATCCGTCCCGCCGGTCCGGACGCCAGCCACGGTCGCGCTTCCGTCGGTGGCCGTGGCCAAACCGGTGAGCAGGCGCAGCGTGGTCGTCTTGCCCGCGCCATTGGGGCCGAGAAAGCCGAAGATGCTGCCGCTCGGGACCGTCAGGTTCAAGTGATCGAGCGCGACGATACCGGCGCCGTACCGTTTGGTCAGGTTGGTCGTGGAGACGGCCGCGTCCTGAGTCGCGGAGAGAGCCGGCCAGGTGGCGAGGATCGCGGCTATCGACGCCGACGGCGCGGAGCCGACGCCGCCCGTCTCGGCGCCGCGAGATTCGTCGCGGCCGATGAACAGGTAGATCAGGGGCCCGATCATGTTGACGAAGACGATCACCAGGGCCCAGATGATCTTGTCTCCCCTGACGCGGCGGTCCTCCTGGAAGAGGTCGTACAGCGCGTAGGCCATCAGGCCGAGCTGGATGATGAGGAACGGCACCACCACCAGGGCGATCGTCGGGGCGTCCATAGCCGGATATTCTGGCATGAGGGCTGGGCTGCCGCCGCGGCGCAGGGCCTTTCGGCGGCCTCTCAGCTGCGCCGCTTGGGCGCGTCAGGCGCCGAACGGGCGATGGATCGTGGAGGCATCCGGCAGGGGCAGGTCCGGGCGAACGCGGGTCACCCAGTCGCGCAGGGCCGCGCGGCTCGTCTCGAACGCAATCTCCGACCAGGGGATCGCGTCGGGGGCGAAGGGCCGCGTCTCGAGCGACTCGCGGGTGACGACGGGCGCGCCGCCGACTATCCGAGCCTCGAAGGCCACCACGACGACGGCTGCCTGCACCCGCGAGTAGAGGCCCACGATCGCGCCGGGCTCCACGATCAGGCCGGTCTCCTCGAGGGTCTCGCGGACGGCGGCGCCACGGACGGTTTCGTCGATCTCGAGGAAGCCGCCCGGCTGAGCCCACAGACCGTACCCGGGGGCGATACCTCGCCGAATGAGCATCACCTCGCCTCGCTCCGTCACCGGCAGGGTGGTCACGACCAGCCGCGGGTTTACGTAGAAGATGAAGCCGCAACTTGGGCAGGAGAGCCGCTCGCGTTCCTCGCCTTCGATCGATCCGAAGCTGAGGGCGCAGCCGCAGCGCGAGCAGAAGCGAACCATCGGCTCGAGCCAGTCCGGAATGCCGCCGGGGCCGAGTCGAACCTCTTCGTGGTCGGATCGGAGATCGCTCATCGGCGGCTGCGCCTGGGGCCGCGGGCTGGCTGCCGGCCGCTGGCTATCTGGGACCACCCAGTTCGGCGTTCGATTCGTCCGTCTCGATCGCTTTGGTCTGGGCGTCGCGGAAGGCCTGGAGCCGCCCCCGCAACTCCGGATCGGCGAGAGCCAGGATCTCGGCCGCAAGCAGGGCCGCGTTCTCCGCGCCGCCGATCGCTACCGTGGCCACAGGGATCCCCTTGGGCATCTGGACCATCGACAGGAGTGAATCGAGTCCGCCCATCACCTGCGTCGGGATGGGGACGCCGATGACGGGGAGAATCGTCTTCGCCGCCACTACGCCCGGGAGATGCGCCGCACCGCCCGCCCCGGCGATGAAGACACGGATGCCACGCCCCTCGGCCTCGCCGATGAAGCGGAGGAGCAGGTCAGGGGCCCGGTGGGCCGAGATCGCGTGCAGCTCACAGGGGATGCCGAGCTTGGCGAGCAGGTCGACGGCCTTCTCCATGACCGCGAAGTCCGACCGGCTGCCCGCGACGATCCCCACCCGCTTCCCCCTGGTCTCCGGTCCGGCCATGTCGATCCTCCCGTTGGCTGCTCACGCCCGAAGAGGATTATGGCGCCCCTAGCATCGAAGGTTCGGCCGGCTCGCCATTGCCGCGCAGGCGCCAGCCCGCTAGCGGCCGCCCAGTCTGATCATGACGATCGACACTTCGTAGAGCCCGTACATGGTTACGGCCATGGCGATCGGGCTGACGAAATCGGCCCCCGGCGTGATCAGCGTCGAGACGATTGTGATTCCCAGAATCGCCATTCGACGCGAGCTCCGAAGCTGCTTGGACGTGATCAGGCCCACCTTCGAGAGAAGGACGAGGATGATCGGGAACTCCATCACCAGGCCGAAAGCGAGGAAGAGCATCGTGACGAAGCCGAAGTACGCGTCCGCCGTGAGCATCAGCTTGAGGTCCGGCGTCTGGAACCCGTAGAGGAAGCCCGAGGCGAAGGGCAGGATGAAGTACGCCAGGCCCACGCCCAGAGCGAAGAAGACCAGCGCGAGAGGCACCCATGGCCGGGCCGCCGACCGCTCTCGCGGTGTCAGCCCGGGTGAGATGAACCGCCAGAGCTGGTAGAGGATCACCGGCATCGCCAGGATGACCCCGCATACTACCGCGACCTGCAGCTTGATCAGGAATGGCCCGGTCAATGCGAGCGTGACCAAGGGGTCTTTCGTCGGGAGCGGCGCCTTGAGGATGCGGATTATCTCGTCGCTGAAGACGTAACCCAGGACCGTGCCGGGCAGGAGCGACAGGACGCTGATGTAGATGCGATTGCGCAGCTCAACGAGATGACCGGCGAGCGTGAGCGTCCTGGTATCGCTCGGATCGCTCGGATCGCTCGGTCCGCCGTCGCTGGGTCGCCGTGATGGAATGCGCAGCCACCGCGGACGACGTGCGCGAAGGGGCATCGGGCTGGCTCCTGTGGTGGCGACGGCAGATCGGAGCTCTGGGCTCTGATCGATCGTCAACTCCGCCCGGCGAGCTCGTGCGCCGGCGCGACGCCAAGTATGCCGGGCTCACAGCATGGGTGGACGGGCGATTCCGTGGCGTCGCGATCTGAGCGTCCGAGGCCCGTTGCGGCGCCCGCGCGACCGGCCCGAGTCACGGCGTGTCCGGCTCGTATCCCTGCGGATGGGAACGCCGCCACTCCCAGGCTGACCCGACCATCACCTCCAACGAGTCGTGGGCCGGCCGCCAGCCGAGCAGCTCCCCGGCTCGCGCCGCGCTGGCGATCAGAACGGCCGGATCGCCGGGCCGCGGCGGCCCAACGCGGCAGCGGATGGCGCGCCCGGCGGTGCGTTCCGCGACGCTCACAACCTCGCGGTTGCTGAAGCCGGACCCGTTGCCGAGATTGCACAGGAGCGGCGCGCAAGGGCCATCCGGCGGGCCCGTCCGCCGGTCGCTCGAGTCCGTTGCCTCGAGGGCGAGCAGATGAGCCCGCGCCAGGTCCAGGACGTGAATGTAGTCTCGAATGCAGGTGCCGTCCGGCGTCGCGAAGTCGTCGCCGAATATGGTCAGCTCGCCGCCACTCTCCGCAGCCGCCAGAACGTTGGGGATCAGGTGCGTCTCGGGTGAATGGGCCTCGCCGTTCCGTCGCGAGGCCCCGGCGACGTTGAAGTAGCGGAATATCACGCTCCGCAGTCCGTACGCCTGGCCGTACCAGCGCAAGCCCTCTTCGAAGGTCCGTTTCGTCTCGCCGTAGGGGCTGATCGGTGCCGGAGCCTGGTCCTCCGTGATCGGCATTCGCTCGGGCTTGCCGTAGACGGCAGCGGTCGAGCTGAAGACGATTCGTCTGACCCCGGCCAGGCGCAAGCCTTCCAGGAGGACGACGCCCCCGGCGACGTTTTCCCGGTAGTACTTCGCCGGATCGGCGACTGATTCGGCGACCTGGGATTTGGCGGCGCAGTGGAGGACGGCCTCGATTCGGTGCCGGTCGAGAAGCCGCGCGAGCGTCTCCGGGTCGCCGTAGCTGCCGATGCGGAGCGCGACCCCGTCGACGACGGCGGCGCGGTGCCCGGTTGACAGATCGTCCAGGACGACGACGTCGTGGCCCGCCTCGTGGAGCACCTCGACGGTCACTGAGCCCACGTAGCCCGCGCCGCCGCTGACAAGGATTCGCATCAGCGATCCTGGCCGCTCGCTTCGGTGACCACCCCCGCGCCGTCGGTCGCGGAGACGACGTAGACCTCCGGTGTGATCCCGGTCCGAGCCGGGTAGTCGCCCAGGACGCGCTCCACCAGCGCGCCCTCGGCGCCTTTCCTGACCAGGCTGACGGTGCAGCCTCCGAAGCCGGCGCCGGTCATTCGGCTGGCCACGACGCCCGGCACAGCCGTCGCGATATCGACCATCGTGTCCAGCTCCATACAGCTGACCTCGAAGAGGTCGCGCAGCGAGGCGTGTGAAGCCGCGAAGAGACGGCCCAGGGCAGCCAGGTCTCCGCTGGTGAGGGCGGCGACCGTCGCCTGGACGCGTCCGTCCTCACGCACGATGTGCTCGCAGCGCCTGGCGACGTTCTCCGGAAGCAGGTGGCGATGGCGCTCGAACATGGCCTCGTCCACGTCTCGGAGAGTTCGGACGCCGGGCTCGCGTTCGGCGATCAGCTCAGCCCCCAGCTCGCACTCGGCTCGCCGCGTGTTGTAGGCGGATGCGTCCAGCCGGTCGCGCCGGGCCTTCGTGTCGCAGACGACGAGAGACAGTCCGGCCGGTATCGGAACGGGGCTGGCCTCGGTGCGCCGGCAGTCGATGAGGAGAGCCTGCCCGCTGCGGCCCGCGGCGCTGGCGAACTGGTCCATGATCCCGCACTGAACGCCCATGTAGGCGTTCTCCGCACGCTGGGCGATCAAAGCCATGGCGCTCGGGGCGGGCCGCGGCGCTCGCGGGTCGGCCAGAGCCCAGGTCGCCGCCATCTCCACCGCCGCAGACGAGCTCAGTCCCGAACCGACGGGGATCGTGGAGTTGAGCAGGCCCCGAAACCCGCGGATGGGCAAGCCCGCCTCGCGCATCGCCCAGGCCGTGCCGGCGATGTAGTCGATCCACGGCCTCGCGCCGACGTGCTCGGGCGAGAGCGCGTCGAAGCTGAACGACAGGGTTTCGCCCAGCTCGACGGAGGTCAGCTGCACCTCGGCTCTGTCCCAGGGCTGAAACGCGATCCATACCTCACGGTCGATGGCGGCCGGCAGCACCCAGCCCTCGTTGACGTCCGTGTACTCGCCGATCAGGTTCACCCGCCCGGGCGCTCGAACCAATCGGATCGGGCTCTCGACGGCATCAGGCGCTGCGGCATCCGCCGCGGCGATGGCCGCCAGACGCGCTCTCAGGTTGGCGGCACGGGCGCCAGTGGCGTTGCTCTCAATCGATTCTTCACTCACGGCGGACGTACCCCAGCTTCAGCATTCCAATCGGCCTGCCCCCCAACTCGATCAATTTGGTTGGCGGCTCCGGTCCCGGTTGGAGCCGCCAACCAAATGGAGGCGGATCGGCGTGGCCCTGTCAGTCGCAGCGCTCAGTCGACCCGTGGCGTGGGCGGAGGTTCGACGATTGTGCCTGTGACCGGTCGGTACTCGGCGAGCGCTGGCTGAAGGCCAGCCGCCGGATCTCCGGCCGGGGTCGGGTAGGCGCGTCTGAACGCGGACGCTCTTGCCGATCGAGGCACCGACCTCAGGCAGCTTCCCCGGCCCGACCACGATCAACGCGATGGACAGGATCAGAAGATGGGTCGGGGTAAGGCCTGCCATGTCGTCCTCCTTACCTTCGTCGTTCAGTCGCCGGCTTTGCGGCTGTTGTCGTGTTGCGGATCGCCGTGCGCAGCCGTTCCGCGGCGTATTCCGCGGTGATGTCACGCTGCGGTTCGGAAAGCAGCTCGTAGCCGACCATGAACTTGCGTAGCGTGGCCTGGAGAAGAGGTGGGTAGAAGTGGGCGTGGAGCTGCCAGTGCGGTCTTTCGACGCCGTCAAACGGCGCCTGGTGCCATCCCATCGAGTACGGGAAAGGGGCCTCGAACAATCCGTCGTAGCCATGCAGCAACCGGACCAGCCGATCCGCCAACGAGTTGCGCTGGCGATCGTCCAGGTCCGGTAGCCGGGAAACGGGCCGTCGGGGGATGATCAATGTCTCGAAAGGCCAGATAGCCCAGAACGGAACAACGACCAGCCAGTCATCGTCGGCTTCGATCTCCCTGGGCCCACCTAGCTCCTGATCCGCGTAGTCGAGCAGGAGCCTGTGGCCTGTGGCCTCGAAGTGGTGGCGCTGGGTCACGTCCTCTCTCTCCGCCTCGCGCGGCCGGGCGTTGCCCGCCCAGATCTGCCCATGAGGATGGGGGTTCGACGCCCCCATCGCCGCGCCGCGGTTCTCGAAGACTTGGACCCACTCGAAACGCTTTCCCAGAGACGCCGACTCCGTCGACCAGAGGTCCACTACGGTGCGGGCCTGAGCCACGTTCATGCGTGACATGCTCAGGTCATGGCGCGGCGAGAAACAGATGACCAGGCACTCGCCCCGTTCGCTTTCCGCCCGCAGGAGACCGTTGCTGAAGGATGCCGCCGGCGAGTCTGGCTGCAGCGCAGCGAAGTCGTTGGTGAACACGAAGGTGGAGTCGTATTCCGGATTCCGCTCGCCGTTAGCCCTGACATTGCCCGGGCACAGGTAGCAGGAAGGGTCGTAGGTCGGCAGGTCACCAGACTGCGGGACTTCCTCGTGGCCGAGCCACGGTCGGCTGGTCCGCTCAGCCGAAACCAGCAGCCATTCGCCGGACAGCGCGTTGTAGCGGCGGTGCGGTTGAGACACGAGCATGGGCGCGGTGAGACGCCTGCTCACGCATGCCCCCCCGGCTTGAGCGGACCGGCGGACTGGCCGTCCCCGCGCTCGATCGTTTGGACATCGCCGGTTGCGACGTCCACCAGCATCAGCCTTCGAACCGCCGAAGCCAGCTGGCTGCGGGCTGCCAGATCTAGGCCGCTGTCGGTGATGATTGTGTCGGCGTCCTCCAGCCGCGCCACCGAGCTTATGCCGATGACGCCCCACTTGGTGTGGTCGGCCAGAACGACCAGGCGTCGGCTTGCCTCGATCAGGGCGCGGTTCGTCTCCGCCTCGAGGATGTTCGGCGTCGTGAAGCCGGCCCGATAGTCCATGCCGTGGCTGCCCATGAAGACGGTATCCACGTGCAGCGCCCGGATGACCTCTACGGCGAAAGGCCCGACGAGAGCATCGGAGGGGGTGCGCACGCCACCGCTCAGGATGACCGTCTGGTCCGGGCGGCCGTCTCTGTAGAGAACGTCGGCAACCGGTACCGAATTGGTCAGGACCGTCAGGCCGGGGACGTCGATCAGCCGTCTGGCGAGGGCGTAGGTCGTCGTGCCGGCGGAGATGGCGATCGCGGTGCCCGGTGCGACCATCGAGGCCGCGCTCCCCGCGATGGCCGACTTCTCGTTCTGCATCAGCGACGACTTCACGATGAAGCCGGGCTCGAAGAGCGAGCTGCCTTCGATCGCCGCCGCGCCGCCGTGGACTTTCTCGATCAATCCGCGCTCGTGCAGCAGCTCGAGATCGCGCCGGATGGTCATGTCGGAAACGCCGAGCGCGCGCACGAGATCGGCGACACGGACCGCACCCTGCTCGCGTACGCGTTCAAGGATCAGGGTCTGACGCTGCCTGGCGAGGGCGGGCCTCTTGGCGCCCGCATCCAGATCCGGCGTCTCCTCCATCACTCGCTCTACTCGCTCCACTCGCTCTACTCGCTCCACTGGTTCGGGACCCACCTGGTGCGGTCGTTGGCGTGTCCTTCCCACCCCACTACCTATTCTCAATCCTGCCGCAGCCGACCGCGTAAGTCAACGTTTTCCACCATAATTCCCCACTTTCCCGCGTAAACCCCTTGACACGGACGCCGACGCGGCGGGACAATCGCGGCGTCCTGTTGGTTCCTGTTGAACCACGACCGTTTCATGCGGTCATCAAGGGAGGAGCAACTGTTCATGGATGATCAAGACAAGCGGGCTGGCCTGCTTCAAGGCGGGCAGGTCACCCGGCGGGAGGTCCTCAAGAAGGGGTTGGTCGGCGCCGCCGGCCTGACCGTCCTGCCCGCCGTCATTGCAGCGTGCTCATCGACCGCCGCAAGCCCAACCCCCGCCCCGGCCACTCCGGCCCCGGCCACCCCCACACCGGCCGGAACGCCCGCCCCGACCACTCCCACTCAGCTCACCGGCGCGCTCAAGATCGGGAGCAACCATTCCGACGCGAGCGACAAGAAGGGCATGGACGCGGTCAACGCCGCCTTCAAGGCTGCGACCGGACTCGCGCCCACCATGAACACCGTCGACCACAACACCTTCCAGGACCAGATCAACAACTACCTGGGCGGCACCCCGGACGACGCCTACACGTGGTTCTCCGGCTACCGGATGCGGTTCTTCGCGGATAAGGGCCTGGCCACGCCGATCGACGACGTCTGGGCCACCGTCAAGGCCAACTTCACCGCCGGTTTCGCCAACTCCGTGGTCGGCAACGACGGCAAGGTCTACGGCATCCCGGTCGATTACTACCCCTGGTGCGTCTTCTATCGCAAGAGCTTCTTCTCGTCCAAGGGCTACACCGTCCCGGCGACCTGGACGGACTTCCTCGCCCTGTGCGACAAGATGAAGAAGGATGGCATCACGCCCATGGCCTTCGGCGACAAGGACGGCTGGCCGGCCATGGGCACCTTCGACATCCTCGACCTTCGCCTGAACGGCTACGACTTCCACGTCGGCCTGATGACCGGCAAGAACAAGTGGACCGATCCGAAGGTCACCACCGTCTTCCAGACGTGGGCCAAGCTCATCCCGTACTACACGGCAGGCTATCCGGGTCTCACCTGGCAGCAGGCCTGCGACACTCTCGTCCGCAACCAGGCCGGGATGTACTTCCTCGGCCTGTTCATGACGGGTGAGGTCGCGACCGTCGACAAGACCGTCGTGGCCGACATCGACTTCTTCCCCTTCCCGTTCATGGGCAACCAGTGGGACGCCGAGCAGGCGCTCGACGCCCCGATCGACATCTGGATGGCCAGCTCCAAGTCCCCGACGCTCGCGGCCGACCTTGCCAACGTCAAGGCCTACCTGGCGTTCTGGGCGAAGGGCTCCAGCCAGCTGCTCATGTATGAGGCCAACAATGGCTTCATCCCGTGCGCTTCTGACGCCGACACCAGCAGCTACGACGTCCTGACCAAGAAGGCCGTCGACATCGTCAGCAAGGCCCAGAAGATCACCCAGTTCCTCGATCGCGACACCCGACCGGACTTCGCCGGCGCGAACGCGATGCAGAGCTTCCTGCTCACCTTCCTCAAGACCCCGACCCAGGATCTGGCCAAGTTCCAGGCCTCGATCCAGGACTTCTGGGACAAGCTGCCGGCCTACAACGGCTAGGCTTCAGACCAGCCAGTAGCTACAATCCCTTCCATGTCACAGCTAGAGCCCGAGGCTCTGACCCCCGCCCCGGCGGCCGTCGTCGGGGCGGGAGTCTCAAAGCCCAGGAAGCGCCGGCGCTACAGCCTGCTGACCCGGCGCGACAAGCTCGTGCTCGCCCTCATGGTGGGCATTCCGCTCGCCATCTTCCTCGCCCTGATCTGGGGGATGGCGCTCGTCTCAGTCGGCCTGGCGTTCACGAACTGGGACGGCGTGCAGCCGATCAAGTTCGTCGGCCTGGACAACTTCACCCAGCTGTTCACGACGTACCCGTTCTTCTGGCCGGCGCTGGCGCACAACGTGCTCTGGCTGCTCGTCTTCGTCGGCTTCGCCACGCCGATGGGGATCCTGCTGGCAGTCTGTCTCGACCGCCAGATGAGGGGGTCGCGGATCTATCAGACCATCTTCTTCACGCCGGTGGTGCTCTCTCTCGCGCTCGTCGGCTTCATCTGGGAGCTGCAGTACGCGCCGCTCGCCGCTAATGGCTTCATCGACAGCGCCCTGGTCAACATGCACCTCGTGGGTGCCGCGGACGCGCCGGATTGGCTGGGAGACTCGTCGACCGTCTTCGGTCTCCCGTTCCCCATCTCCCAGAACATCCTGGCGGCCATCCTTGCGGCCTGCTGGCGCCACATCGGCTACATCATGGTCCTGTACCTGGCCGGCCTGAAGAGCGTCGATCCCTCCCTGCGCGAGGCCGCGGCCATCGACGGGGCGAACGAGCGCCAGACATTCTTCCACGTCGTCTTCCCGGTGATGGCGCCGATCAACGTGGTCATCGTGGTGGTGACCGTGATCGAGGCGCTGCGCGCCTTCGACATCGTCTACATCATCAACAAGGGCAAGTTCGGGCTTGAGCTGCTGTCGACGCTGATCACCAACAACAGCATCAGCGAGGCCAGCCTCCTCGGCTTCGGGTCGGCGATCGCGGTCGTCCTGCTGACGATCTCGCTGGTCCCGATCGGCATCTACCTGACGCGAGTCATGAGGTCGGAGGACTAGTGAGCGCCACCGTGATGGCCGGTCAGCGGACCACGCGTAACCGCGCTCGGCGCCGCCTGTCACGGGCGGGCCTGCACATCTTCCTGTCCGTGCTGGCCTTCATCTTCGCCTGGCCGATGCTGTACGCCGTCTACATGTCGCTCCGGCCGTACGGCGAGATCGTCATCAACCCGAACGGGCCCTTCTCGCTGCCGAGCACACTCAACCTGGACAACTACACCACCGTCTGGAACGGATACCCGTTCCTGGGCTACTACTGGAACACGGCCGTCATAACCATTCCGGCCGTGATCCTGACGCTGTGGATCTCCTCGATGCTGGCCTTCGCCATCTCGAAATACAGCTGGCGGCTCAACCTCCTGGTCCTGATGCTCTTCACGGCCGGCAACCTGCTGCCCCCGCAGGTCATCATCGTGCCGCTCTACCGCCTGTACAATCTCACGTTCGCCGGTCTCCCCGCCATCCCGCTCTTCGCCCAACTCAGCGACAACGGGCGGGTCTACGACCAGTTCGTCGGGTTGATCCTGATCCACACGACCTTCCAGACCGGCTTCTGCACCTTCGTGCTGAGCAACTACATGAAGACGCTGAGCAAGGAGCTGGTCGAAGCGGCCATGATAGACGGCGCGGGAGTGTTGGCCGTCTACCGGCGCATCATCCTGCCCCTGTGCACGCCCGCCCTGGCGGCGCTGGCCACGCTGCTCTTCACCTGGATCTACAACGACTTCTTCTGGGCCTTGATGCTCTTCAAGACCGGCGACAAGCGTCCGATCACCGCGGCCCTGAACAACCTGTCGGGCCAGTTCTTCACCGATCCGACACAGGTGGCGGCCGCCTCGGTGATGGCGGCGATACCGACGATCGTGGTCTTCCTGGCCCTGCAGCGCTACTTCGTCAGCGGCCTTACGCTCGGCTCGGCCAAGGGCTGACCGGGCCGGCCCTCCGCGGCCGCGGCCGCGGGACGTCGCCGCCACCGGAGATCTGATGCCCATCGAGTGGAACCCGGAGTCCCGGGAGTTTCACCTCCGGAACGACCGCGTCAGCTACGTCGCCCGCGTCCTGGAGAACCGCTGGCTCGGCCATCTCTACTTCGGACCGGCCCTCGCGGCCGGCAGATCCTACGCCCACCTGGTCCCGGGGAGCTTCTACGGCTTCTCGAACCGGCTGGGTGAGCCCCTGCCCCTCGAGTTCCCGACCGGCGGCAGCGGCGACTTCCGCCCTCCGGCGCTGGCCGTCGAGCAGGCCGACGGCTCGGGCGTGCTGGACCTCCAGTACACCGGCCACCGCATCGTCCCGGGCAAGCCCGCGCTTGCGGGGCTGCCGTCGACATACGTTGAGGTCGGCGGCGAGGCGGAGACGCTCGAGGTGGTCCTGGAGGACGCCATCGCCGAGGTCGAGGTCCGGCTGCTCTACACCCTCTACGACGACCGCCCCTTGGTCGTGCGCAGCGCCCGCATCGTCAACACGGGCAAGACGGCGCTGATCATCAGGGGCGCGATGAGCGCCTCGCTGGACCTGCCCGACTCGGACTGGCAGCTCCTGGCGCTGAGCGGCGATTGGACGCGAGAGCGGCACGTCGAGAGACACGACATGCGGCCGGGACGCCAGTCCGTGGCGAGCTCGCGGGGAGCCTCGAGCCACCAGCACAATCCATTCCTGGCCCTGGTTCGGCCGAGCACCACGGAAGCCTCGGGAGAGGCCATAGGCCTGAGCCTGGTCTATTCGGGCAACTTCCTGGCCGAGGCGGAGGTCGAGCCGTTCGGGACGGCCAGGGTGCGCATCGGGATCAATCCGGAGGGCTTCGTCTGGGTCCTCGATCCCGGCATGGACTTCGTCACGCCGGAGGCCGTCGTGGTCTATTCCGGCGACGGCCTCGGCACGCTCAGCGATGCGCTTCACCGTCTCTTCCGCGAGCGACTGGCGCGCGGCTCGTGGCGCGACCGAGCCCGGCCCATCGTCATCAACAACTGGGAGGCGACGTACTTCGCCTTCGACGAGGCCAGGCTGCTGGCCATCGCCTCCTCCGCCCGGGAGATGGGGATCGAGATGTTCGTCCTGGACGACGGTTGGTTCGGTCTGCGCGACGACGACTCCAGCTCCCTGGGCGACTGGGAGGTGAACCTCGCCAAGCTGCCGGGCGGTCTCGGATCCCTGGCTCGAAAGGTCGAGGCCCTGGGGATGAAGTTTGGGATCTGGATAGAGCCGGAGATGGTGAGCCGCCGGAGCCGGCTCTTCGGCGAGCATCCGGATTGGGCCGTCGGCATCCCGTCGCGGCCCCGCACCGAGAGCCGCAACCAGTACGTGCTGGACATGTCGCGGCCGGAGGTCGTCGACTACCTCTTCGAGAGCCTCTCGGCGATCCTCGGCAGCGCCCCGATATCGTACGTGAAATGGGACATGAACCGCGCCATGACCGAGCCCTTCAGCCCCACCCTGCAGGCGTGGCGGCAGGGCGAGTTCCCGCACCGGTACATCCTGGGCGTGTACTCCCTGTACGAGCGTCTGACGAAGGCGTTCCCAGGGATACTGTTCGAATCCTGCGCCGGCGGCGGCGGTCGGTTCGATCCGGGCATGCTGGCCTTCGCGCCGCAGGCCTGGGCCAGCGACGACACGGACGCGATCGAGCGCCTCAAGATCCAGTGGGGCACCTCGCTGGCATACCCGATCAGCTCCATGGCGGCCCACGTCTCCGCGGTTCCGAACCACCAGGTCGGGCGGGTCACGCCCCTGGCCACCCGGGCCGCGGTCGCGTTCTTCGGCGTCTTCGGCTACGAGCTCGACCCCACGGCCCTGCCGCCGGAAGAGCGGGCGAGGATCGCGGACCAGGTCGCCTTCTACAAGCGGTGGCGCGACTTGTTCCAGAGAGGCAGGTTCCTGCGCCTGCTAAGCCCGTTCGAAGGCGACGGCAACGAGACCGCCTGGATGGCCGTGGCGGAGGATGCCCGGTCGGCGATCGTGGGCTACTACGAGGTGCTCAGCCGGCCGAATCCCGGACCGAGACGGCTGCGCCTCCGCGGCCTGGACGCGGCCTCCTCGTATCGGGTCTCGGTCTGGCCGGCCGGGGGAGTCGAAGAGGGCCCCGCCGAGGTCTCGCCGGTGCTAGGCGGAGACGAACTGATGGCCGCCGGGCTCGTCCTCGAATCCGGCCGCGAATCCGCCACCAGGGGAGATTTCCGCGCCCGGATCTACGTTTTGGAAGCCACCTAGGAGCGCGATGCGCTCCCCTGAGGTCGCACCATGATCTCCCGACCCCGGGCCGCGTCCGAGCCGGCTGCGCCCGGGCCGGCCGCGCGGGCCGCGCGGGCCGCGATCCCACCTGGCGAGCCGCTCCTCGCGCCTGCAGCCGCCGGCCGGGGCTGGCAACGAGCCGGAGCACAATGGGCTTGTCGCTTTGCACCCGGTCGTCCGCGAGTGGAACCGAAACGAGTGGCGAGCGAGTAGCCCCCGGGTCAGGCATCCGCCGGTCGTGGACCCGGCCGGCCTGACCCGAGATGGAGGTTGGTTGACCCATGACGTCGAAACCGTGGACGACTCCGGAGCTGACGGCCCTCAATCGCCTGCCGATGCACAGCGTGCCGCACACCGATCGCGTGGACCTGGACGGCCGATGGCGCTTCCAGCTTCTGCACACGCCTGAGGAAGAGCTGGCGGCGACCTGGAGCGAGGTGGACGTCCCCGGCTGCTGGACCATGCAGGGCTTCTTCGACCTGCCTCACTACACCAACGTCCAGATGCCGTTCCCCGGCAATCCGCCGGAGCTTCCGGAGACAAACCCGACCGGGGTCTACGAGCGCGATTTCGAGCTGCCCGCGCAGTGGCTCGCCGGCCGCCGGATAGTCCTGCACGTCGGCGCTGCGGAGAGCGTCCTGATCGCCAGCGTCAACGGGCATCGCATCGGCGTCAGCAAGGACTCGCACCTGGCCGCCGAGTTCGACGTCACGAGCGTCGTTCGGCCCGGCGCCAACTCCATCTCACTGCGCGTCGTGAAGTGGTCCGACGCCACGTACATCGAGGACCAGGACCAGTGGTGGCACGGCGGCATCACCCGCTCCGTCTGTCTGTATGCCACGCCGCGCGTCCATCTGGCCGACGTCCGGGTCAACGCCGGCCTCACCGACGATCTCCGGACCGGCACCTTCGAGCTGCTGGCCGACGTCGACTTCGACGGCATGGAGCCGGAGCCCGGCTGGTCGATCGAGGCGCGGCTGGGCAAGCTTGCGCCGCTCACGGCCGTCGTGCCGCTCGCAAACACGGGGTCGGGCCCCAGGGTCAGC